>JAZNQG010000133.1:0-4325 GCA_045590035.1 Clostridia bacterium
TGCTTCATTTATACCCTCTTCTACACTCCATACAGCCTTACCCTTAGGACGCTTGATGTTTAATTTTTCCAAGATATCATCAAACTTTTCTCTGTCTTCAGCCTCATCAATCTGCTCAGGCTGAGTACCTAAAATGGGCACCTTCATTTCGTCTAGGAAGTTTGCAAGCTTAATAGCTGTCTGACCGCCAAACTGTAAGATTACACCATCAGGCTTTTCCAAGGTGATAATGTTATAAACATCCTCTTCTGTCAAAGGCTCAAAATAGAGCTTGTCGGACGTGTCAAAGTCGGTTGATACAGTCTCGGGGTTATTGTTGATTGTAATTGTTTCGATACCTGCTCTCTTTAAAGCAAATACACTGTGAACACTACAGTAATCAAACTCAATACCCTGACCGATTCTGATAGGTCCTGAACCTATAACAATTACCTTCTTCTTATCCGACGGTGTTGCTTCATTGTCAAGGTCGTATGTTGAGTAGTAGTAAGGTGATACTGCCTCAAATTCTCCTGCACAGGTATCAACCATCTTGTATGACGGGATAACTCCGAGTTCTTTTCTCTTTTCGTAGATTTCGGGTACAGATACACCCAAAAGCTGAGAAAGACCACGGTCAGAAAATCCCATATTCTTATAGTATCTCATTGTATCAGCATCAAAATCGGATAAAGACATTGTCTTTACCTTTTCTTCAGCGTCAACAATATTCTTGATCTTTTTAAGGAAGAACATATCCATTAAAGTATCTTCGTGGATTTTCTCAATCGGATATCCCCTTCTTATAAGCTCTGCAAGGTTAAAGAGTCTTTCGTCATCAGGTGTTGAGACCTTTTTTATAAGTCTTTCATTGGTTCTGTGCTTAACACCCTTGTGCTCCAATGTGTACTGACCGATTTCAAGCGATCTTACACCCTTTAGAAGTGATGCTTCAAAGGTTGAGCCGATAGCCATAACCTCGCCCGTCGCCATCATTTTTGTGCCAAGATTTCTCTTGGCGCCATAGAACTTATCAAATGGCCACTTTGGAATCTTTGTAACAACATAGTCGATTGTCGGCTCAAAGCAGGCATAAGTCTTGCCTGTAACTGCATTTTTGATTTCATCAAGTGTGTAACCGAGTGCGATCTTGGCAGCAATTTTTGCAATAGGATAACCTGTCGCTTTTGATGCCAATGCAGATGAACGACTTACTCTCGGGTTAATCTCGATTACTGCATATTCGAAGCTATCGGGATTTAGGGCAAACTGAACGTTACATCCGCCCTTGATTTCGATTGAGTTGATGATATCCAAGGCTGCAGTTCTTAGCATCTGATATTCTTTGTCTGCCAAAGTAAGTGCAGGTGCAACAACTATTGAGTCGCCTGTGTGGACGCCAACAGGGTCAACATTTTCCATACTGCAGACAGTGATTGAGTTGCCTACAGAGTCTCTTATAACTTCAAACTCGATTTCCTTCCAGCCTTTAATTGACTTTTCCAGTAAAACCTGTCCGACACGTGACAAGTGAAGTCCCTGTGACAAGATTTCTTCTAACTGTTCTCTGTTTTCCGCAATACCGCCACCGGTACCGCCGAGTGTATATGCAGGACGTACGATAACGGGGTATCCGATTTCTTCAGCGAACACAAAACCGTCCTGAAGGTTTGTGACAATTCTGCTTGGCGGAATCGGCTGATTTGTGCGCTGCATAAGCTGCTTAAAGCTATCTCTGTCTTCGCCTTCCTTGATTGATTCAATAGAAGTACCGATAACCTTTATATTATACTTATCTAAAATACCCCTGTCATAAAGCTCACAGGTTAAGTTAAGACCAGTCTGACCGCCCATACCTGCAATAACACTGTCAGGACGTTCCTTTTCAATAACCTTTTCGAGATATTCAATTGTCAAAGGCTCAATGTAAGTCTCTGATGCCATACCTCTGTCTGTCATAATTGTAGCAGGGTTTGAGTTTACAAGACAAACTTCTATTCCCTCTTCTTTAATAGCACGGCAGGCCTGAGTTCCTGAATAGTCAAATTCAGCTGCCTGACCGATTACAATAGGACCTGAGCCTATTACAAGTACCTTTTTAATACTTTTATCGAGTGGCATCTTACTTTACCTCCTTGCCTAATAAATCGTCAAATAAAAATCCTGTTTCCTTGGGACCCGGATTTGCTTCGGGATGGAACTGAAGTGAAATTACATTTTTGTCCTTAGCAATAATACCTTCGCATGTTCCATCATTTACATTTGTAAATATCTGTTCAACACCTTCGGGAAGCTCTGTAAGGCTATAGGTATGACCCTGGGTTGTGATATAAACCTTACCCGAACATCTTGCCTTTACAGGCTGATTTTCGCCGTGGTGACCGAACTTCATTTTTTCTGCCTTACATCCAAGCGCAAGACCGACAACAAGATGACCAAGGCAAACGCCAGACACCTTAACTTTGCCAATAATATCTTTTAATGTATTTACAGCATCCTTTAAGTCTTCAGGGTTTCCAGGTCCGCTTGTAACAAACACAACATCAGGAGAAACAGACATAATTTCATCTGCCTTTGCATTGTAAGGGAAAACTGTAACCTTATAACCTCTTGATTTAATGTTTTCAAGAAGACTTTTCTTTGTGCCAAGATCGATTACTGCACAAGTCTTGTCGCCGACTGCAGAATACTCATAAATTTCCTTAGTTGAAACATTTTCGGTTACAGAAGTATCTTTAAAAGCCTTGATTTTTTCTATAACTTCATTTTCATTAACATCGCCTAAAACAACCGCGCCTTTCATAGTACCGTTATTTCTAAGAACTCTTGTCAAGGCTCTTGTGTCAATCCCCGAAATTCCGACTACACCCTGTTCTTTTAAAAACTCGGGTAAAGTCTTTTCCATTCTGAAATTTGACGGAAAATCACAGATTTCTCTTACAATAAGAGCATTAAGATGTGCCTTATCCGACTCCATATCCTCAGAATTTATTCCATATGCACCAACAACAGGGAATGTCATAGTTAAAATTTGTCCGGCTAACGACGGGTCTGTAAGGCTTTCCTGATATCCGCCCATACCTGTTGAGAACACAACTTCGCCAAAGACTTCTTTCTCGGCACCAAACATTTCACCTGAAAAACGCATACCGTTTTCTAAAATCAAATGTGCTTTCAATTATATCTCCTCCTTATAACATTTCAAAAAAAAGACAATGATAAATGCAATAAACACTTAATCATCGTCTAAAATTGTAAATGGAAAAGCAAATATCACGGTGTATTCTGTTGACTGTTATTCTTAACATTTCCATAATATCTGCTCCTTTTTTATATTTCTACTTATTTTAACATTTTGACTGTTGCTTTGTCAAGGTTTTTAATATATTTTTTTATAAAATAAACCATTTAGCCATTCGCCACTTGAAAAGAAAATAAATATTTGTTATAATGTAATAAATTTTACCTGAAAGGCAGTATGATTTACTTGAGAAAAAGAATAGTTTTAACATTTCTATTGTTTAGTATTATTACTTCAAATATTGCATTTGCTAATAATTATTCTATACTATATAATAATGAAAAGATAGAGTTTGATTCAGAGCCGTATGCAAAAGATGAAAGAATTATGGTTCCATTAAGGGGAATATTTGAAAAAGCAGGTGCATATGTCAGTTGGGACAATGAATCAAAAACCGCTTTTATTTCCATATCTGATACTGATACTAAAATAATCGCGGTAAAGCCTGATTCTTCATTAGCATATGTCGGCGAAAATGAAGTTTTGATGGAAGTTAAAGCAGAAGTCAAAAACCAGAGAATTATGGTGCCGTTAAGATTTATAATGGACCATTTAGGCAAAAATGTCGAATGGGACAAGGATACTTCTACTGTAAAAATCAGTGACTAAGAAGGTGAAACAAAATGGAATACTTGGAAAATATAGGAAAAAGGGCAAAAATAGCTAAGACAGCACTCTCAAAGCTTTCAAAGGATGATAAGAACAAGGCTCTTATATCCGTATCCGAAGCTTTGATTAAAAACAAGGATTATATTTTAACAGAAAACAAAAAAGATATTGAAAACGCCAAGGCAAAAGGTATAAAAGACTCTTTAATTGACAGACTCACATTAAATAATGAACGTATTGAATCAATGGCATCAGGGCTTTTGGATGTTTCAAAGCTTCCCGACCCTGTCGGAGAAATTATAAAGGAAACCAGTCGTCCAAACGGACTTAAAATTTCTAAGGTCAGAGTTCCTATTGGTGTAATAGGCATAATTTATGAATCAAGACCAAATGTAACAAGCGATGCTTTCGGTCTTTGTTTTAAGACAAATAATGC
>JAZNQG010000134.1:0-3741 GCA_045590035.1 Clostridia bacterium
GGACACAAAAATATCGTTTACCCACTTGATTTTTGCTGGATTTTCGGAAATCCTACCCAAAACATCGCACACCGAAACGGCAACCGTCGGAGTTAAAAGCGAAAACGGCTCAATGGGTAAAAATAAACTCATATAAATCCCCGTATCTTTCGGAGAATAAAAGCTTTTTCCCTGCCGACCACGACCCTTTTTCTGATGGCGTGCTACAACTAAAGACTTGATTTTTGGAGAAAGTCTTTTTAAGTAACTGTTTGTAGAATCTACCGTGTCTAAAACGGTTACAGAAAAGTCGGGGAGTAAATTTTTAAGTTTTTCTTCGTTTGGCATATTATCACCTGTAAAATGATTAAATATAATAAAAGAATATATCTTAAGTGTTCCGAGAAAATAGTGCAGAATGGACTGCTCGAGCAAAAGCGAGGCATTGCCTTGCTTTTGTTTACCCGACGGCGTACATTTGTACTCCGAGTGGCGAAGTGAGTTCATAACAAAAAAGCATACAGAAAATCTGTTATGCTTTTTGTGGTCTGTGCATTTTATCGGAACACAGATTATGCATTGTTTAAAGCCTGATCCAAATCTTCAATTATGTCTGCGGCGTTTTCAATACCAACAGAAAGTCTTACCAAATCAGAACCGATTCCGCCTTCTTTTAACTGTTCGTCTGTTAACTGACGGTGAGTTGTGCTTGCAGGATGGAGCGCACAGGTTCTTGCATCTGCAACGTGTGTTACGATTGCACAGAGCTTGCAGTTGTCTAAAACTCTCTTTGCCGCTTCTCTTCCGCCCTTAACACCGAAAGAAATTACACCCGATGTGCCATTGGGAAGATATTTTTTGACCAAATCGGCATACTTTGAATCGGGAAGTCCCGGATAATCAACCCATGCAACTCGTTTGTCATTTTTTAAGAATGTTGCGACCTTCAGGGCATTTTCCGAATGCTGCTTCATACGAAGGTGCAAGGTTTCAAGTCCTAAGTTTAATAAAAATGCGTTCTGCGGAGACGGAGCAGAGCCTAAATCTCTCATAAGCTGCGCTCTTGCCTTTGTGATAAACGCCATAGGACCAAAGTTATCGGTATAAACAACTCCGTGATATGAGTCGTCAGGCTCGGTAAATTCGGGGAACTTTCCGCTGCCTTTCCAGTCAAACTTACCGCTGTCAACAATTACACCGCCAAGGCTCACTGCATGGCCGTCCATATACTTTGATGTTGAGTGGATAACGATATCCGCACCAAACTCAATAGGTCTGCAAAGCACGGGAGTTGCAAATGTGTTGTCAACGATTAAGGGGATGTTATTTGAATGAGCCAATGTAGCAAACTTTTCAATATCAAGTACATTTAATGCGGGGTTTGCGATTGTTTCGCCGAATACTGCACGTGTTTCGGGACGGATAAGCTTTTGAAGTTCTTCTAACGGTAAATCGGGATTTACAAATGTAGTTTCAATGCCCATTCTCTTTAAGGTTACGCCGAGCAAATTAAGTGTTCCGCCGTAAACTGCCGCAGAGCAGAGAAGATGGTCGCCCTCTTTCATAATTGTAAGAACCGACAAAAGACTTGCCGCCTGACCTGATGAAGTCATCATAGCAGCTACACCGCCTTCAAGCTTTGCGATTTTTTCTTCAACATAGCCTACTGTCGGGTTTGCAAGACGGGTATAAAAATATCCTTCTGCCTCCAAATCAAAAAGCTTTCCCATATAATCGCATGTATCATATTTAAATGTTGTGCTTTGGTAAATCGGCAAAACTCTTGCTTCGCCGTTTTTTGGCTTGTAGCCCTCCTGCACGCATTTTGTCTCTATTCTTGACATAATTACCATATCCTTTCGTGGAAGATACTATAATTTTACTACTATTTTTACAGAAAATCAATAGTGATACAATAATTTATTATTTTTGGTTGATTTTTGGTTTTGCTTGGTATATAATGAGCTTGTAAAGTAAAAACAAAAAAATCCAAAGGAGATATGGGTTATGTACGATGTAAAAAAAGGCTATGAATTAGCGAAAGAATATTACGCTGGGTTCGGAATTGATGTAGATGAAATGATTAAAATCTGTGACGAAACTCCTATCAGTATGCACTGCTGGCAGGGTGATGACGTTGGCGGCTTTGAGAAAAAGGAAGGCGGCTTAACAGGCGGTATCCAGACAACAGGTAACTACCCCGGAAAAGCTACTACTGCTGACGAATTAAGAGCCGATATCGAAAAGGCTATGGAGTTTATCCCGGGCGCTTTAAAGGTAAATGTTCACGCAAATTATCAGGAAGCTGACGAGTTTGTAGACAGAAACGAAATTGAGCCTAAGCATTTTGAAAAGTGGGCAGACTGGGCGGTAGAAAAGGGATTGGGTCTTGACTTTAACCCCACATATTTCTCACATCCCAAGAGTGAAAAGGCGACACTTTCATCAGCCGATGAAGATATAAGAAAATTCTGGGTTGAGCACGGTATCAGATGCAGAAAAATCGGTGAATATTTCTACAAAAGAACAGGAAAAGAATGTGTAATCAACCACTGGACTCCCGATGGCGATAAGGAATTCCCCATTGACACTTTAACTCCGAGAACACAGTTAAAGAAGAGCTATGACGAAATTTTTGAGGCTACAAAGGATGTTAAAGGCGTTATGGACGGTATCGAATCAAAGGTATTCGGTATCGGTGCTGAGAGCTTTACTGCAGGCTCACACGAATTCTGCATGGGCTATGTAATGAGCAAAAATGAAGACCATATCATTTTAACTCTTGACACAGGTCACTACCATCCGACAGAGACTGTATCTGCAAAATTAGGTGCAACATATGCTTTCTCTGACCACGTTCTTTTGCACGTTTCACGTCCTGTAAGATGGGATTCAGACCACGTTGTTGCATTTGACGATGAAACAAAGGCTATTATGGAAGAACTTGTAAGACTTGGAAAACTACAGGATACATATATTGCAACAGACTTCTTTGATGCTTCAATCAACAGAATTGCTGCATGGGCAATCGGTATGAGAAATACAAGAAAAGCTATGCTTTATGCACTCTTGCAGCCGACAGAGCTTATGAAGAAGTTAGAGGCTGACGGCGATGTTTCAGGAAGACTTGCCGTTTCTCAGGAATTTAAAGCTGCTCCCTTCTCATTGGTTTGGGATTACTATTGTGATAAGACAGGCAAGGGCGTAGGTCTTTCGTGGCTTGACGAAGTCAGAAAGTATGAAAAAGATGTACTTTTAAAGAGATAAAACATGTAAAAAGAGCTGTTTTAAAAACAGCTCTTTTTAATTTTCTGCCATTAAAGAGTCCCAGACGGCATAAGTTTCATCAAGCTCTTTTTGTAAAGCGGTGATTTTATCGGAAATTTCCGCCGCCTTTATATAATCGGTTGCGATTTCGTCCGAGACAAGAATATTATTAAGGCTTTCGATTTCGTTTTCTAAGGATGCAATTTTTTCTTCCGCTTTTTTTAAATCATTTTCTAGCTTTCTTTTCCTTGCGGCTTCCTGTTTTCTTGCCTTATAGTCATTTTTTTGATCTTCTTTGGGGGAGTCTTTTTTTGTTTCCTGTTTTTCGGAGAATTTTTCTAAAAAATAGTCATAATCTCCCGCAAATGACGAAACCCTGTCCTTTTCCATATAGACAATTCTCGTTGCTAAACGGTTTACAAAGTATCTGTCATGACTTACCGCCAAAATTGTGCCTTCAAAGTTTGAAAGCGCCGCTTCCAAGGCTTCTCTGGC
>JAZNQG010000135.1:0-5405 GCA_045590035.1 Clostridia bacterium
CAGAGAAACTTTTAAAGGTTCTTTATATGAAAGAGCATATCGGCGAAGAATTTTCTGCCACCATCACATCGCTTACCGATTACGGAATTTATCTTGAAACCGAAGACGGTATAGAAGGTATGATTAGACTCGAAAACGTAAAGGGAGACTATTATATTTTTGACAAAGACCGTATGATGATTTACGGCAGGCGGACGGGAAAAACCTATAAAATCGGTGAAGAGTACCCTATTACAGTACTCGACGCAAACCCAGAACTTTTAAGAATTGACTATATTTTTACAAAAGATATGAAAGGACAGAAAAAATGGAATTTGAGATGATAATCCCCTGCCTTTTCGGTGTGGAATCATTTTTGTCAAGAGAGCTAAAATGGCTCGGAATCGAAAACACAAAAGCTGAAGACGGAAGAGTTTCTTTTACTGGCACTGTTAAGGACTTAATAAATGCTAATCTCTGGATAAGAACGGGAGAAAGAGTTTTAATTAAAATGGCAGAATTTGAAGCGACAGATTTTGATGCCTTTTATCAAGGCATATTTAATGCTCCCTGGGGCGATTTCCTGCCCGAAGACGCTCGTCTTTCAATTTCGGGGCATTGTTTAAAATCAAAGCTTTCAAGCTCGCCCCGTTGCCGTGCGATAACAAAAAAAGCGATTGCCGATGCACTTGGTAAAAGGTACGGCATTTCGCATTTGGAAGAAACGGGAGAAACCTACGAAATCAGATTTTCACTCTTTAAAGACAGAGTTACCGTATCAATCGACACAACGGGCGAAGGACTTCATAAACGAGGATACAGAGCCGAGTCTAATGCCGCACCGCTTCGTGAAACCTTGGCAGCAGCTTTAGTTTATCTTAGCCGCTGGAGATACGAAGATGCACTTTTAGACCCCTTTGCAGGCTCTGGAACAATCGTAATCGAGGCTGCAATGATTAAAAGAAATATAGCACCCGGTTTAAAAAGACATTTTCTTTTTGAAAACTATGACTTTGTGCCGAAAACACTTTTTGAAGAATTAAAAAAAGAAGCCATGTCCAAAGAAAAGGATGTGCCACTTGATATTACCGCAGTCGATATTGACCCCGAATGTGTAACTCTCATAAAGGAAAACGCAAAGAAAGCAGGAGTCAGTGAATATATAAAGGTTGTTTTGGGTGATGCCAAAGAATTTACGCCCGATAAAAAAGGCGGAACAATAATTACAAATCCGCCGTATGGCGAGAGACTACTTTCAGAAGACGAATGTAAAAAGCTATATAAAGACTTCGGGAAAAAGTTTTTGTCTCTTCACTCATGGTCTGCATTTATCTTGGCATCAAGCGATGAATTTGAAAGAGATTTCGGAAAGAAAGCGCAGAAAACCCGAAAGCTTTATAACGGAATGCTCCCCTGCCGAGTGTATCAGTATTTTGAAAAACATAACTAAAAAAGAGCCTGTCGGCTCTTTTTATGGTCTCATTATTTTTTGTTTCTGCACAACTTTCTTTAAATATATATGGTCTATAAAAAGAATTATTGTACTTATTAAAGCCAGAAGTTGCTGACCATAAATTCTGATACCAAAAATCATATTTTCGTTTGCCTGAACAGCTTTTAAAATTTCCGCGCCAAAAAGTGCCGCTATAAATACAACTGCATTACATATAATTCCATTTACCGCCATAGACTCAACCAGTCTTTCAGGACCTACTATATCATAATAAAGGGGGCCTTGGTAAATTGTGATTGATGATATTTCACTAAGCAATTGAAATACTACAACAAGCCATGCTGTCTCGGGCATCATAAATATCGCCGAAGAATAACAAATCATAGTTGTAATCGTGCCAAGCTCTGCAGCTTTTGTATAATTTTTCTGTCTGTCCGCCCATTTGGCAAAACTAAATGCAGTTAAGATTGTGACAACCCATCCTATAATATTTACCATCTGTATTTGTGAGACCGAAAGCGAAAGTTCGTTTATTTTGTATGTACCAAAAAATCCCAATGAAATGCCCGTACCTACGCCTCTTATCACAAGAAACATAAGCATACTTTTTGAGCCCTTACTTGTCATTGCGATTTTAACCGTCTCAAAAAAGTTTTCTTTTTTCACATCTTCTTTTTGATATGTTCCCTTCATCATAACAGCTGTTATAATATTAAATATATCTATTATAGCCATAAAAATCAGCAAAAATATAAAACCTGATAAGATATTATTGGCTTTATCAAATTTATCAAAAATCATACCAACCGAAAGAGAAAATGCTATGCCAAAAATCAAAGATGTAAGAGATGTTGCAGTTTCGTGTTTTGATCTTTTTAACGGGTCAAAAAATCCCGAACCCCATTTATAGTAAATACTTGATACAAAACTGCTTGCTCCATGGCCTAATATAAAGCAAATAGCAACAAGCAATACTTTGTATTTTAGCCCAACATCCAAAAAAGGTACTAAATATATGCCAAAGCATAACATCATTCTTGTTACCTTACAAAAAACTACCGTTCTTTTAGGACTTTTAATTTTATGCAAACAAACTACCGTCAAAACGGAAAACAAACAAGCAAACGAGGAAAATGACGAAATAACTCCGACAGTTGCATCATCAAGGCCTATATAAAGCAAGAGCTTTGTAAAAAACGGATCCATGACCATAAGCGACAAAAGGTAATCAAACGATGCGCCAAACCAATATCCGAATCTTGAAATTTTGTATTCTTTAGAAGAATATATATCCATATTTTCCCCTCCTTTTGCGTAACTTCAGTCTCATTTTAGCACCTTCAAATCATTTGTCAAGCACCTTTTATAAATTTAAATATTTCATTTTAGTGACACAAAAAAGAGATGCCATAAAGCATCTCTTTTTTTAAAGTGATAGGGGATTTGTATAGACAAAAACATTACTCTTTCGGTAAGTCTTCGCCCAAGGTTAATGTTACCTTCAGCATTTCGCCGTCACGGACAATTGTAAGTTCAATATTTTCGCCTGCTTTTTTAGTGTCTCGGATTTCGTTTAGTGAGTCAACAGTTTTTACGGTTTTTCCGTCTGCCTTTACGATTAGGTCGCCAACCTTAATTCCAGCCTTTTGGGCTCCGCTTCCTTCTTCAATAGCAGTAACCGAAATTCCGTAGCTTGTTTCTGTTGCCTGAATGCCAATAAGCGGTCTACCCGACACAAAGCCTTTTGAAATAAGGTCATCAATAATCGGCTTCGCTTTGGAAATTGAAATTGCAAATCCGATACCCTCGACGCCTGTTGATGAAATCTTAACCGAGTTAATGCCAATAACTTCGCCGTAGATATTAACCAATGCTCCGCCCGAGTTACCAGGGTTAATTGCAGCATCTGTCTGGATAAGGTTATACTTTTTATTATCAACAGTCATAGTTCTGTTTACCGCACTTATAACGCCTGCGGTTACACTGCCTGCAAATTCCTGCCCTAAAGGGTTACCAATAGCAACTGCGATTTCTCCAACCTGAACGGTCTCGGAATTTCCTAAAGTTGCAGGAACAATATTTTTTGCATCAATCTTTAAAACCGCAAGGTCGGACTTTGCATCTTCCCCGACAATTTTGGCAGTATATTCGTCACCTGTATTGAGTACTACGGTAACTTCACTTGCACCCTCAATTACGTGCTGATTTGTAACCACATATCCGTCTTCGGAAATTATAATTCCAGAACCGCTTCCCTGCTCTATAAGTTCATTTGAACCAGGGTCCTGAGTATAATAATATCTGCCCGAAAACGGGTCAAAGAACTTCTGCGGGCGGATTTTCGCTTTATTTATAACGCCGACACAAGACGGTCCCACTTTATTTGCAATTTCAACAATCGAAAGCGCAGTCTTGTTTTCGTCTGTTCCTGTCGCAAGATGTGATATATCATAGTTTGCACCCGAAATCATCTGATTTTTTGAAACCATCTGTCCCGAAATATAGTATGTCATAATACTGCCAGTCAAGATACTTGCAACAAGTGCTGATATAAGACACGGAAAAAACACACCTTTTCTTTTACGTTTTTTTCTCTTTTCTTCATATACAATAAGGTCTGTTGATTCGGTATAAGGATATTTCTTCATAAATAATCTCCTTTTTATGATTTACGATTATATTTCCCTTAATTTATATACATAATACAATACCATTTTGTCTTCCGTATGAATAATATGTGAATTTTCTTTTAACAAAATAATTGTTTTTCGCATATTCTATACCGAGGTGGTAAAATGAAATGTTGTATTCGTTTTGAAAGAAAGACGGCAGGGCTTATTGCACTGTCCTTCTGTATCGGTACAATAGCAGGACTTCTATTGCCGATTTACATAGTTGCCATAATCGAAATGGCGATGCTTATAATTCTTGGTTATTTTTGTCTATTTAAATGGTAGGAGGTAGTTCCATGAAAGTTGTAGTTTTTAAAATGCCAAAGGCTCTTCGCTCTATTGTGAAGTCATTACTTAAGATGTAACTTTTAAAAGTCGGCAGATTATTCTGCCGATTTTTTATGTATAAAAATACGGGAAATAAGGAAATATATGTTTATATAAATACCTAAAAGGAGAAAAAAGGGTTATGAAAAGAAAACTTATAAAAGTCCTGTCAATAGTTTTAAGTATAATGTTTACATTTGAGGGTAGCGTTTTTGCGCTATCAAAAAGAGGTTCAACAGGCTCGGAAGTAAGGCAGATTCAGGAAAAACTCATAAGATGGGGATATTTATCGGGAACTGCCGACGGAATTTATGGTGCAAAAACCGAAGCGGCGGTAAAAAGATTTCAAAAAAACAACGGACTTACTCCAGACGGAATCGCTGGGCCTGCAACTTTACGAAAAATCGGTATTTCAACCAACACCACAGGTGCACAGTCAAATAACAGCACCTATCTTCTTGCGATGTTAATAAATGGTGAAGCACGTGGCGAAACTTACGAAGGACAGGTCGCAGTCGGTGCGGTTGTTTTAAACCGAGTAAAGCATTCGTCATTCCCCAATTCAATAGCAGGCGTAATATACCAGAGCGGTGCATTTACCGCAGTTGACGACGGGCAGATAAATATGTCGCCGACAGACTCCTGTATGAGAGCCGCTAAGGATGCCCTAAACGGCTGGGACCCGTCAGGCGGTGCAATTTACTACTATAACCCCGTAACCGCAACAAACCAATGGATTCGCTCCCGTCCAATTATTAAAAGAATCGGAAAGCATGTGTTTTGTAAATAAAAAATCCACCCCAAAAGGGTGGATTTTTTATGTCTTATTTAAGCTCTAAGCTCTTTGTAAGAATTAGGTTGTCAGCCGAGCCTGTTGAAATCTGAAATTCACCAGGTTCTGAAACGAACTCGTTTTCTGCGTTCCAGAATTTAAGCATTTCTTCGTCAACTGTAAATTCAATTGTCTTTCTCTC
>JAZNQG010000136.1:0-4822 GCA_045590035.1 Clostridia bacterium
CAACGGCGGTTCACACAAGGTTGGATGTCTTACACTTCCGATGTCATCAGGAAATACAGACCGTCAGATTCAGTTTATGACAGACTTAAATGCTACAATTCTCTGCTGTACACCGTCTTATGCGGCATACATCGGCGAAACCTTAAAAGAACAAGGCTACAAGCCTGAAGATATTCCGCTCAAAGCCGGCATCTTCGGTGCAGAACCCTGGACAGAAGAAATGAGAAGAGGCATTGAAGAAACACTTGGCATCAAGGCTTATGATATATACGGTCTTACAGAAACAAGCGGTCCGGGAGTTGCATTCGAGTGTAGCGAGCAGACGGGTATGCACATAAATGAAGACCACTTCCTTGCAGAAATTATCGATCCCGATACAGGCGAAGTTCTTCCTGAAGGCGAAAAGGGTGAGTTGGTATTTACATCTCTTGACAAAGAAGCATTCCCGCTTTTAAGATACAGAACAAGAGATATCTGCGTTCTTTCAAGAAAGAAATGTTCTTGCGGCAGAACTCTTATCAAAATGGCAAAACCGATGGGTAGAACCGACGATATGCTTATTATCCGTGGCGTTAACGTATTCCCGAGCCAGATTGAAACTGTTCTTTTGAACGAAGGTTATCAGCCCAACTATCAGATTGTTGTAGACAGAGCAAATAATACAGATACCTTCGAGGTAAATGTAGAAATGTCTCCCGAACAGTTTACAGATAAAGTAAGTGATGTTCTTGCGATGGAAAAGGCACTTGCAAATGCGATGAAGACAATGCTCGGTATTAACCCGACAGTACATTTAGTAGCACCTAAAACTATTGTACGAAGTGAAGGCAAGGCAGTACGTGTAATTGATAAGCGTAAGTTGATTTAAGAAAGGAGATTTAAAAAATGGCTATTAAACAGTTAACAGTATTTGTTCCGAACAGAAAAGGGTCAATCGTTGCAGTAACAGATATACTTGCAAAAAACAATATCAATATGAGAGCACTCTCTATTGCGGAAACCGAAGATTTCGGAATTCTCCGTCTTATTGTAAATGATGAAAATACTGCAGAAAAGGTTTTGGAAGAGCAGGGGTATCTTATTAAAGTGGTTGATGTTGTGGGGGTAAAAATCGGTGATGCACCGGGTAAACTCACAGCGGCACTTGATGTTTTAGATAAAGCAGGCATAAATGTTGAATATCTTTATGCATTTATGGCTCGTACAGAAAAGCACGCATACGTTGTTTTAAGAGTTGAAAATAACGATTTGGCAGAATCAGCACTTGTTAATGCTAACTTTAAGCTTATTACAGAAGCGGATGTCAACAAGCTTTAATTGGGTGAATTTATAATATTGTATATTAAATATAAAGGCTCATATAAAAAAAGCAGTCTGTTACTATGGCGGTAGCAGACTGTTTTTTAATAACATTTTGACATTCGGGTAATTTATGATATAATCATTAGTAATAGCAGAGTAGGGGGAGTTATATGGCGCATATATTCGGAGTGTTGGCGGTTATAACATTTCTTTTGAGTTTTCAGTTTAAAACAAGAAGGAACATTATTGCCGTTAATCTGACATCAAGAATATTATACATACTTCAGTATATTCTTTTAGGTGCTTTTGAAGGTGCAGTTTTGGACTTTTCAGGATTTGTGTTGTCGTTCTTTTCAAGATACAAAGAAAAAGAATGTGTATTAAAACATTCTAAACCTATAATTGCAGGGGTTATTATTCTGTTAACGGCAATAGGTCTTTGCTTTTATGAAAACATCTTCAGCCTTTTTGCAATAGGCGGAATAGTTTTTGAAATAGTTGCATTATGGCTAACAAAAGAAAAGAATATTAGAATACTTTCGTTATTTTCTGCACCGTGTTGGCTGGTTTATAACCTTGCATCTTCGGCATATAGCTCAGCGGCGGGAAGTATATTCGCAATAATTTCCATATTGATTGCTATGGCAAGACTTGATTTTAAACCGATGAAGAAAGAATAAAAAAGGATTTGACTATGAGATTTGAGAAAAGATGCGACAATATGTTATCCCATACCATTCTTCGTCTTATGGACTCATATGGAATGTATTATAAAGACAATAACATAATATTTGATATGAAGAATATATGGTTCAAAAAGGAGCATCCCTTTAATATGACAGACAGAGCCTCTGTCACAGGCAGAGCTTTTGTTGTTTTAGAGAATGTACTATTTAGAAAATGTATTCTGACCAAGAGTGATGCAACGACTAAAGAGATAAAAGACGGTGAAGAATTTGATTTCAAAAATCTGCTCATTCATGAATTCGACGAAGTCGAAACAGATTCGGGATTTTTGGCATATATGAACATATTGTTTTATGACACAAAAGAAAACAACAGCCTTTTGGTTGAAGCGGAATATAAGAAATCATCAGTCTACTGGGACGGTTTTAAACCGACATCGTGGTTTCAAAAGGATATGTAAAAGGAGTAAAATATGAAAGCATTGATTACAGGCGCAAGCTCTGGGATAGGGCGAGAAATGGCAAAAATCCTGTCACGAAAAGGATATGATATAATAGCGGTTGCAAGGCGTGAAGATAAGCTTTTGTCTTTGAAGGAAGAGCTTTTGACCAATACGGAAATAATGTGCCTTGATGTAACTAAAAGGGAAGACTTGGAAAAAATCGCAAAAAAGCTTTATGAAGTCGACATATTTATAAACAACGCAGGATTCGGTGTATTTGGCGATTTTTGTTCATCAGATTTGGAAAAAGAACTCCAAATGATAGAAACAAATGTAAAAGCGGTGCATATTTTAACAAAAATGGCGGCAAAGGCATTTAAGGAAAAGAATTCGGGGTATATTCTAAATGTTGCATCGGTTGCGGCGTTTTATCCTGGACCGCTTTTTTCGGCTTATTATGCATCTAAATCATATGTGTTCAGGCTTACAGAAGCTCTTTATGAAGAACTAAGACGTGAAAAGTCTAAAGTTAAGGTAAGTGTTCTTTGCCCCGGACCTGTAAAAACCGAGTTTGAAGATGTGGCAGGAGTTTCCTTTGGGCGTGGCGACGAAAAGGGAAGAGATTTAATAATCGCCGACAAAACATTTGTCGCAAATTATGCAATTGATAAAATGTTCAAAGGTAAGCTTATAATAGTTCCGGGAAAGCTAATGAAAGCGGGAGTTTTCCTAAGAAGAATATTGTCCGAAAAAATGCTTTTAAAGCTTTTATATTTACTGCAGAGCAAGAAATTTATAAAATAATTTTTTGAAAAACTGGTAATAACTAAGGTATCAAATGAAAGGATGCTTTATGTTATGGTAGAGAGCGATACAATTAAACTATTAAGAGAATGTGATGCGGGAGTTAAGATGGGTGTTTCATCGATTGACGATGTAAAAGACTATGTAGAAAACCCTGAGTTTTTGGAACTTTTGGTAAACTGCAAAGATGAACACAATAAATTGGACTCCGAAATACAAAAACTGCTCCAAAAGTATAACGATGACGGCAAAGAACCCAATCCTATGGCAAAAGGTATGTCATGGATGAAGACCAATGTAAAACTTGCAGTCAAAGAGTCGGACGAAACTATTGCCGACCTTATGACGGACGGATGCAATATGGGAGTTAAATCCCTTAATAAGTATTTAAATAAGTACCAAGCGGCTGACGAAGTTTCAAAGGATATTGCAAAAAGGCTTATAAACATTGAAGAAAAATTGCTTGTTGATATAAGAAAATATCTTTAAATGATGTAATTTATAAGAAGAGATATGTGAATTATCTCTTCTTTTTTTACTTTTTGGAAAAATTTCTATTGAAATCCTTTGAACTTTGTGATAAAATATCTCTATATGTTATATAAATTTTCTAAAAGGAGAAATAAAACATGAAAAAGTTTATTGCACTTATGCTGGCTATGGTAATGGTTGTTATGGTGTCAGCATGCGGCGGTTCCACAGGAACAAAGATGACAATGGGTACAGGCGGTACATCAGGTACATATTATGGCTACGGTGGTGTGCTCGGTCAGTACATTAAGAACAATGCAAATATCCCTGTAACTGTTGTATCAACAGACGGTTCAAAGGCTAACATTCAGGGAATAGCAGCAGGCAACTATCAGCTTGGTACTGTTCAGTCTGACGTTATGGCTTATGCTTGGGAAGGCACACGTTCATTTGAAACAGAAGGTAAAATTGATTCATTCCGCGTTGTAGCAGGTCTTTATGCTGAATCTGTTCAGCTTGTAACAATGGATCCCGCTATCAAGAGTGTAGCAGACCTTAAGGGTAAGAGCGTATCAATCGGTGCTCCCGGTTCAGGCGTTTACTTTAATGCAATCGATGTGTTGACAGCTGCAGGTCTTACAGAAGAAGACATCAAAGCACAGTATCAGTCATTTGCTGACAGTGCTGATGCCCTAAAGGATGGCAAGATTGACGCTGCATTCATCGTAGCAGGTGCTCCGACTCCGGCTATTACAGAACTCTCAACAACAAACAGTGCATACTTGGTTCCTATTGACGGCGCAGTAGCTTCTAAGCTTATGGCTGATTGCCCGTTCTATACAACATACACAATCCCTGCAGGCACATATGCAGGTCAGGAAGCTGATGTTACAACAGTAACAGTTAAGGCTACACTTATTGTAAGTGCTGATGCAACTGAGGATGATGTATACAATCTTACAAAGGCAATCTTTGATAACATCGAAGCTATCACAGCTGAAAATGCTAAGGGTGCAGAATTAAGCATTGAAAATGCAACAAGCGGTATGACCGCTCCCTTCCACGCCGGTGCTGCAAAATACTTTGCAGAAAAGGGCGTAGAAGTCGCAGTTAACT
>JAZNQG010000137.1:0-2889 GCA_045590035.1 Clostridia bacterium
TCAGACAGAGGTTGCTGCATATATGTCTAAAAGACTTCCCAAGATTGACGGCGGAGTTTTCCTTCAGGCAGAAAGTGAAATTGCGGCAATAAATATGGTAATTGGTGTGTCATCAACAGGTAAAAGAGTAATGACATCATCTTCAAGCCCCGGTATCGCACTTAAGAGTGAGGGACTTTCATACCTTGCAGGTTGTGATTTGCCCGCACTTATTGTAAACGTACAGCGTGGCGGCCCCGGTCTTGTCGGCATTCAGCCTTCACAGGCAGACTATTTCCAGGCAACCCGTGGTGCTGGACACGGCGACTTCCATATGATCGTTTTGGCACCGTCTTCTGTTCAGGAAATGGTAAATCTTACATTCAAAGGCTTTGACCTTGGCGATAAGTACAGAATGCCGACTATGATTTTGGCAGACGGTACAATGGGTCAGATGATGGAGCCTGTTTCTCTTGACTTGGGAGAAATCAAGGAATACGATAAGTCATGGGCTTTAACAGGTACAAAGGGCGAAAGAAAGCCGAATATCGTAAACTCACTTTTCTTAAAGCCTGAAGAGCTTGAGCAGTTTAACTTCGATAGATATAAAAGATATGCCCAGATTGAAAAGAACGAAGTTATGTATGAAGAATACAAGATGGAAGACGCCCAATACTGTATCGTAGCATTTGGTGTTGCTGCACGTGTTTCTCAGAATGCGATTGATGAAGCAAGAAAGCAGGGAATCAAGGTTGGTATGATTAGACCTATCACACTCTGGCCCTTCCCGAAGGAAGTTTTAAATAAGGCGGCAGATAAGGTTAAGGCATTTATCTCTGTTGAATTAAGCATGGGACAGATGATTGAAGATGTCGAGCTTGCAATCCGTTGCAAAAAGCCCGTACTTCTTTGTAACCGTACAGGCGGTATGATTCCGACAACAAAGAATGTTTTAGATTCAATAAACGAGGCAGTAAACGTAGGAGGTGCAAAATAATGAAAGTATTTGAAAAACCTAAGGGTCTTACAGATGCCGTACTTCACTACTGTCCGGGATGTACTCACGGTATTATCCACAGACTCGTTGCAGAAGCTTTGGACGAGCTTGGTGTAACAGGCAGAGCAATCGGTGTTGCACCGGTTGGATGTTCGGTATTTGCATATAACTATTTTAACTGTGATATGGTGCAGGCTGCTCACGGCAGAGCTCCCGCTGTTGCTACAGGCGTAAAGCGTTCTGATGAAAATAATATAGTATTTACATATCAGGGCGATGGCGACTTGGCGGCAATCGGTACTGCAGAAACTGTTCATGCAGCTGCAAGAGGCGAAAATATTACCGTTATCTTCGTAAATAACGCAATCTACGGTATGACAGGCGGTCAGATGGCACCGACAACTCTTCCGGGTCAGGTTACACAGACATCACCTTACGGAAGAGATGTAAGCAAGGTTGGTTATCCTGTCAAGGTTTGCGAAATGCTCTCAGAAGTTGACGGTGCAACTTACTTAGAAAGAGTTGCAGTAAATAATGTAAAGAATGTAAAGGCTGCAAAGGCTGCTATCAAAAAGGCGTTCAAAAACCAGATTGAAGGCAAGGGCTTTTCGTTGGTTGAAGTTGTCTCAACCTGTCCTACAAACTGGGGAAAAACTCCTGTTGATGCTCTTAAGTGGCTCGAAGAAAATATGATTCCTTATTATCCGCTTGGCGTTTATAAGGATAAAACAGCGGAGTAAGGGGGAACCAAACAATGAATAAACAGATTTTAATTGCAGGCTTCGGCGGTCAGGGAATTTTGTTTTCAGGCAAATTCTTGGCTTACGAGGGACTCCTTACAGGTAAAGAGGTTTCATGGCTTCCGTCATACGGCCCCGAAATGCGTGGCGGTACTGCAAACTGCAGCATCATTATAAGCGATGAAAAAATCGGCTCACCGATTGTTGATAAGCCGGATGTGTTAATCGCAATGAATGCACCGTCTTTTGATAAGTATGTTACAGAAATTACAGCGGGCGGTCAGGTTTTCGTTGACAGCTCACTTATCGAGAAAAAGTGTGAGAGAGCGGATGTTGAAGCTCATTATATTCCCGCAACACAGTTAGCATCGGAAAAGAATCTTACAGGTCTTGCAAATATGATTATTCTCGGAATGTTCATTAAGCATACTGAGATTATGCCTTTAGAAGATGTTGAAATGGTTTTAAAGAAGATTGTTCCGGCAAAGAAGCCGCAGCTTTTTGACTTAAATATGGAAGCAATCAAGCTAGGCTATGATTATGAAGGCTAAGATAAAACAAAAAGTGGCATAGTATGTGCCACTTTTTTGCTTTTCAATCAAACCCTTCAAAATACTGCGTTAAAGCTCTTCGATGTATACACATACTATCTTCATCGCTTTGCCTTGTATTTTGGAAGGCTGCCGAAAAGGCAAATATATGGTCAAATTAACTAAACGGAGGCGAATTTTGTCGCTTCCGTTTGTTTTATTGGTGGTAATTAAAAAATTTTTGATTTTTTTCAAAAAAAGTGTTGACAACGGGGTATGGATGTGGTAATATATAAAAGCTGTCGCTGTTGGTGGCAGCGAATGTACCTTGAAAAATGAACAGTGCAGAGTTCTTGTCAAGCATATAAGATATGCTAAAAGAAACTTGAGTTTTTTATGACAGAAATTCGGATTAGAGATTATACGAATAGTCAGCGTGCTATTAGAAGCATTTATTAAAACGAGCAAGTCAAACAGATTTTATGTATATCAAAGCATAATGCTTTAATATAACCATTTTATCGAGAGTTTGATCCTGGCTCAGGACGAACGCTGGCGGCGTGCCTAACACATGCAAGTCGAGCGGAGCCAGCTTAACAATCCCTTCGGGGTGCGTTAGGGGAAGCTTAGCGGCGGACGGGTG
>JAZNQG010000138.1:0-2455 GCA_045590035.1 Clostridia bacterium
ACCGTAACAGATGCGGACGAGCTTATGACAACTGAGCTTTTGGTAAAGGTATCAAAAGAAGAAACAGAAGAAGAATAATATAAATACGGCTTTCTTTTTTAAGAAAGCTGTATTTTTTTAAAGAAAAAGGTAGAAAAGAAAAAAATATTATGATATAATATAATTAAGGTTTTTTAAGCTAATTTAATAGGCGTTTTTATTGTGTAAATATTAAATAATACATAAAACGAAAGAAGGTAAAAAATATGAAAAAAATATTGGCATTTGTTATTGTATTATCATTGGCTTTTTCTTCGTTCGTGGTTTATGGAGAAACAGAAAATCAATATTATTGCAGCGACTGGGCAAAAGAAAGCGTTGAAAAAGCGTTTGGATTGGGTTTTTTAGACAACGAAAAAGAGTATGAATTCCAAACTGATATTTCCAGGCTGGATTTTTGCGGATTAATATTCTGCCTTGTTGCAGAAACTCCTTATTTTATGTCATGGTGTGAAGAAAATATTGAAGAAGACCAGACAGAATTACCGTCTTTTATAGAGAGACCGTTTGTTGATACAGAAGATGTGGGAGTTTTGTTTTTGCATCATATCGGAATAATTGCAGGGAAAACAGAGACTGAATTTGCTCCGGATGACAAGCTTACCCGACAGGAAGCCGCAACTATTATTGTTCGTATGCTGGATGTTGTAAGTCCTATGGCAGCAACAGAAATGTGGTATGAATACAGCGACATAAAGGATATATCAGACTGGGCGCTGAATTCAGTTCAGATAATAAGTAACTTAGGTTTTATGAAGGGTGTTGGAGACAACAGTTTTGCACCGAAGGACACTTATACTACCGAACAGGCTGTTGCAACGGTTATAAGAGTTCATAATGCAAATATTATGAACTGGGTTATAGAAGTGATCAAAAAGGACGCAGGAGAACTGGGTTATGTATATGAAAATGATACATGGAATTATGTGACATATGATATGGCTGTCGGCAGAAGAGTTATTCCTATAGATGTTGATAAAGATGAATTTAAATTGCTGGAGTATGAAAATTTTGCGAGAGATAATGATAGTGTATATTTTATGGCACACAAAATTGAAGGCTCTGACCCTGATACGTTTGAAGTAATCAGCACTAAGGACAGACGAAATTATGCAAAGGATAAAAATTTTGTTTATATATACTCGCGGGACGGGGGAGGCGTATTTAAAGTTATTGGTGCTGACCCTGCAACCTTTGAGGTTTTGGAATTCCCGTATGCCAAGGATAAAAATGATGCATATAACTGTTGCCTGCCTTTATATGTAGATGATGTTTCAAAGTTCGAGGTTATTGAAGGTGGAGGAATATCAATAACCACATCTGCAGAACACTTTTTGGAAACAGAACCGTATTTTGAAGATAATGCAAAATACAATAAAGAAAAATATGGATTCCTTGAGGGCACAGTTATATACTCCAACGACGGAAAAGCGAAAACGGAAAATTTGTATTACGAAGGATACAGATTGGTTGAGAAAAAACAGTAAAGTTATTAAGTGTTAAATTAACTTAAGTTGTAATTTTTGTATGTCAAAATGGGAAATGTATAGGTAAATACACTGTAAGGAGCTTAATTTATGTTAGCATTACTTGCGTTTTTACCAATACTTACCACCCTGATACTTATGATGGCACTTAACTGGTCTGCAAAACGATGCCTTATAATTTCGTGGGCAATGGCGTGTTTTTTTGGGTTTCTCTTCTGGGGAATTGATATAAAAGCATTATTTGCAAGCTCGGTTTTTGGGGCACTTTCATCGTTTGATGTTCTTATAATTATCTTTGGTGCAATTTTAGTTATGAACACCTTAAAAGCATCGGGGGCATCGGCGGCTATTAACCGCGGATTTACTAAAATATCTCCCGATAAAAGAGTGCTCTCCTGTATCATCGGTTTTTCCTTTTGCTCTTTTATAGAAGCGGCGGCAGGCTTTGGAACACCTGCGGCACTGGCTGGACCGCTTTTGGTTTCATTGGGATTTCCGCCACTTGCAGCGGCATTTGTAGCGTTAGTGTTTGATTCAACTGCCGTGTCATTCGGCGCAGTCGGTACACCTGTAACTGCGGCACTAAATGCCTTGGGACAAGCAGGGAATGATGAGTTTATAAAGGGGTTTTCGTTCTGGACTGCGCTTCCGCACGCCATAATCAGTACATTTCTTCCATTTATAGTTCTTTTGATGCTGACTAAAATTTTTGGGGAAGAAAGGTCATTTAAGCCGGCTTTTAAAGCATTACCGTTTGCAATTTTTACAGGACTTTCCTTTTCGGTTCCGATGCTTTTAATTGCCATATTTATTGGCTATGAATTTGCATCCTTGATTGCATCGCTGATATCAATTCTGGTTACTGTGATTGCGGCAAAGAATAAATTTTTAGTTCCAAAGGAAAGCTGGGACTTTGGTGAAATGTCTAA
>JAZNQG010000139.1:0-6715 GCA_045590035.1 Clostridia bacterium
GAAGACATATCGAAAGTCTTTTTGAACATTTCTGCAATTTCCTTATTTGTATATCTCATACCCTCGAATACTTCGGAGTACATTCTTGCAACTCTTTCGGGGGTTTCTTTTATTCCTTCGCTATCTAAATCTGCGCCAAGCTCCGATAAAAGCTCGCTTACTAAAGACGCGATTTTCTTTTCATCAAATTCTTTTTTCATTTATACTCCTCTTTTTTTAGGGTCCCAGATTACCTTGTGTATCTGAAGTCCCATATGTGCATTTTCCAATAACGGCTCTTTGGTAATTCTCTCTGCCAGTTTTTTTAAATCATACTCACCAAACACCGCATTTATGTAAATTATCGGCATATCGGCATAGAGCCTTTTTAATTTTTCGACAACTTTAAGCATCGTATCAAAATCATTATCATCTGCCACAACAAACTTTACAACATCCCACGGCATTAGGCTCTCAAAGTTTGACCATAACATCTTGTCTTCTTCATTACTGGACGGCAATTTATAGTCGATTGTAAAAAAGAGCTTGTCTTCATCGTGAATGTTAAGGTCTCTCATAAATTCCATAATGTCGGCAGCACCGTTGGTTTCGATATTTACTTCGTGTCCCATGCGCAAAAGCTCGTCTGTAAGCTCTACTATCCCATCCGCTATCAAAGGCTCGCCGCCTGTTATTGTAACGGCTCTCTTTATTTTGCGGTTTAAGATATCATCTAAGCTCATCTCGGTGTATTTACATTCTTCCTTTTCACCAAAGAGAGCATATGTGGTATCACACCATCTGCATCTTAAATTGCAGCCTGCTAGGCGGATAAATGTCGCAGGTCTTCCCGCTCTTTTGCCTTCGCCCTCGATACTTTGGAATATTTCAACTACCTTATACATAGTACACCGCCTTATTATTTTCACTCTCAATTACTTCTGCCCTGTAACAATAAGGCGAAAGGGTGTCCACCACAAATTTTGCCAAGTTTTCCGCAGTCGGATTAAACGGCACAACATCATTTATAACCTTATGGTCAAGTAAATCGGAAATTTCTCTTTTAATATGAGTAAAGTCCATAATCATTCCGTTTTCATTTAAAGTCTCACTTCTTAAATATACGGTGATTTTCCAGTTATGACCGTGAAGATTGGTGCATTTTGATTCATAATTAAGGTTTAATTTATGTGCCGCACTAATCTCTAATGTCTTTATTACTTCGTACATTTTAGTTTTTCCTTTCAAGATATTCCAAAAGTCCCTTTTTTCTTAAATGGCACGCAGGACATTCGCCGCAGCCGTCGCCCATTATTCCGTTATAGCAGGTAAGGGTTTCGTTGATAATAGTGTCAAGTGCACCAAGTTTATCTGCCAATCCCCACGTTTCAGCCTTAGTCATCCACATTAAAGGTGTATGGATAACAAACGGATAGTCCATAGCAAGATTTAAAGTTACATTCAAAGACTTAACAAAAGCATCTCTGCAGTCTGGGTATCCCGAAAAATCGGTTTCGCAAACACCTGTTACGATATCAGTTATACCGTGTGTCTTTGCCCAGATTGCCGCATAGCTTAAGAAAAGATGATTTCTTCCCTCAACAAAGCTGTTAGGCGGTGTTCCCTCGGGCTTTTCCTTTTCAACGGGAATATCCTGTCTTGTAAGCGAATTCGCCGAAAGCTCATTTATAATAGGTGTCTTAACAATATTAAATTCAATATTCTCTTTTTTAGAGATTTTTTCGGCACACTCCAATTCCTTAATATGTCTCTGACCATAATCAAAGCCGATTGCCGACACATTTTCTCTTCCAAATCTATCTATCGCCCAGTAAAGACAGGTTGTAGAATCCTGCCCGCCCGAAAGCACCACGAGTGCTTTTCTATCCATAGTAATTTCTCCTTTATTTAAGCTCTAATGCAGAAAAAAGTCTTTCTTCTGCCATTTTTTCATATTTTGTGCCAGGCATACCATATGCGGCAAACGGGTAAATAGCAATTCCGCCACGGGGTGTAAATATTCCCTTTACTTCAATGTATTTAGGATCCATAAGATTTTTTAAATCCTTCATAATGATGTTTACGCAGTCTTCGTGGAAGTCGCCACGGTTTCTGAATGAAAACAGATACAATTTAAGACTCTTGCTTTCCACCATTTTTTCGTTAGGTATATAGTTAATTAAAATTTTCGCAAAGTCAGGCTGACCTGTAATCGGACAAAGCGATGTGAATTCGGGACAGTTAAATGTCACCATATAATCGTTATCGGGATGCTTGTTTATAAAAGTCTCCAAAATCTCGGGAGCATAGTCATCCCTGTAAACAGTCTTTTTATTTCCAAGAAGGGTAAGACCTTCTGTTTCCTTTTTATCTCTTGGCATTTTACTTTTCCGCCTTTCTTTTAAATATATTTAAATATATCCTTGTTTTTCGATTTTACTATTTCTATTCCAGTATACTTTAAAAGCTCAGAAAAAATATCCATACACATAATCTCTGTCGGATAATGCCCAGCATCAACTACTGCCACGCCCGACTCTACTGCGTCCCAAACTCTGTGATATTTTAAGTCGCCTGTTAAAACAAGGTCTGCACCTATAGATGCTGCAGTCGGGATAATATCATCACTCGCACCCGATGCAACTGCGACTTTTTTTACCTTTTTATTTCCGTCTCCCGAAAGTCTTACGGGGGTGTTTAAAAGTTCTTTTGCTTTATAGGCAAATTCTTCGGCAGTCATCTCGTCTATTTCGCCGATTCTTCCCAATCCTACACCATCGTAGTCGGTCTTTTCTACTACTTCAATATTTTTCAAAGAAAACATTTCTGCCAAAATATCGGATAGTCCGCCGACTCCTTTATCTAAGTTTGTGTGTGCCGCAAAAACTGTTATGTCATTTTTAATTAGGTCAACTAGCATTCTGCCAGAAGAAGTTTCGTGGGTAAGTCTTTGAACGGGTGAAAACAATATCGGGTGATGCGACACTATCATATCGCATTTTTGGTCTATTGCTTCTTTTACTGTGTCTAAAGTCACATCAAGTGTAACAAAAACTTTTTTAACTTCCCTATCTAATCTTCCGAGCAAAATTCCCACATTATCCCAGGACTCTGCTATATACGGCGGGAACTTATTTTCAATTATATCCTTTATTTCATATGCTTTCATAATGACTCCTCTATATCAAAAGCTCTTTTTCTTAAATACTCGTATTTTTCTATTTCGGCTATGTCTTTTTCCTTTGCCTTTTTAAGACCTGATAGAATTTTTTCAAACTCTCTTTTTTTCTTTTTAAGTAGTGACGGAAATTCTGCGTGTCCTTTTAAAGATTCTGGAAGATGCAGAAAAATCGGATCTTTTGGCATTTCGCCTAAACCTTTTCGGGCAATTATAAGGTTATAAACCTTAAAGCCTTCTACCTTTATATCTTCCTTTATTATTTTATATCCGTTTTCCAAAAGGAATTTTCTTAAAGTATCCTGCGAATTCATAGGCTGAAGCAAAAGCTTATTTGCACTCTTTGCCACATCTTCACTCGCTCTTAAAATTTGGGATATAAGCTCTCCGCCCATTCCTGCAATTACTATTGTGTCGCACTCTCCAACTTCAAGCGGCAAAAGTCCGCTGCCAAGTCTTAATTTAACTATGTCTTCAACATTATTTTTTAAGACATTTTCCCGCGCCGAATCCAAAGGACCTTTATTTAAGTCGGTTGCTATAACTTTCTTGGCTTTTTTAAAAAGTGCAAGCTGTACGGGGATATATCCGTGGTCGGTACCGATATCTGCTACTGTTTCGCCGTCAATATGAGAAAGTATCATATCAAGCCTTTCCTTTAGCATATATCCCACCGCCTTTTAAAAAAAATCAATTATCAGGGTTAACAGTCTTTTTAAGCGAAAGAGTTTCCCTTTTCCGTCTTAAAACCCGCACATTGGTATTAAACAGAAGCTCCTGTGTTCTGTGCTCAATAAAATCTACTATCTCGTAAAGTGAGTCAAAATCGAACTTGTCCACATTCATTACATATATTTTTCCGTCTCTTAACTTAACAGTTAAAATGTTAAGTCTTTTAATCAATCCATCGGCTCTTTTGCATCTTTTAGAAAAATCCGAGAATATGTTATTTAACTCAATATCCTTGACCGCTTTTACCAGAAAGCCTTTTGAGCCTATCGAGATTTCCGAAATATCGGATAAAGGAATCTCGTAAACCACATTTTTCGCAGGAACAAAGTCTCCGAAAAACTGCGGTTTAAAATCAATGTTATATGGCAAAAATCCGTTGTCCCACGTTCTTAAAGAAAGTGTATCTTCCGAAACTGTAATTCTCGGGACTAAAGTCTCATTTATCTTTATTACAGAATATATAACTCCCAATGCTCCTGCAACAAAATAAGCAAACGCAAAAAGCAGCGATGCCGAAAAAAGATTAAAGACACCCAAAATAAGTCCTAAAACCGAGACCGAAAGGACTATGGAGATTTTAACAGTATTAAGTTTTTTTGTGTTGGCAGAAAGCTCTGCTCTTAAAACTTCTTCCATAAAAACATCCTTTTTAAAAATTTCCCCTGTCATTCGGGCATACAAATACAAGTATATTATATTATAACAGCTAATGAAAATCAATATTTATTTGATAAAAAGATTGAATTCGGGCTTAAAATAAGGTATAATTAGAATACTTATAATAAAATTTTAAATGTATGTTGGGGTGTCAAAATTGAAACTGACATTAGAACAAATTAAAACAGTAACCGATGGCGTTGAAGATGTAATCTTTGAAGATAATAAGTTTAAATTCTTAAGATTTACTAAAGACGAAATCAACGCAATAGAAAACCCGAATTTACACAATCCTGCAGATGTCCGGATGGAATTTAAAACCGATGGCGATAAACTTAAATTAAAGGTATCGACAAAAGATTACTCTACCGTAAGGAGTTATTTTAGCTTTGATATATTTAAAGACGGCGAATTCATAGGATGTTTAAAAAACTTCGATGACAAAGAATGTATAGAAGATTATGCTGTCAAAAAATACCCGCTTGGTATTTCTTCGGAAGAATTTTCTCTTGGCAACGGGGAAAAATGTATAAAAATTCTCTTCCCCCACTCTGTATCAGCCGAAATTGAAGATATAGAAATATCCAATGCTACATATATAACTCCAATCGAAAAAAAGAGCAAAACCCTGCTTGTATACGGCGACTCAATTACTCAAGGGTATGATTCCCCGCATCCGTCTTTAACCTATGCATACAAACTCTCCGAGTACCTTGATGCAAGACTTGTTAACAAAGCTCTTGGCGGTGCTTGTTTTTGCCCCGACTTTGTAGCTGCTCACGAAGAGATGGATGCCGACTGGATAATCTGTTCATACGGCTCAAACGACTGGAGAATGCGTGCTCATGACGAAATTATAAAGAACGCCCAGAATTTTATGGATATAATAACAAAAAAATATCCCAAAACTCCGATATTTGTCCTGACTCCAATCTGGAGAGCTGACTATGATTCCGAAGAAAACAAACAATTCGGTGATATCTTCAATATAGAAAGAATAATCAAAGATGCTGTAAAGCCCTACGAGAACATAACACTGATTTCAGGTTGGGATTTGGTTCCGCACGATAAAAATCTTTACGGAGATTTATACTTACATCCCAATATCAAGGGCTTTGAATATTTTGTAAAGAATTTAGCAGAGAAAATCAATTAATATAAAGGAGTTCATTAAATGTTTGATAAATTAGACGCTCTTTTGGAGAGATTTAATCTCGTAAATGAAAAGTTGTCCGACCCCGAAGTTATATCTGACCAGGCACTTTTCCGTGATTTATGCAAGGAAAATGCAGAGCTTACCCCGATTATTGAAAAATACAAGGAATATAAGCTCGCCAAAAAGACTATTGCCGATGATAAGGAAATGCTTCTCTCTGGTGAAGACAAGGATTTAGAAGAGCTTATCCGTCTTGAAATAGCAGAAGCCGAAGAAACTATGGAAAAAGCAGCGGAAGAATTAAAAATTCTCCTGCTCCCCAAAGACCCAAATGATGAAAAGAATGTAATCATCGAAATTCGCGGTGGAACAGGCGGCGACGAGGCAGCACTATTTGCCGCTGACCTTATGCGAATGTACTCAATGTATGCCGAAAATATGAGATGGAAGATGGAAATTTTATCATCTAACCCAACAGACATCGGAGGATACAAGGAAGTGTGTTTCTCAATTTCAGGCGGGGGTGCATATTCCAAATTTAAATTTGAAAGCGGAGTCCACAGAGTTCAAAGAGTTCCCGAAACCGAATCGGGCGGAAGAATTCATACATCTGCAGTTACCGTTGCGGTTTTACCTGAAGTCGAAGAAGTCGAAGTCGAAATTAACCAGAATGACTTAAGAATTGATGTATTCCGCGCAGGCGGCCCAGGCGGTCAGTGCGTAAATACTACCGACTCGGCAGTAAGAATTACACATCTCCCCACAGGCATCGTAGTTTCCTGTCAGGACGAAAAATCGCAATTTAAGAATAAAGATAAGGCGATGAAAATTCTCCGCTCAAGAATTTATGAAGTAATGGAAGCAGAACGCCACAAGGAAATCGCAGACGAGAGAAAATCGCAGGTAGGCTCGGGCGACAGAAGTGAAAGAATCAGAACTTATAACTTCCCCCAAGGCAGAGTTACCGACCACAGAATAAATCTTACCCTCTATAAATTAGAGCAGATTTTAAA
>JAZNQG010000140.1:0-14126 GCA_045590035.1 Clostridia bacterium
TCAATCTCTAAAGGTACTGTTACCGCACGGCACAAATCTGCCATAAACACAAACGAGCCATTTAAAATGCCAAGAATCAGAATAGGTGTACCATCATAAATCCCATCAATCATCTTGCCTGCTTCTTTTACTTTTTCCTCAATATCCTTTTTTTCAACAAGAACTCTTTTTATTCTCTTTTCGTATTCTTCCCTGTTCATTTTAATGCTCCCCCTGTATCTTTGATTTTTATAAATCAAGATAATTTTTAGCTTTAATTCAGTATATCACAGATAAAAAAACATTGTCAAGAATAAGCTTAATCTTTAAATCGTTTTCTGTATTCTTTCGGCGAAATTCCAAAGCTTTTCTTAAAAAGCCTTGCCATATATTCAGGAGAGTTAAAGCCCAAAGAATAAGAAATTTCCTTTACCGTTCTGTTTGTTTCTTTTCAAAGCATTGCGGCGCCTAAGCTTCCCGCATCATTCTGGAGATGGGATATTTCTATCTTCGTTTCCCTTATATTAGCTCTTTTATTAAGTTCGCCGAGTAGCTTATCCCCCTGTTTTGTAATTCCGCCCGCTAAAATTATACTGTCGGGCGCAAAGATTTTAACTAAACTTTCAATTCCAACCTTTAACCAGTCTATATAGTCGGATATTACCTTAACTGCACAAGCAGAGCCTTCATCAAAGGCATCAAATATAAGCTTTCCGTCAAGCTTTTCGCCGTTTTCTGTATATTTTTTATAAAGTAAATCCTGCTTATTTAAAAGTGCGGTTTCTGTCGCTTGTCTTATAAGCGCGGTAACCGATGCATATTGCTCCCAGCATCCCGAAAGTCCGCAAGGACACTCTCTTCCGCCCTTCGCCATAACTATCATATGCCCGATTTCACCCATACACTTATTTCCGGGAGCTATTTTTCTCTCTAAAATAATTCCGCCACCGATACCTGTGCCGAGAGTTACCAAAACTACATTTTCACACTTCTCTCCCGCACCAAATAATGCTTCTCCCAAAGCCGCACAGTTTGCGTCATTCTGAACTGTTACGGGAATAGGCGAAAACGCATCTTTTAAGATTTTTTCAACCGGCGTGTATTTAAACGGCAGATTTCCAGAGAGAACCGTTCCGTTTTCAATCCTGCCCGGCACTCCGACACCTATTCTTTCGATAGAATAATCCTTTATAATCTCTTTGGCTTTTTCTGTTATTTCTCCGAGCAATTTTATATCCGATTCCTGATTTGTCGGAATCTGGTCTTTATAAAGTATTTCGCCGTTTTTTAAAACCGCAAACTTTATAAATGTACCGCCGATGTCAATTCCGAGTCTTGTTAAATTATCCATTTAAAATCTTACCTCTTAAAATAACTTCCTTTAGGTTAAGGTCTTTATCCAAAATAAGCATATCGGCATCCTTGCCTTCTTCTATGCTTCCCTTTTGGTCATATATTTGGGCACTTTCGGCAGGGTTTTTACTTGCCATCATACAAGCATCCCCGAGCGGCACACCAAGCGACACCATATTTTTAACACAGTCTAAAAGACACGCAGTACCGCCCGTAATTGTTCCGTCTTCCAGTCTGGGCTTTCCGTCTTCTACAAACACCTGTCTTCCGCCGTAGATATATACTCCGTCGGGGCATCCCGTTGCAGTTGCAGAATCGGTAATTAAAATTATTCCGTCTTTTCCTTTAGCCTTGTATGTAATTTTTACAACCTCGGGTGATACGTGATAAAAATCGGCAATAAGCTCGCATTTTATTCTGTCATCATACAAAAATGCACCGACCGCACCCGAATCTCTGTGTTTCATAGGGCGCATAGCATTATAAAGATGCGTGCATCTTGAAGCTCCCCAGTCAATAGCTTTCTCCGCTTCTTCAAAGGATGCGATTGTGTGCCCCAATGACATTTGGACACCGTTTCCGGCTCCATATTTTATCGCATTCTCCGCATTTTCAATCTCAGGAGCGATTGTCATAATTTTGACCATTCCTTCCCCCGTTTCTAAAAGTGTCTTCATTTCGGAAAGGTCAGGCTTTCTTATATAATCTTTTCTTATTGCACCTGCATTTTCAGGCGAAATATACGGGCCTTCTATATGAATTCCCAAAAAGGCGGCAGAGCCTTCTATATCTTTTTTATAAAACTCTTTTAATGTTTTAATAAGCAGAAGTAATTTTTCCAAAGGCTGACAGGAAACGGCAGGAACAAGTGTTGTAGTTCCTTTTCTTGCCTCGTAGCCACATATACTTTTAAAGGACTCTATATCAGAAACCTCGCCAAATGCCTGATTCATCGCACCGTGCATATGGGTATCAATAAACCCGGGTACCAAATAGCAGTCTTTTGCATCAATTATATCTTCGCCGCCTATGTTGTCGGCGATTTTTTTAATTCTGCCTTTTTCTATCAAAACATCCAGGGGTTTAAATTCGAAGTTTTTATCTAAAACCAAAGCACCTTTAATTATCATAAAAAAATCACTCCATTTTTTATAAAATCCAGATTTATTTTATATAATAGACTCTTGTTTGTCAATGCTTCAGACAGACCTGAAGCCTCTGCCTATTATTTCACTGCTTGTTGTTATAATTATAAATGCATTTGGGTCAATTTCTTTTATTTTGCTTCTTAGCTTAATTGCTTCCATTCTTTTGCAAACTGTATGTATCATTGTTTTGTTTTCGTGTGTAAATTCACCCGTTGCCTGATTTACAGTAACACCATGATATAATGTTTTTATAATAAAATCAGATATTTCTTCTCTCTTGGTAGTAATTACAACAAAATATTTGCATGTATTAAAGCTCTCAATTACTCCGTCAACAATAAATGCCTTGGCAAAAAGTCCCATTAAAGAATAAAGACCTGTCTCGATACCAAAAACCAAAAATGCACTTGCCGCAACAACAAAATCAACCGCCATCAATGCTTTGCCAACATCAATGTTTGTAAACTTTTTTAGAATTAGTGCGGCAATATCGGTACCACCCGACGACGCATCTGCATTAAATATCATAGCCGAACCGATTGCCGTTAAAAGCATAGCATACGCAAGCTCCATAAATGGTTGATTTGTAAGCGGTGCCGAAATCGGTACAAATAACTCCAGAAGATATGTAATAGCAGAATAAAGCATACTGCAATAAACGGTTTTAATGCCGTTTTGCCTGCCTAAGAATATAAATCCTACTATCAAAAGAGCAATATTTAAAATCCATATCCAAACAGCAGGTGTGATATAGGTTATTTTACCAAGGATTGTGCCTATACCCGTAACTCCGCCCGTAGCAAAGCCGTTTGGAATCTTAAAAAAATACACACCTATAGAAAGAAGAATACATCCTATATTCATAAAAAGAAAATTTTTAATACTGCTTTTTTTCATAAGTATCCCCCCAATATAAATTAAAGACCGAGTGAAGCCGCCGCCAAATATTTAGCGGAAGTTTTTAAGGACTCCATTTCTCCGTATTCTTCTATTGAATGTAAGTTTTTGCCGAAAGGTCCGAATCCGTCAATGCACGGGATATCTGCCTCTGTGATAAACGCCGCATCCGACCCGCCGTTTACATTTATTGGTTCTAAAACGGTTAAATCACAGTCTTTATATATTTCGTTTAGTTTTTCTAAAAGCTCTTTATTCTTATCGGAATACTCCATAGCAGGTCTTATGCTTATCTCTTCTAATTCCGAGGTGCATCTATCCACCCATGTTTTTTCGGTGATTTCCTTTATAATACCGATAGCTTTTTTCTTTTGTTCATTATTTTTAAATCTTATATCAACTATAAAACTGCAATTTTCGGGAACGGTATTGGAAGCCGTTCCGCCCTCTATAACGCCGCAGCTAAAGGTAAGACCGTCAGGATTTTTCATTTTTTCAAGCTCGATAATTTTATGCGATGCTTCCAAAATAGCGCTTGCACCTTTATAACATATAGACGAATGTTTCGCCACACCTTTAATATTTATACGAAACCTTAAAATACCCTTTGTTTCCAGAACTGCTTCGTATCTGCCGAATGGTTCGGTATTTAAAAACGCTATCGCACCCTTTGCCATTTTTTTCATAAATTCAACCGTTTTAAGTCCGCTTGTTTTGCTGCTTGTTTCTTCATCCGACTGCAAGATAAGCTTTACAGGTCTTTTTTTATATCCTGCTTTACAGAGTGCATCCATCGCCAAAAAGGATGAAACCAAGCCGCCCTTACAGTCCACTACACCGGGACCGTAAATATTTTTGTCATCTTTTTTAACAGGCGGATAGCCGAAAAGTCCCACAGGATGCACCGTATCCATATGCCCCGAAAAGCATATGGGAGATTCTTTTATATCGGGATTCATTGTTATACACCCCGCGTCTCCTGCTACATCCTGCTTTGAAATTTCCACCTTCCAGCCACGCGAAGCCGCCATATCGCAAAAATATTTTAAAACCTTATCTACGCCCTCTTTATAATTCGTCGGGCTTTCTATATTGCATACATCTTCCCATATTTTTATATATTCTGGATACAAATCGTCTATTATCTTAAATACTGTGTTCGAATTCATTAAAGCATCTCCCTTTTTTCTACATTTTACTTGATTGTATCACCAGTAAATGATATAATCAAATATAAATATCATAATAAAAGTTATAAATATAATTTATAGGAGATTTTGTTATGTTAGATACTATATCAAAGTATGTCTATGAAGTTTACAGGTCAAAGAGCGTATCCGCCGCCGCAGAAAAGTTATATCTTTCGCAGCCTGCTTTAAGCGCAGCAATAAAAAAAGCCGAGCAGGCGATAGGCGCCGAAATTTTTAACAGAAAAACCTTGCCCTTTACCTTGACTCCCGAAGGGAAAATTTACATAAAAGCAATAGAAAAAATGATGGAAATTGAATCTGAAACCTTTTCAAAAATTCAGGACATCAAGGAAAATATCGGCGGAGTTATAACTATTGCTACATCTACAAATCTTTCATACTATGTAATCCCGAAAATCTGCGAACACTACAAGGCGAAATTTCCGCATATAGACATAAATATCATACATTCAAAGACATCCGAGCTTTCGGAAATGCTTACCAATAACTCAGCCGATTTAATATTTATTCCAACCGAAGCGAGTGCGCCGGATTTTACTGTCATACCCTTAATTCACGAAAATATGATAGTCGCATCAAGGCGGGATTTTCCCCAGATTAAACATCTTTTAGACTCGGCTCTTTCATACGAAGATATATTAAACAGAGACATCCCCGAAGAAAAACTTATAACCGATATGAGTGTTTTCCACGGAGTCGATTTTGTTTACTCGTCGCCTGACAGTAATATATACAAAAAAAGAAAGCTTATCTTCAGCGACACGACCTCTCATCCGTCAATAAATACATCTTTCCAGAACCAAAGACTTGACTATAATCTTATGCGCTCATCATTCGGTGCACTTTTAACAACCGATGCAGATATTGTAACTACGCCAAAGGATGATAATTTAGTTTACTTTGCCCTTAAAAATCCGAGTGCAAAGCAAAGCTTTTGTATTGCACATTCAAAAACTCCCGATTCTCCGCAGTATAAGATTATAAATGAATTTATAAAAACCGCACTCGACTTTTTTTCTTCGGAAAATCCGTTAAAAAAGATACTGTGATTTAAAAAAATCCCGCCGAAAGTGATATTATCACTAATCAGCGGGGTTTATTGTTTTTTAAAAATGTCTTCCGGCAAATTTTATTACCTTATTCCAGTCTTCACGGCTAAAATAGTGAAGTCCTGCTCTTAAATGGTAGCCGATAGAACCCTTATGGTATTCATCTCCGACTTTAGGAAGTCGGTCTTTACAGATAAAACCTTTTTTGCCGTACTTCTTATAAATTTTACCTGCCGCAACACAAGAAAGCATCTCAGACACAGGGTCTGCCCATTCGTCTTCTTTTGCACTTGCAACATACACATATCTCGGTGCAATTGATGCTAAAAGATAGTGCTGGTCAAACGGCATTTCGTCTTCACGGTTTGCATATTTTAAATAGTTTTCCGAGAACCAGTATGGGAATGTATTTATAATATCTTTTACACTTTCGCCCACTTTACCTCTTGATATTGCAGCACCGCTGCATCCTGAGTTATTTGAGTAAGCAACCTTAAAGCGTTCATCTGTTGCAGCTGTTAAAAGTGCAGTTTTGCCAAGGCGGGAATGTCCGCAAACGATACTGCGATTTAAATCAAGCGAGTCAAGAGTTTCGGCATAATCCATTACACGCTGTGCAGCCCACGCCCACATAGCGATTTTACCCGCAGAATCCTTATTCCTTTTTCCGTTTTCATATAAAATTCCTGCAAGACCGTCGGTAAAATCACCGTCGTCCTTTGTTACATCGTTATAGCAAAATGATAAGACAGCAAAGCCATTATCAATCAGCTCTTCTGTCGGGATATATCTGTCAGGGACAGAGTCTCTAAAATTTATGCAAACAAAAAACGGATGTTTTCCTTCCTTTTTCGGAATAGTAACATAAACGGGAAATGTAAAATCCTTACCGTTTATGTAAGATTTAATATTTACCTTTTTTATATAAACTTTACCCGCACAAAAGTCAGGAATGTAGTCATCTTCTTCCACCCACTCAATTTTGTCGGGTTTTTGGGGTATATATCCGTATTCTTCTCTTAACAGAATGTCAAGCATTTCAGCTCTTGATTTAAAATCAGGGAGCTTTTTTTCTTCAATAATTTTCTTTAGCATTATAAAACCTCATATCTCGTTTTTATGATTATCTGTCGGGAAAAGCTCTCTCCACACGTCTATATGAGCCTCACAGTCAAGAAAATGGCCGAACAGACCGTTTTCATATTCATCCGAATTTTCAGTAAATGCATTTCCTATCGCATTGGTGTAGTGTTCTCTTACCGTTTCGCAGAAATTATGCCACTCATTTCTCCACTCGCCTGATAAAAGCTTTTGGTTCCGTTTATTAAATAAAGACATAATCTCATCTTTTTCTTTTCCCTTAGCAATCATAATCCCCTGCTCCTTACATACAAGCGGTACAAAATCAATTGTGTTTTCTTTTGTATCATATTTTACCGCCAATGAGCCATTCCACGTTTTTGGACGACTATCAGTTTTTTGATAAACAAAGTGAAAATTCCCCTGTCCGTAAAGAATATGTGAATTATTATAATTTTCATAGCAACCTATACAATGACTGTGCTGACAAAGTACAACATCGGCACCGTTATCGACCATTTTATGACACGCTTTATATAATCTTGGAGACGGATACTGTGAGTGTTCCTTTCCGCCGTGATAAATTACAATAACTCTGTCATTTTCCGTCTTTGCTTTTCTTATATCTTCGATTGTATCATATTCATCATAGGGTCTGCTGCCCATTCGGTTTTCCAGTGCATACGAATACTCATGCTCGCAGACAGCTATAATGCAAATCTTTTCTCCGTCCTTTTCCACAACCAGATTTTTTCTGGAATCTTCATAGTTATCGCCAAAGCCCGTGTATTTAATATTTGCTTTTTCAAAAGCCCTTACTGTATCAAAAAAGCCTTTTTTTCCAAAATCAAAAATATGATTGTTACTAAATCCTACATAATTTACTCCAAGCTCTTTTAACACATCAGCAGTTTCAATCGGACCTTTTAGTGCAGGACCGTATTTTTTTATTTCATTCTCCGACTCCGTAAGAGCACACTCTAAATTCACAAAATTTATGTCATTCCCCAAAAACAGAGAAACCGTATCTCCAAATAATTTTTCAGTATCCTTTTTTAAAAACAATGGCGCATTATCCTTTGTGGGCGACACGTCTCCAAGTAACAATGTTTTCATAAACGCTCTCCATTCGTAAAATTTTAATATTATAATTTACAACCATATCAGATTATGGTATAATTATAACACAATAGCAAGATTTAATAAACATACTATTTTATTTTAAATCGCTGTTATTAGTAAAATTTTAAGGAGTTTATGATTCATGCAGGAAAACATCGCAAAAGATATTACTCATTTTTGCAACATTTCAGCCGAGCACGCGACACCCCTTGCCGAGCAACGCATAAATTTTTACGAGCTTACCGTAATTTTAAAAGGCAGCATAACCTACTTTGCAAATGGCGAAAAAATTACACTCCAAAAAAATGACGCGGTATTTTTAACTCCGGGCACTATAAGAAGCCGTGAAAAAAGCAGTATGCCCGTACATTATGTAAGCTTTAATTTTACCGCCGGCGAAAATGCCTTATTTCCATTTGGCAATTACATACAAAACTGTGTTTCATCCGACATTAAAAAGCTGATATCGGTATTCCCTTTCAGTCATCTCTCATCAGGCTTTCATTCGAGAGAAAAATGTCTGAATATCCTTAATTATATTCTTTTTGAGCTAATTGACTTTCATCACTTGAACTGCAAAAATAATCACGTTCTCGAGATTTTAAAGTATATAAACGGTCATATCACAGAAAAAATCACTCTTTCCAATATTGCAGGACATTTGTATTTATCAAAGGAATATACATCATATATTTTTAAAAAAGAAACAGGAAAACAACTGATGTCTTATATAAACGAACAAAAATCACTTCTTGCAAAAAGTATGATTATAAACGATAATATTCCGCTTTCTGATGTATGGAGTTATCTCGGATTTGATAGCTATGACTACTTTTCAAAAACCTTTAAAAAGTATATCGGTGTAACGCCGTCATTTATTAAAAGAACTTTTTGATATTTTTAAATCAACCATCGGAGATTCTGTAGCAAAAAGGGTTATTTTCTTTTAAATAAGTCGCTCGAATTTTACTGTAGGAGGGAGAAAAATGCTTAAAAAACTGTATGTAGAGTTGTCTTCTGCGTGTAATTTTAGTTGCAGGATGTGTTTTAGGAATAATTGGTTTGACGAAAGAATCGGTTTAATGTCGGATGAGACAATAGACATTCTTAAAAAAAATATCAAAGCAGGAGACTTTGAAACTGTATTCTTTGGCGGTATGGGAGAACCGCTTATGCACCCAAGATTAGCTGAGCTTGTAGCTTTCTCTCACAACTTAGGAAAAAGGACCGAAATAATAACAAACGCATCTTTACTGACCAAAGAAATGTCAAAGAATCTTATAAAAAGCGGTCTTGACTGTCTTTGGGTTTCTATGGACGGTTTTTCAAAGGAAAGCTATGAAAAAATAAGACACGGCAGTATTTTTGAGCTTATTATGAAAAATCTTTCCGATTTTAATGCCATAAGAGATAATACAAAGCTCGGAATTACTTTTGTAATTATGAAAGAAAATGAGCATGAGCTAAAGAATATAAATTCCTTTAAAGACAACATAAAAGCTGACATTATCAATTTAAGCCATGTTGTACCCATAACACCCTTAAACCAGGAAGATGCTATTTACGATAAAAGCTATAACATTGGAAAGATGGAAAGATTTACTGAGAATGGCAAAGAAAAACAACTGAACTTCTGCCCATTTATAGAAGACGGCGTTTCATTTGTGCGTTTCGATGGCGGAGTTTTTCCGTGTATGCAGCTTTTACACAACTCATATACATATCTTTACACCGAAAAGCGAAAAATTTACGCCAAATCATTTGGAAGCATATTAGAAAAAAGTCTTTATGATATATGGAATGACACAGAGTATGTGGAATTTAGAAAAAAGGTTTCCGATTTCGAGTTTCCGTGTTGCACAATATGTTTAGGCTGCGAAGACAGACTTGAAAACAAAAAAGACTGTATGTATAATGACGGTCCTACCTGCGGTGGATGTTTATGAGCTCAGGGAATTATAAGATGCCCGTAATGTTTATAAAGTAAGGATTTGACTCAGGCGGCGGTCGGCTCGAAAGCAGTTTATCCGCCGTGCACAAACTGTGATGCTACAAGGTGTCAACTGCACAAAGTATCAAATTAAAAAAAGTAACGGAGTCCCCACTATTTCGTTGGTTCGAGCCCAAGTTACACGTAAAAAACGAGCCAAAAAATGTACGTCCCCAAGCGGTCTTATGTCCCCTTAAATGTTTTTTCTGTATTCTGTCGGTGACAGACCCGTATTTTTCTTGAAAAATTTAGAAAATGCAAAAATATCATCATAACCTACCGAAAGTGCAATTTCGGATATTGTCTGATTTGTCATTTTTAAGAGCCTCGAAGCTCTTTTTATTTTTACATCATTTAAATATTGCTTCGGGGAAATGCATTCATACTTTATAAAAAGATTATAAAGATATCTGTCACTTATCGAAAGCACATCAGCAATCTCGGTAACAGTCGGATTTTGCGAATAATTTGCATCAATATAATTTTTTGCATTTTCTACATACAAATTAGGATTATTGTTTAATCTGTTTTCCTGTGCCGAAAGCAAAAGATAAAAGTATCCGACAGCTTTTGTATCTGACAAGCACTCTTTTTCTTCAAATATCATATCAATAATATCTGTAACAGCACGCTTGGACGGGAACTCAAAAATACCATAAGGATTTATTTTAATATGTTTTTTACATATTTCTTCTGCCTTATCACCCTTAAAAGCCACCCAGAAATACCTCCACGGTTTTTCTTCCGCCGGGAAATACTCATGAGTAAGTTCAGGCGTTATATAAAATCCCTCTCCCGCCTTTACCTTTTTACCGTTAAAAAAGCCTTCGCCATCAAGTACATAGTGTAAAAAATACAAATCTCTTGCACCTTTTCCCCATCTTGCAATTTCCCAGTTATCCTCTCTCCCATAGCTGCAAATACAGATTTCCAGACTTTCATCATATATTACAGGTATCTTTTCCATTTTCATCACCAAGTATGATTTTAACAAATTTATATATGTTTTGTCAATGTAATTTTTATTTTTAGATATGTTATAATCTTCTTAACATCGAAAGGAGTATTTTTTTATGGAATCACAAAAGATCATTAAAGATAAATATTTGTTTGAATTTTCGGACGGTTTCTTTACTTTATTTAACAAAGACGAAAAAAAGCTCGCAAAATTCCCGTTGTCGGCACGCCTTACATTGTCAGACGGAACAGTTCTGGAAGAATTTTCAGAGCCTGTATTTAATAAAAACAAAATCACTTTAAAACTTAAAAAGCTACCCGATTCCATTAAGTCGGCTTATCTTTCTTTTGATTTTTCAGACGATGAAATTGTATTAAGCTTTCGGGCTTTAGCAAATGAGGATTTTTATGTAAATGAATTTGAATATTTAAGGCGCGCAAACTATGGTATGAGTATGAATGACAAGTGCTTTTTCTTTACTCCTGCTCCAAGAAACGCTTTTGGTCACGGGACAACTTTATATAAATTCCCGTGCGATTCATCAATGGACGGATTCTGGGCACCTGCACCGTTTTTGTTGATGTCAGGTAATCGTTTCGGAAACATATCATTCTCGCTTTTGGATATGCCAAACTCATACATATTTAAACAGTCGGAAAAGCTTGGCATAATTGCAGAAAAGCCTGCAGGAAAATTGGTAACCAAAAAAGGCAACGAGTATATCAGTCCAAGACTTTTAATCACATTTCCAGATGACGAGTGGGAAGCATTGGAGGTTTATTACAGAAAACTCAAAGAAAAGGGATGCATAAATCCTGTTCCGATTGAAAATAAAAACTATCCCGAATGGTGGAAAAGATTTGTTGTAGACAGCTACGGCGACCAGATGACACAGCTTCAATATAATGTATCTACAGGCGACGACTGGGCATCTCCCGAATATACTACCGAGTGGCTCTATTCGTGGATTGAAACCGCCGAAAGACGACTCGGAAGATCTGATTTTAATATTGTAATCGACGCATTCTGGCAGTATGACTGGTCAATTGATCCGTATCCCGACAAGGATAGATTTGAAGGTTTAAGAGGTTTTATAGACTATGCGCACAAAAACGGGCACAAGGTTCTTCTTTGGATAATTCCGTTTATGACCGACAAAAAAGTTCACCTAAAGGAAGGCGAAAAAACTTTAGCCGAGCAGTATGGAGTTTTAAGACAGAACAAAGACGGCTCATATTCTGTAGATTATACACACGACAATATAGAAAGCTATATGGATGAATTCTGCCGCGTTCTATTTACAGATGGAGACGGGTGTATGGATGCCGACGGCGTAAAGCTTGACGGACCATTTTGTATTGCAAACCCCGAAAACACCGATTATCAGCATCCCGAAAAGGGTATTGGTGCAAAGGAAGCACTTCTTCACTATAAATTATTTGAAAAGTATGCTCATAAATACAAAAGCGATGCTTTAATAAATACAAGCATCGTAAATCCGTTTTTTGAAGACTATGTGCATATATGCCGCCTCGGTGACCAGTCGGTAAGAGAAGAAAGAGAGCAAAGAGCTAAAATTGCATCTATTACTTCTCCGAATATGCTTACCGACTCGGATAATGTGGATAACTCGGAGCATATGAAGGAAGATTATCTTGCCGCAGTAGTTTATTCTGTCCCCTATCTTTATCACACAGACGAATTTTTAAAAGGCGAAAGACCTGATGATTCTACAATGGCATCTCTTGGAAAGCTTTTATCACTAAGCGATAAAAAGCCATACGGAAGACCTGTGTTTAAAGATTACGGGAACTGGGAATGGGAAACAGACGGCAAAGTTAGCGCCGCTTGCTTTGACTATAACACAATAGTCATTTTCTCGGAAAACAAAACAGCATATGTGTTCTCCTGGGATACAGGTGAAAAGAGAATTCCGCTTTTCGGGCATAAGACAGAAGACGGAAAAGATGACTTTATCTGCCTTTCATTAATATCAGGAGAAATTACTACATTTAAATATAACTAAAAAAAATCCCGTGGAATTTCCATGGGATTTTTAATATTATTTTCTTTCTTTTATAACCTTTGCAGGATTTCCGATTGTTACCTTTTTTGAATGACCACCCTGATTCCATATAATGTCATCGGGATTATCGAAAATATGCGAATACGGTGTATGGGGACGAGACCACTTGGGGACGTACATTTTTTGGCTCGTTTTTTACGTGTAACTCGAGCTCGAACCAACGAAACAGTGGGGACTCCGTTACTTTTTTTAATTTGATACTTTGTGCAGTTGACACCTTGTAGCATCACAGTTTGTGCACGGCGGATAAACTGCTTTCAAGCCGACCGCCGCCGGTGGCGGATGAAGGGAAAGCTTGAAAGCAAGTTATTCGCCCAAGGGCGATACCGACGGTCTTGACAAATTCTCTGCGGAGAATTTGCCTTCGGTCACCTCGCGGCTCTGACAGTCCACCGGACTGTCATTCACTACCGCTCGGCCGCTCACTTTGTTCGCTACTCCGAGTTATTCGCCCGTCGGGCTCATAACCCTAAAAGCATACAATTTAAACTCTGTCTCTGCATAAAAATTTAAAAAGGACACCCAAAAGGTGTCCTTTTTAAATTGGGTGCAGGGGCCGGATTTGAACCGACGACCTCCGGGTTATGAGCCCGACGAGCTACCAAACTGCTCTACCCTGCGATATTTTTGACTGCTTTGATATTATAACACCAAATTAAGCCAATGTCAAGCTTTTTATTAAATATTTAAGCTACTTTCTTAATATATTCAAAACTTCCCCAAATATTCCTTAATTATAAGTCTTAGTCAAAAATGTTTCCTTATACTCCTTTGAAAATACATCGTGTGCCGATTTTGCCGTCTTAAAGTCATCAAAAATTCCGTAAACTGTCGGACCTGAGCCGCTCATAAGTGCACCCTTTGCACCCATTTTCACTAAATCTTCCTTGATTTTTAATATCTCGGGAGCATCTAAAACGGTTACATCTTCCATAATATTTGAAAGATTTTTTGAAACCTTGTCCATATCGCCATTCTTTATAGCATCAATAACCAAATCGGTATCAGGATGTTTAGGCTTTTCAAGGCTATCAATTTCTTCGTAAATCTTCCCGGTTGACACAGAAACAGGCGGTTTTACAAGCAGAATATCGGTTTTTGGAACAGCGGGAAGCTCCGTCATAATCTCCCCTATTCCCTCGGCCAAAACAGTTCCGCCCAATATACAAAACGGCACATCTGCGCCTAATTTTTCGCCCATTTTAAGAAGTGTTTCCAAAGAAAGATTAGTGTTATAAAGCTTATCCAGTGCA
>JAZNQG010000141.1:0-1594 GCA_045590035.1 Clostridia bacterium
GAATACGAAAAGCTTTTAAGATATGTAAGAAAAATAAGACCAAATTCGGTGATTATTGTTTTATCGGCATTTGTCGGCGTGTTTGCAAAAGCACTTGGCGAGCTTGTGGAAAAATTAAATAAAGAGCTAAACGATAATATCCACTTTATCGATTCAACTGGCTGGGTTCCGAAAGAGCCGCTTCATCCTTATAGAAACGGACATAAGATAATTGCAGAAAAACTTTCCGAAGAACTTAAGAAGATTATATAATAGGTGAAAAAATGAAAGAGACAATTAAAAATGCTCTTAAAGAAACGCAGATACTTCCTGTAATAAATATAAAAAATAAAGACTGTGAAAAAACCTTGATGGATGCACTTTGTAAAACCCCGATTAAGAGTATAGAGGTTTTATTAAGAAGCGACTATGCTGCAGATGCGATTAAAAATATTAAGGCAGAGTATCCTGATATTTTAGTGGGTGCAGGAACAGTTATGAATGAAGATGATTTTTATAAGGCGGTTTCTTCAGGGTGCGACTATATCGTGTCCCCGGGTCTTGATATAAATCTGGTAAAGCTGTGCCAAAGGGAAGATATCGATATAATCCCCGGGTGTATGACACCAAGTGAAATAATGTCAGCTAAAAATATGGGACTTCAGGTCGTGAAATTCTTCCCTGCGGAAATTGGTGGCGGAGTAAAGGCGCTTAAACTTTATGAAAGTGCTTTTTCGGGAGTTTTATTTTTGCCGACAGGAGGAATTACATATGATAATTTAGAAAGCTATCTTTCACTTAAAAATGTAATTGCCTGCGGAGGAAGCTTTATGGCAGGTGCGGACCTGTTAAGAACGGGAGATGAAGAAAAAATTACCGAAAACTGCCTCAAGGCTCTGAGAATCCGAAATGAAGCAAAAAAATAAAGAGAGTCAGTTTGAAGTGCACCCAAAAGTTAGACACTTTTGGGTTCCAAAAGAACCACTTCATCCTTTCAGACAAGGACATAAGATAATTGCAGAAAAACTTTCCGAAGAACTTAAGAAAATTATAGATTAAGACAACAAAAGAGAGTTAAAAGGTGGAGTAATATAGTGTAGTTATTGAATCATTTTGTGGGGATTAGGAATGCTCTACGATCACATTTCCGATATTGAAAGTATTATAACCTAAAGAAAGTTATTGATGAAACAATACGTTACTTTAATTACATAAAATCAATACGAAAACAAAAGGAAAAACCGCCTGTTCAATACAGACTTGAACAGGCGGTTTGAAATATTCTTTTTTGTGTCTATAAAGTATTGACTGCTTCATCTTTTGAATATCTTTTTATCCTTCCATATGTCTTCCTAAAAATCCTGCGGCAGATTCGGCAAGCTTTCCTGAGACTTCGTCGGCACTTTCTCCGTCTTTCATAATGAAAATTACAGAGCCTATTGTGTCGCCTTCCGATACAATAGGAACAACTACGCCTGCTGAGTATTTGTCAGAGCCTTCCGCGACAGAAATCCCCTTGCCGCTTTTTGACATAAAGGACTGCTTATCCTTCATAACAGAATCAATATCGCTTGAAATCCGCTTTTCCAAAAGCTCCTTTTTAGGCACTCCCGAT
>JAZNQG010000142.1:0-1626 GCA_045590035.1 Clostridia bacterium
TACTTCATTTAATAAATACCACGTCTCACCGTTTTTGTTATGACTACCGTTTAGCATCAAAATTTTCATAAAAAAATCTCCATTCCGCCGCCATACATCGGCACAAATATTAATTAAATTTCTCTTATCTGTATGGCAAGGGATGATAAGAGATTTTGTCGACCATGTGCGTTTTCTGAGTTATCACGAAGAAAAATTCGCACGGGCATTTAAATCCGCCGGAGGCAATAATGTGAAAGGAACTTTTACATTATCATTCCTTTCATATTCGCCAAAAACAGACAAAACCCAAATTAAAAGAGCTTTGTCTGTTAAAAGTTTAGTTTAATTCAAGTGTACCGATGATATCGTTAATATCAGAAATATTATGACGTGTCATATAGTCATTCATATATTCCTTTACTTCATATATAAGTTTAGGATTCACAAAAAGACCTGTACCAAGTGCAACCAACGATGCACCTGCTATCATAAATTCGATAACATCCCTTCCTGACATAACACCGCCCATTCCGATTAAGGGAATATTTACTGCGTTATAAACCTGATGCACCATTCGGACAGCCACAGGTCTTACACAAGGACCTGAAAGACCACCCATATTGTTCTTTAAAATAGGCTTTTTGGTTTCTACATCTATTACCATACCAAGTAAAGTATTTATAAGCGAAAGACCGTCTGCACCGCCTGCTTCTGCCGCCTTTGCAATATCTGTAATTGATGTAACATTCGGTGAAAGCTTAACAACAAGCGGTTTTTTTGAGTATTTTTTGACTTCCCAGGTTAAATGCTCTACCGTCTTTGCATCTGTACCGAAAGCAAGACCGCCGTGCTTAACATTTGGGCAGGAAATATTCATTTCAATAAGCGCTGCATCGGTATCCGATAAAATTTCTGCCATTTCACAGTATTCTTCAACAGTATTTCCAGACATATTTGCAATTACATGAGTGTCAAGCTTTGAAAGCTCGGGCATAATATATTCTTTAAAGATTTCGACACCCGGATTCTGTAGTCCAACACTATTTAATATACCCGACGGAGTTTCAGCAATTCTCGGCGGCGGATTTCCTTCACGTTCATATCTTGTAAGACCTTTTGCCGCAAAACCGCCGTATTCTGAAAGGTCAGAATAGCTTCCGTATTCAGAGCCAAAACCGAAAGTACCCGATGCGGTTACAATCGGATTTTTAAATTCAACTCCGCAATAATTTATCTTAGTATTCATCACAAATTTACCTCGTTTGAATTAAATACGGGACCGTCCTTACAAACCCTTTTATATTTGTTGGTACCCTTAAAAATAGTTTCGCAGCTGCAGACTAAACAAGCTCCTATTCCGCACCCCATTCTCTGCTCTAAGGAAATTCTTGCAGGGATTGAGTATTTTTCCGAAATCATCTTAACTGCCTTTAACATTGGAGTCGGACCGCAGGAATATATAACATCAACCTTGTTTGATTTAATGTATTCTTCCAAAAGTGCAACTGCATAGCCGTGATAACCATAGCTTCCGTCGTCAGTTGAAATCTCAGTATCCGCAACAGCCTTGAATTCGTCTTCCATTACAACTCTGTCTTTTGAGCGGAAGCCTAAGAATACTTTAGGATTTTTAAGCTGTTTTGA
>JAZNQG010000143.1:0-2179 GCA_045590035.1 Clostridia bacterium
GTCCTTTATCATTTTTCCGATGCTCTCATGTGCCGCGCGGGAATATTCGCCCAATTCCAAAACATCGCCAAGTACTGCGATTTTTCTGCCGTTGGCGGTTTTTAATACATTTAAAGACGCCTTTATGGAATCGGGAGATGCGTTGTAGCAGTCATTTATTAAGGTTATTCCGTTTCCGTCTGTAATTGTAAGCCTCATTTCGGTAAGATGGGTTTCTTTTATTGCATCTTGTATTTTCTCTCTCGGAATATTAAACCATTCACCAACCGCAATCGCAGAAAGTGCATTATACACATTATGAATTCCGGGGACCGAAAGAGTAACTAAAAAGCTTTCTTTCGGTGTATGCGCCATAAATCTCACGCCTAAAAGTCCCAAGTTTTCAATATCTGTTGCCATATAATCGGACTTATTGTTTATTCCGTAGGTTAAAATTTTATAGTCCGTATTTTTATCTATTGAAGATAACATATCGTCGTCGTTATTTACGATTAAAAGATTGTCTTTTGAAAATCCCTTTGTAATCTCCATCTTGGCTTTTAAGATGCCTTCTCTTGAGCCAAGATTTTCGATATGCGACATACCGATATTTGTAATCACCGCAACATCGGGTTTTGCGATTCCCACTAAATATTCAATCTCTCCGAATGCCGACATTCCCATTTCCAAAACTGCACTCTTGTGAGTTTCGTTTAAGTTAAAGCAGGTTAATGGAAGACCTAATTCGTTATTAAAATTCCCTTCTGTTTTAAGGCAGGGTCCAAGGCATTCCATAACCGAAAAAATCATATCTTTAGTAGATGTTTTTCCGACGCTTCCCGTAACAGATACTGTCGGAACATTATATTTTTCTTTATATGCTCTTGCCACATCGCCTATTGAAAGGACGGAATTTTTGACTGTTAAAACTTTGTCGTTTTCCATTTCCTTTTCCGATAAAACCAACGATGCACCCGCATTTAGTGATTGGTCAATATAGTCGTGTCCGTCGACTCTCTCACCCTTTATTGCGACAAACATCATACCGTCTTTAATATTTCTTGAGTCTATCGAAACGCCAGAGATTAAAGTATTATTTATTTTATTATTCTCTTTTCCAAGTGCTTTTTTTACATCTTCTACTGTGAACTTAAGCATTTCTATCCTCTTTTCTCTTGCCAGTCTTTTATTATTTCTCTTTCATCAAACCGATGCTTTTCTTTCCCAATTATCTGGTATGTTTCCTGACCTTTCCCTGCAAAAAGCACGGTATCACCCGTTTTCGCCATAGAAAGTGCCGTATGGATTGCCTTTTCTCTGTTTGGAATAACTATGTAATTATCCCCTTTTACTCCGGTTAAAATATCAATTATAATTTCATTCGGGTTTTCACATCTTGGGTTATCGGATGTTATTACCGATATATCCGAATTTTCTGCTGCAATTTTACCCATAACCGCTCTTTTTGTGCGGTCTCGGTCACCACCGCACCCAAAAAGTGAGATAAGTCTTCCGTGCCTTGTTTTATTTAAGGTGTCTAAAACCTTTAAAAGTCCGTCAGGCGTATGGGCATAGTCGATTACAACATTTATATCCCCGACTTTTATCTTTTCCATCCGTCCCTTTATACCCGAAATGCCCGAAAGTCCCGTCTTTATATCCTTTATTGCAGCGCCCATAAGATATGTGGCACCAGCCGCCGCCAATGCATTATATATGCTGAATTCACCTGGGATATTAAGGCTTATTCTCTCGGTTTTTTTACCTATTTTTAAGGTAAATTCCGAGCCGTCCCGAGTCATTTTTATATCACACGCACATACGTCGCCAGCATTTATTCCGTATGAAATACCGTCTTTAAATTCTTCCTTTAAACGTTTTCCGTATTCGTCGTCTAAATTAAAAACCTTATGTTTTGAAATTTGAAATAACTTTCTTTTGGCAAGATAATATTCTTCCATCGTCTTATGATAGTCTAAGTGGTCAACCGTAAGGTTAGTAAACACTCCGACATCAAAGGAAAGTCCGTCTACTCTTCCTTGCGACAGGGCGTGAGACGAAACCTCCATGGTTAAATTATCGACATCGTCGCCCATTTCGTCTAAAATTCTGTAAAGCTCCGCAATATCGGGAGTTGTTGACGTTCTTGTATTCAAGGATATTTCCCTGTCACCCGAATATGCGCCCAATGTACCCAAAA
>JAZNQG010000144.1:0-11040 GCA_045590035.1 Clostridia bacterium
TACAGTGCCCCTTACAGTGCGTTTCGGAGAAGAAGAATATTTAGACGGCGTTACAATAGACCACAAGACTTTTTACGAAAAGCTCACCCAAACTACCGCACTTCCCGCTACAAGTCAGGCAACTCCCGAAGCTTTTATGAAAGAATTTGATAAAGTAAAAGAAGCAGGCGACGAAGCTGTAGTAATCACAATTTCTCCCAATCTTTCAGGAACACACCAGAGTGCAAAACTCGCATCTTCCGACTATGAAAATATTTATATTGTTGACTCAAGCTCGGTTGCAGTTGGTGGCGGCATTTTAGTAGAGCTTGCAGTAAAGCTTTTAAATGAAGGACTTGGCGCAAAGGAAATCGCAGAAAAGTTAGAAGAAGTAAAATCTCGAATTGTAGTTTTAGCACTTTTGGATACCTTGGAGTATTTAAAAAGAGGCGGCAGAATTTCAAAAACTACCGCTCTTGCAGGCACACTACTTAATATAAAGCCTCTTATGTTGGTTTTGGACGGAAAAATCGAAATGATAAATAAGGCAAGGGGACTAAAAGCGGGAAATGCTTTAATATTGGAAGAAGCCGAAAAGATAGGCGGAATTGATTTTTCTCTTCCGTGTCTTGTTGGTTACTCCGGAACAGGCGATAAACATATGCTAAAATTCAAAGAATTTGCAAAGGATGTCTGGCCTTATGAAATGAAATACACAACTCTCGGTTCTGTAATCGGAACGCACGCAGGTCCCGGTGCAGTCGTTTTGGCATTCTTTAAAAAGTAAGAAAACATAAAAGTTCTCCTTATTGAAAAACAGGATTATCAAAATAATGATAATCCTGTTTTTTTAATTCTTATATTCGTCTACAATAAGTGCAAAAGGCGATTTTATCCTGCCAATATCTTCCCACTTGATACGGGTTGTTTCGCCGTCCTTTGAAACTTTAAAGATAGTATTAAATTCGGTTTCTTTCTCAAATCCGAATGCCTGCATACCTGTAATTTTAAACTCTGAATCAGAGATTTCAAAAAGGCCCATTTCTTCGTCTTCCTTACAGCCGAATGCGGCGTTAAAGAGATTTATCTCGGTCCGTCCGCCGTTTATTCCCCTAAAAGCTATGCCCGAACCTTCTGTTCTAAAGCCATCTAAGAGAATATCCGAGCCGTCATTTAAAAGTGCCACATCCGCTCTTTCGGGATTTACCTGTCTTCCATAAACGGTCTGTCCGTGGAATTCATATGGAATAATATGACTGTAAACAGGCTCAAATCCGTCGCCAGGAATCCATGCAGTGCGGTTGTATGTGCCGCAGGTTAAAAAGCAGTTATCAATATAAACCTTGCTTCCCGAAACCGTGTTAAAGTACATTGACGCTGTCATAAGCTGAATATCAGAAAGCACAAGGTCTCTTTTTGCTGCGTGCTTTATAAAGCGGATATTGCCGCGGAACTGCTCGAATGTAAAAAGATTTTTAATAAATAATGTGTCGCTAGAGTCTTCTGACACTTCAAATGCACTGTCAAACTCACCACCGACCAGTCTTAGTCCCGTTTCCAATGAACTAAAAAGGAAATCGACCAATTTTACGGTTTTCGGGATTTTGATTTTGGAGTTTATCAGATACTGTCCGTGTCCGAAGAGAATATACGGTTTTCCGCTGTTCATGGCTCTTTGAATTGCACGGGTTGAGTCGGTTTTACTATCACCCACAGCACCAAAGTCATCAACAAACGCCCAGTCGTCCTTGCTTTCGCTTATCTCAATTTCGGGAATTTTCATATCACGAAGATATGGTTTTGCTTCTTCAAAATAAACTTTATTCCCAAAAGTATCACCTGGTAAAGTAACATCCTTATTTATAAAATAGTATCTTCCCTTACCTTCTCTAAACTTTACGGTCGGGTTTTTCCCCGAATTTATTTTATCACAGATTAAAATGCCGTCGTGTGTATGAATTCCCGCAATTTTTACTTCAGATAAATCAATGTTATCTAAATACATCATACCTGTAGTTGTTGTATCAATACCATAGTCAAAGCCCGAAATTTTTATATCGGTAAATGTGCCTTGAGTTACAAATCCCATATCAATTCCAAGATATCCGCCGTTTGCTTTTAAGCACACATTCTTAATTCTTCCGATATTTGAGTTTAAATATTTTAAGCCGATTGCACCGGGGTTACCCGACCCTACATCTATTGTAATGTCCTCAATATAGTTCATAAATGCGGCGTTTGCAAACTCTCTGTCGCGTCCGACAGGTGCTTCATTATTATAAAAGCTTATAACCGCTTTATTCGCACCTTCTTCATAACCATCACAGTTATCTTTTAAGCGGATTATAGTTTCATCCATATCTTCGCCCATAAAATGAATGTTTCTGCAATTTTCGTAGTAGTCAAGCGTATACCAGAAATTTTTAAGATTATCTAAGGTATAGGTTACAGTGTCGCTTACAAGGTACTCGCCCTTAGGGAAATATATTATCTTTGTCGGCGGCATAAACTCGGGGAAGGTAATCCAGAGTTTTCCGTTTTGTACTCTGCCAGCTTCCAATCCGATATACACATTTTCCTTTAAGTTTTCACTCTCTTCAATCAATTTGTCGTGAATAGCCTGAAGACCATTTACTTCACGGATTAAAATATCGTCTAAGATTTGTCTTAGCTTCTCGGTACAGTCTTCTTTTCCTGTATTATCCACCGAATAGGGCGGTTTTGTAACATCAATAATTGTTTCGATTTCAAACGGGTATTTCATTTACTCTACCTCCGAATAATCTATTCCTTTTCCGATAAATCCTACATTTTTAAAGTCAATGGGATTATGTCTTATGATATAGTCAATGTATGAATCGATAATTTTAGCTGTAAGAATATATCCCGTCGGACTTAAATGTCCGTGAAGGTAATAGTTATCCTTAAATTCCTTGTCATAATAAGGACCGTATTTATAAAGGTCAATAACATAGGATTTGTCAAAATACTCTGACAAATCGTAAAGTGCCTTTATCATACCCATAGTCTCTTCATCATTTTCGTGTTCTTCTGTTTTGGGGAAAGTTACAAAGAAGAATTTAGCGTCGGGGTTGATTTCTTTATAACGGCTTATAATAGCCGCATAGTATCCTACAAATGTCGGCTTATTTTTTCTGTAGTCATCTTTGTCAATATCCGAAACAGAGCCGATTTCCATTTTGCAGTTATATATGTCATTTACACCGAGTGCAATTACATACGCATCTGCAGCTTTTTCCTTATCCCACATACCGTTTTCTTCGGCAAAGCTTTCAATATACTCCTTTGCAGTCATACCGCCGCGCGAAAAATTATATGCAGTAATGCCGTTTTTTCTTGCAATATACTGCCCCCACGAATACCAGAACATATCGTGATAGGTGCGGTCTCCGTCTTTGTTAAAGGTTTCAAATTCGCCTGATGATAAGCTGTCGCCTATAAATGCGATTTTTTCAAAAATTGCAGTATTGCTGTAAGATTCTACAAATGAGTCGAGCGGTTTTTCCTTTTTATTAAATAGAAGCTTTTTAAAATTCATCTTTACTCCCCCTTTTTTACAAAGTATAACACACCAATTTTTTATTGTAAATGGATTATTTCCATTTCTTTTGGTAAAATATCCACATAAAAAACCAACCCAATATGATATGCACCCCAAAAGTGTCTAAACTTTGGGGTTCACTTCAATAAAGGTTGGTTTTTATTTTAACCCATTTTCTTCATAAAGCTCTTAAAGGTAACAAAGCAGCACACTGTTCCCAATACCGCAATCATAACCCAACTAAGCAAGGTGAAATCCCAGCCAAGCTTTTCGGAAAGCAAAGCCACACCGAATGTAGAAATTGCGCTGCCTATATATGTGCAGGCATTTATAACGCCCGATGCTAACGACACATTTCCGCTCTTTTTGAAAAATGACGGCACAATGCCAATAAGTAAAAAGTTTACTCCGTGCATTGTTCCTGTTAAAAGCGCCATAAGAGTAATTGACAAAACTGCATTTTTGCCTGTTATAAAGTATAGCGCTACAGACGAAATTACGCCTGCTAAAAATATTAGTCCTGCTAAAAACACGGGGTTTTTAACCGCCTTGCCGTAAAGAACCGATGCTGCTTTAAAGCACACCATTCCGAATATCGGCAAAATCACACCCGTTAAGATTGAGACAATATTGCTCATATTGTATGTGTCGGAAACATATGTAGGCATCCAGGTTGTAACGCCGTCTCGGAGCATTCCCATAGCAATAATTGCAACCATTATTACAATCATAGTGGGAGTAAAAAGTCCTGATTTTTCTCCGCCTGTTTTTGTCTTTTCTTTTGGAGCTATGCTTTTTACATCAACATCTATTGAAAATTTGTTCCAGAGAATAAGCATTAGAAGTCCGACTGCGGCAGAAAACAAAAACACAGCCTTCCAGCCTGCCGCCATAATAATTAAGGGGGACACAAGATACACAAATATCGTACCGAATGATGAGCCGTACATAACCCATACAGTCGCTCTTTTATAATCATCACTTGAAAAAAGCTCTGCCATAAGCTTTACCATCGGCGGCCACATAAGGCTCTGCGCAAAGCCGTTTATGCACCAGACAAAAAGCATTCCGTACGGACTTTTACATAAGGGAATCAATACATTCATAGCGATTGTAATTAAAAAACCTATCGAAATCAGGTTCTTAGGCGAAATTCTGTCGCCCAAAAATCCGCTTATTATCTGACCCAGTCCGTATGTAATAAAGCTGCCTGTAATCGAAAGAGATAAAAGACTTCTTAAAATTCCCGTATCGCTTTCCATCTCGGATATAATTGCGCCAAAATTTATTCTTGTTATATAGCTTACCGTATATGCAAGAGTAAAAAGTGCTATAAGCCCCGAAATTCTCTTTTTGGATAATTCCATTTTTCCGCTCCCCCATTTATTCAACAATAGTATTAAGCCAAATATCGCTTTTAACCAGGAAGAAACCTATTGTGGCTTTAACAATCTCGGTAAGCTGGACTATTAAATACACCATCTCTATTGAAAGTGTGGTAAAGTTAGCCAGTATATATGCAACAGGTATCCAGAAAACCCAGCTGTAAACACTGTCAAGCATAAATGTTATGCCTGTCTTACCGCCGGAACGAAGTGTAAAGTATGCCGAATGTGTAAAGGCGTGAATTGGCATTACCAAAGCTGTAATTATAATAAATGTCTTTGCCAATGCCTTGATTTCTGCTTCGGTATTATAAAGCTCGGGGAATACTCCGCCCAAAAGTATCATAACAACCGCAAGCACCACACAGCACGCTACCCCAAAGAATATAAGCTTAGTGTTTGTATCCTTTGCTTCCTTTAATTTCCCTGCACCAAGATATTGTCCTACCATTATTGCTATACAAGAGCCCATCTGCAGATACACAATATTAAACAGATTTCCTATTGTAGATGCTATGTTATAAGCTGCCATAACCTCCAAGCCACGCACCGCATAGCACTGAGTTACGACAGTAAAACCCATTGCCCATATCATTTCGTTAAGCATAAGCGGAGTGCCCTTTTTGAAAACATCAACCAAGAGTGATTTCGGAATATAAAAGCTCTTATATGCACCGATTATGTACTTATTTTCCTTCTTTTTAATATGTACCCATAAAATCACGATTACGCACTCTATAACTCTTGCAATAACAGTCGCAAGTGCCGCACCTTTGACTCCCATTTGCGAAAACCCAAATTTTCCGAATATAAAAGCATAGTCAAGCACAAGGTTTACAAATACCGCAACTACACTTGCTATCATCGGGACAAAGGATTTGCCTGTTTCACGGATTGAGCTTACATACGCCTGACACACGGCAAATGGTAAAAGGGTAAATAGCATTACATACATATACTCTTTTCCGTATTTTAAAGCAAGAGTAATATCTCCAACCGTTCCGCTGTCACTTAAGTAAAGAGAAATCAGCTCATCAGGTAAAAACCAAAAAAGAAGTGCCGAAAGAACTGTGATTACTGTAACGGCATACATCTTAAAACGGAAGGTATATTTATGACCCTCGTGGTCATTTTTCCCGAAAAACTGTGCTCCGAATATTCCAGCACCCGAAACTCCGCCGAAAATCGCAATATTAAATACAAAAATCAGCTGATTTACAATCGCAACACCTGTCATCTGCTCGGTGCCTATCTGCCCTACCATAATGTTGTCAAGAAGACTTACAAAGCTTGTAACTGCATTCTGGAAAATCATCGGAAGAACCAAAAGTATAACCTTTTTATAAAAATGTCTGTCGCCAATAAATGTGTTTTTAAAATTCCCAAGCATTAAATTTCTATCTCCATTCCGTCTTTTGCAAGCTCTATGGGAAACGGGAATGTCTTAAATATTTCCTCGTATCCTTCAACCTGTGGAAGATAATAATGATTTATAATCATTCTGTCTGTGTCTGTTTTCTTTAGCATTTCTTTGGCATCTATTAGCTTATTGTGTGCCATTTCGCACACAACAAGGTCATAGTGTTCGCCTGATAAAATATCGGGGTATTCTGAAAATCCCCAGCTCATATCACCTGTAAAAAGCACCTTTTTGCCGTTTTCTTCAAAAATATATGAAAAGGCAGGCTTGTCGCCCATATGAAGAGTCGGTCTTGCCGAAACTTTGATGTTATCATCTTCATAGACCGTACCAACTTTTGTAACTTCCATTTTTACGGTATTTCTTATTTTTTCGTCAGTTCCGCCCAAAACCTTAACCCAGTCTATAAAGCCTTCCATTCCGTCTTCACTTGGGAAAAAGCAGGTTGCTTTATCGTTAAAACGAAATCTTAACATCGGGATAATTAGTTCAGTCAGGCTTCCTACATGGTCTGCGTGCATATGAGAAAGAAAAATTCCCCTGATTTTATCGTAAGGTTTGTCATTATTTACCATTAAATACTCAACGGGGCCGCCCGCATCGAGAATATAATATTTGTCGCCCGCTTCAATCATATTGCAGGATGTGAACTGATTTTTTTCAGCAAAGCCGTGGCTTGTGCCCCAAAGGTTTATTTTCACTTTATTTTCTCCTTGCTAAATATTCTTTTCTTCCAATTTCGTATAAGTTGTTTCCTAAACTGTCAATTACTACAACTGCGGGAAAATCTTCAACTTCAAGTCTGTGAATAGCTTCGGCACCAAGGTCGGGATAGGCTATTACTTCCGACTTTTTGATGCACTGACTTAATAGTGCCCCAAGTCCGCCAACGGCTCCTAAATACACTGCACCATGTTTTTTCATTGCATCAATAACTTCCCCGCCTCTTTTTCCCTTGCCTATCATGGCAGTATGACCCAATTCAATCAATTTAGGACTGTAGGCATCCATTCTGTATGATGTAGTAGGCCCTGCCGAGCCGATAACTTCACCGGGTTTTTTAGGTGTCGGTCCTACAAAATATATGACGCTGTCATTTATCGGAAAAGGCAGTTCTTCGCCTTTTTCTAACGCTTCACATAATCTTTTATGAGCTGCATCTCTTGCGGTATAAATGACTCCCGATATAAGTAAATTATCCCCTGCCCTTAGTTTTTTCGCATCTTCTTTTGACAGTGGTGCTTTAATGGAAATTGCCATTTATATCACCTCCGTCTGATGTCTTGTAACGTGACAGTTTATATTGACCGCCACGGGAAGTCCCGCAATATGAGTCGGAAATGTTTCAATATTTAAAGCCAATGCCGTAGTCCTTCCGCCAAACCCCTGCGGGCCTATTCCAAGGTTATTGATTTTTTCTAAAAGCTCTTTTTCAAGCTGGGCATAAAAAGGATTACTGTTCGGCACATCCAAAGGTCTTATAAGCGCTTTTTTGGCTAATAATGCAGCCTTATCGAATGTCCCGCCTATTCCAACTCCGACAACTATCGGCGGACAAGGATTAGGCCCTGCTTCTTCCACCGTCTTAATTATAAAATCCTTTACGCCGTCAATTCCGTCGGATGGGCGAAGCATCGCAATTTTGCTCATATTTTCGCTCCCAAAGCCCTTTGGTGCGACCGTGATTTCTATTTTATCGCCCGAAACCAATTCATAATAAATTATAGCAGGAGTATTGTCAAGAGTATTTACACGGTCAATCGGGTCTTTAACAACGCTTTTTCTAAGATACCCCGCTTCATACCCCTGTCTTACACCTTCATTTACGGCATCTTCAATGTTGCCTTTTATATGCACATCCTGACCGATTTTTAAAAACACGCACGCCATACCTGTATCCTGACAAACGGGCATATCTTTTTTCTCGGCTATCTGATAATTTTCGATAATTTGTCCCAATATATCCTTTGCAGTTTCTCCATCTTCATCTTTATATGCTTTATTTATGCACGCCTTTAAATCATCGGTCAGATGAATATTCGCTTTAATTGATAGCCTTTTTACCACTTCGGTAATTTTTTGAGAATTTATCTCCCGCATTTTTACTACTCCCATCGGTTATATAGCATTTAAACTTCTTTAATCAGCATAAACGAGCAGGGTTTTAAATTAAACTCAAGATTCTCTGTAACACCAACAAGCTCGCCGTCTTTTTCGCTGTCTACAATATATATTTCGTATTTGCCTTCTTTGCCAAAGTCAATTTTAATATCCTTAGCCTTGGAATTATCGTCATCGGAATAGTTGGTAACTATGCACATTACCTTTCCGTCTTCATCAATTCCGCATAGTGTATAGATATTTTCTGTCTCTTTTTCGCATCTTATCTCAGCTTTCATATCATAGAACTTTCCGTACCACATAAGCGGATAGTAGCTCTTTAACGGCTCATATGTATAAAAGTCAAAAGCGCCGCAAAATGCTGACGGTCTTGTGTCATAATACATAAGCATATCAAGGGCGTCGCATTTTTGCGCTTCGGATATACACGCCATTAAAAAAGCACCGCCTTTTATTCCATGAATAGCTTTAATGCTGTATAAAAATTCTTCTTCCCAGCCTTTGACATAGTTGCATTCATTAAGTATAGTTTCGGCATTTTCATATCCGTTTTCTGTAAGAATATTTTTAATTTTTACTGCCTTTTCAATTATCTGATAAGGTTCTGTTGCATATATATGCCACGAGAAAAAGTCAATCGGCACATTCCTTTTTTTCATTTCCAAAAGGAAATCCTCTGCCCAATCAACTCTGTATGCAAGAGCGGGCCCGCCTATTTTAAGGTCGGGGAAACAACCTTTAAGATGCTTTGCCGCAATCTCATATAAATCAAAAAACCGTGCCTTTGTTCCGCCCCATGTTCTCTTATTATTGCTGTCATCTTCGTCTAAGTCGGGCTCATTCCAGATTTCCCAATACTGAATATTCAAATTATATCCGTCCGCCCAGCCGTAATTATAGTGTCTTATAATATGCTCACAAATACTTGCCCATTTATTGAAGTCGGCAGGCGGAATTGTTCCGTGCTTTTTTATCTGATGCTCTATTGTCTGACCGAGTCTGAAAAATGTTTCTGTACCAGCATCAAGAGTTGCTAAAATCGACTCGTCCGTGCAGGCAAAATCATAGGAGTTAGGGTCATTTACATCGGCATTAAAGTTAGGGAAAATACTTGTTATATCGTGGCTGTATGGTCCGCCGTAAATACCTACCACACCTGAATCGTGGTTTCTTGAATAGGGAATTCTTGCCGCCTTATACGCTTCAAAATTACTTCTGAATTGGTCAGTTGCATGTCTTTTATGCCACGGGCCACCGTTGGTCGCATTAAGGATTTTAAAAGCTCCCGCTTCCTTTGATAAATCAAATTTTAAAGTTTCCATTTTCCAACACTCTCCCCAAAAGGTATTTTACGTAAAGAACACTCAGTTTTAATGAATTGAATTGTCTTTATAATGCACGAAGTGCAATTCATGAGCAGTAAGGCTCAATTCATGCCGAAGGCAATTCATTGATTTCATCTTCGATGAAATCATTATAGCACTAAACAAAAGAAAAGACAATATTTTCTAAAAGAAAATACTGTCTTTTTATGCTATTTATTTTGTTCCGAATATTCTGTCACCTGCGTCACCAAGACCCGGTACAATATATCCGTTTTCATTTAATTTTTCGTCGATATTTGCACAGTAAATATCAACATCGGGATGTGCTTTGGAAAGTGCTTCAATACCCTCGGGAGCAGCGATAAGACACAAGAATCTTATGCTCTTTCCGCCCTTTGCCTTAATCTGTGTGATTGCATCTATTGCCGAACCGCCTGTAGCTAACATCGGGTCAACAACCACGATAATTCTCTCGTCAATGTCGGGCGGGAGCTTACAGTAGTAAGGATGCGGTTCCAAAGTTTCTTCATCTCTGTACATACCGATATGTCCGACCTTCGCAATCGGGATTATGTTTAAAAATCCGTTTACCATTCCGAGTCCTGCTCTTAAAATCGGAACAACCGCCATCTTTTTACCCGCTAACATCTTGCAGGTGGTTTTAACTAATGGTGTTTCGATTTCAACATCTTCTAATGGAAGGTCTCTTAGCGCTTCATAGCACATAAGCATTGTTATTTCTTCCACAGACTCACGGAACTCCTTGTTTGAAGTCTCCTTCTGTCTTAAAACAGATGTTTTGTGCTGAATTAACGGATGGTCAAATACTGTAACTTTACTCATTGTTGCCTCCAAAATTATTCTTCGTCCTTACCCTTAGCTACTACAAGGTTTGTAATAATACCAAGAATTAATGCGCAAGCGATTGTTGTAATTTTAACAGCACCAATCTGAAGTGCCATTCCGCCGATACCTGTGATAAGAATAACAGATACAACGAAAAGGTTCTTGTTGTTTGAAAGGTTAACATCCTGAATCATCTTAAGACCTGATACTGCAATGAAACCGTAAAGTGTAATACAAACGCCACCCATTACGCACGATGGAATTGTTGCTAAGAATGTTACAAATGGCGCAATAAATGATGCAATAATTGCAATTATAGCTGTTGCAACGATTGTAACGATTGATGCATTCTTTGTAATAGCTACACAACCAACAGATTCGCCGTATGTTGTATTCGGGCAT
>JAZNQG010000145.1:0-9350 GCA_045590035.1 Clostridia bacterium
AGATATAGCAGGAAAGTTCATAGTGCCTGAATGAAGTATATCGGGGTAAAAATCAGGCTGAGAGAGATTTTTTGAATTTGAACCTGTGCCGCCTTTTATAATTGGCTTCAAATTCACATTTTCCGACACATACAGTCCGCCAGTGCCAAGCGGACCCATTAGACCCTTGTGCCCTGAAAATGCGATTAAATCGGCATTTATATCCTTTTGATTGATATCGAGTATTCCGGCACTCTGTGCTGCATCCAATAAAAAAAGTGCGTTATTTTTGTGCGCAATTTTTGAGATTTCTTTTACATCCTGTATAGTACCTGAAACATTTGATACGTGAGTTGTTATGATTAGCTTTGTATTATCTTTAACAGCGTTTCTTATATCATTTGGATCTACATAACCTGATTTATCTGCAGATATTATTGTATAATTCTTGTGCGTAAAAACAGGTCTTAAGACGCTGTTATGGTCCATTGATGTTACAATTACGTGGTCATTTTCTTCTAAAACTCCCGAAATTGCCATATTTAAGGCATATGTGCAGTTTTGAGTAAAACATATTCTTTCGGGGTTTTTAATATTAAATAGCTCTGCAATATAATCCTGAACTTCTATAATCCTTTTGTCAGCTAAAAGACTTGTCTTTGATAAGTCACGCCCACCGCCGACAGATGAAAAAGCAGTTTCTTTTATAAGCCTTGATATAACATTCAAAGGCTTTTTTTTGCTTGTTGCAGGATTATTTAAATATATCATTTGTATCACCTGACTTTATGATATATTTTATCCTGTATTTTTGCCTTAAACCATTTACAGTATCAATATTTCTGTCGCTTAATAAAACAGAGTATGAGCACCCGTTTAAATTTTTGGGCGACGGAACAATTTTTGCATCTATACCGTTTCTTTTCAAATCTCTTAAAAGACGGTTTGTAAAATTCAAAGATTCGCATATAACATAGATTTTTTCCATTTAATTACTTCCTTTCGTATAAATTGAAGATATTAGTCTTCACTGATATAATATGAATTAAAAATTTTAATGGTGAAGTAATTATTTTATTTAAAAAGCTTGCAAAGAAAGAAAAAGAATGTTAAAATAGAAAGATACAAGAAAAAGGAGGCGATGGCTTTATGAAGATAACAGATGAAGAGATAAAGAGAATAAGCTCTAAAAGTATTTTGAGCCATGGTCTCGATTTTTTTAAAGAAGGCAGAATACATTTAACAGTAAGAGAAGACAAAAAGTTAGTCGCTGTTGCAGACGGCGAGGAAATATATAATGTTGTTGTAAATTTAGATGATTCGGGGAAGGTAACAGATTCATTCTGTACCTGCCCTTATTATCTTACAATGAACACACCCTGTAAGCATATTGTAGCAACACTAAAGCAAAGACAAAAGGAAATGGAGAACGGCTTGTCTGTTTCTGCGGAAAATGACAGATTGGTAAAGCTTTTATTTGAAGACTATAAAAATACAGATTTAAAGAAAACGCATCTGAATTTTGCATATAGATTTAACATAAATTCAACACCAGACGGAACAAAATATTCAATTTCTGTCTTAATGGGAGAGGGAATACCTGAGGCGGTTTCGGGTGTCGAAAAGTTTTTGCTTGCATTTTCGGGTGAAGGAGAGTATAAGATAACAAAGTTTAAGGCATTTAATAAAGAAGAATATATTATTTCGGAAAATGACCTTGCAATACTTGAAATTTTATCCGAGAGCATTGAAAATAAAGCGGCACGGGATATGTATGTTAAAAAGATTGCCGCAACCGATATCGGTGAAAAAACTGTAAAACGCCTGATGCCTTATTTAATAAGGTCAAAGTGTGAGTTTTTTATAAATGATTTAAGACTGACAGAAATGCAGATAAGATACGAAAATCCAGACATTTTAATTGATATTCAGGCACTTGATTCTAGCATAACTCTTTCTGTTACCGAGTGCGGATTTTCTATTGTGTCTGATGGAAGTTGGTTTTATTTTGCGGGCGATATTTACAGAACAGACGAAAAATGGCAGAGTGTTTATATGCCCATATACCGCGTTTTATCTGGTGGAGAAAGAACCAAGATTGAGTTTACAGGAGATAACAGAATTGCATTTGCAACCTATGCTCTACCTGAACTAAGAACTCTAAAAGGCGTCTATTTATCGGGAGTTGACGAGATAGTAATAAGCGAGAAACCTGAATTTTCGGTCTATCTTGATACTTTAGGACTCGGAATATCTGCAGTTATTATTATAAAATACGGTGATATAAAAATAAGGGTTCCCGAAAGTTACTTAGAAGCTGATAAGGTTGTATTAAGAGACACAGAAGCGGAAAATCAGGTTATGAGAAATTTCTCGTCATTTCGTCTTTTGGATAAAAAATATATACTTGATGACAATGATGAGATATATAATTTTATAACGTCAGGACTTGAAAGATTGTCTATCTTATCAGAGATAATCGAGAGCGAAAAATTTACCAAACTTAAAAATGCAATCATACCCAAGATAAAAACAAAGGTTGATTACTCTAAGGATTCGGACCTTTTAAGGATTGACTTTGAGTCTGATATGACCGATGAAGAAATAAAAGGCATTTTAGAAGCGGTAAAGCTAAGAAAAAGCTATTACAGGAATAAAAAGGGTAAGTTTTATAAGATTGACGGCACAGAAATAATGTCGTTATTTAAAAATCTTGACTTTGATTTTTCAGATATTGCATCAGGGCATAAGACAATTTCTAAATTCTATGCACTATACTTAGACAGCATTGATGAAAACGGAAATTATGTAAAAGGCTCGGAATTTTCTAAGCTTATAAATGATGCGAAAAACATCAAGGTAAATATTCCGAAAAACATTGAAAAGGTTTTAAGAAACTACCAAAAAGACGGGGTAAAATGGATGAGTGAGCTTTCATTTCTCGGTCTTGGCGGAATATTGGCAGACGATATGGGCTTGGGAAAAACTCTTGAAGTAATTGCATTTGTTATGTCTTCATCTATAAACAAACCGTCTTTAGTTGTTGCTCCAACGTCGCTTTTATATAACTGGCAGAGCGAAATTGAAAGGTTTGCGCCAGATGCAAAATCAGTAATTATAGACGGAAACAGGGAAGAAAGGTTAGAAAAGCTAAAGGATATCAAGGGATTTGACTTTGTAATCACTTCCTATCCGCTTTTAAGACGTGATATTGATATTTATAAGGATATTGAATTTTCCTACTGCTTTATAGATGAAGCGCAGCATATAAAGAATCCCAAAACATTAAATGCGCACAGTGTCAAAATGATAAATGCAGGATCGAAATTTGCACTTACGGGTACACCTGTCGAGAATTCGCTTATGGAGTTATGGTCTATATTTGATTTCGCAATTCCTGGATATCTTTTAAAAAGAAAAAGTTTCCTTGAAAATTATGAAAAGCCGATACATGAAGGCTTCTACGAGCCTGCAGAGCTTTTAAGGGCAAAAATCAAGCCATTTGTCTTAAGACGTATGAAAAAGGATGTATTAAACGAGCTTCCTGATAAAATAGAAAATACAGTTTATTCTGAAATGACTCAAAAACAGAAAAAGGTATATAACGCATACTTGTCTGTTGCACGCGGTGAAGTTGACAGAATTCTATCAGAAGACGGAAGTCAGATGATGATTTTAAGCTTGCTTACAAGACTAAGACAGATATGTTGTCATCCGCTTTTATTTGATGAAAACTATGATTCGGGAAGCGGCAAATTGGACCTTTTATTAGACCTTATAAAATCTGCAATTGACGGCGGACACAGGGTTTTGGTGTTCTCACAGTTTACTTCAATGCTTAAAATTATAGAAAAGGCGCTTTTGGAAAATGAGATTTCATCTTTCTATCTTGACGGTAAAACTTTGCCGAGTGAGAGAAATATACTGTCCGACAGATTTAACAGAGGCGAAAAGGATGTATTCTTAATAAGCCTTAAAGCAGGCGGTACGGGACTTAATTTAACGGGCGCTGACACGGTTATACATTATGACCCGTGGTGGAATCCTGCAGTTACCGACCAGGCGTCCGACCGTGCATACAGAATTGGTCAGACAAAGGCGGTTCAGGTAATAAAGCTTGCATCCAAAGGCACAATTGAAGAAAGGATAATAATGCTTCAGGAAAAGAAAAGAAAGCTTGCAGATGACTTTATTATTAAAAATAGCCAGACAATTTCAAATCTTACAAAAGAAGAACTTATATCGCTTTTTGACGTAAAAAAATGACACCATCAGGTGTCATTTTTTTATATATCCAATATGCAGGCTTTTGCTATTCCGTTTTCGATTTCAATAACTCCGTATGTGTTTCCAAACTTTACAGAACCTGGGTTTAAAAGCATAAAGGTTCCTATGTTATCCAAAATCGGTTTATGTGTATGTCCAAAAACACAGATTGTCGCCTTTTCGTCTTTGGCTTTGTTAATTAAAGTTGTATATGACGGCTCGTTTTTGACATTATAGAGATGCCCGTGCGTTAAGAATATTTTTTTGCCGTCTGCATCGATTATATCAACTGTATTAAGCATTGAAATCTCGCAATTTCCCGGTACAAATCTTACAGGTATTTCGGGGAAAATGTACGATAAATCCTCAGCGTCGGTTGAAGTATCTCCTGCGTGCAGTATAAGGTCAACTTTGCCTGATTTATGAATAGCTCTTATACACGGCTCTATTACACCGTGAGTGTCTGAAAAAACTAATATTCTCATATTCTACCTCGGTATTTCTTTTATTTATATAATTATATAGCATAATTTTACATTTTTCTACAAAGTTATGAGAATGTAAGATAAATGAAAAGTATTTATTCTTATATACTGTCGTACGATTTTTAATATTTGGCTACAGATTTCGACAATTTTTCCTTTCTTAAAATGCTATAATTCTTTTTACACTTTAAATGAATTTTTAGGAGGGATAATATTTATGAGAATACCGCTTGTGGTAGGGAAAAGGTCAAGGACATCCGAAATAATACCTGCAAGGGAGTCTCTATTTATGATTATTCCGATAATCCTTGCAGTAAGGTGCGGAGTTTTCGGGATACATCCTTTCGGCGTTGCGCTTTTTGGCGCAGTTATGCCGTCTCTTACAGGACTTATTTCGGTAATCATAGGCTCGGTAACTTTAGGGATTTCTGGTATTAAATACATTCTTTCGGCAATGCTCTTTTTATACATAATTTACTTAAAAAGCTTTGACAGGGTGGTGTCGTCATTTGTAATTGCAGGATGCGTTGTATTTATGGGAATGTTAGAGAGTGTATTTTTATCAAAAGAAGTTATATTTTATATTCTTTCGCTTGTTGAGGGCGTATTAACAGGGCTTATATATTATATTTTTCTGCCCGTTAAAAGAAATCCTGAAAGCAGAATTTTTAAAACTAACAGGTCCAAGATAATTTCTTATGTTATACTTATATCAGCTATGATAAACGGTTTTGCTTTGATTAGCTTTCCGGCTGGGTTAAAACTTAATATACTTTTTGCATCTTTACTGATTATGGTTATTTCAGGCACTATGTCATATCAGGATACTGTGTCATTAAGTGTGATAATATCTCTTATAGCCTGCCTTTCTGATGCAGAATATATAACAGAAGTTTCCTTTTTTGCAATTGCTGCGGTTATTTCGTCAATGCTAAGAGAAATTAACAAATGGGGAAGCGGTCTTGGATTTTTGTCAGCACTTGCAGTGATTATGTTATTGGACGGTACGAGTGCAGAATTAAAAGGGTTTTATATAACGGTAATTTTGTCATCTGTCATATATTTTATTATGCCTGAGTTCTTAATAGATATTATAAGGGGCAAGCTTATTGGACTAAAATCGGACTCTGACATAGAATACCAGAGTGCACTTTTAAAAAAGAAGATTAAAAGGGTTTCAAAAGAGCATATGGAAATCTCAAAAAGTATAAAAAGTATAGAGTCCGAGATTGAAAAAGAAGAGACAGAAGTTAAAAGCGAGAGTATTTATATGGCTGTAAGCTCGGTTTCAAAAAGACCTGATAAGGATGGAATATCAGGGGATATTTATACAGAATTTGTGTCAGAAAATGAAAGGTACTATGCGATATTGTGTGATGGTATGGGAAGGGGAAGAAAAGCATACAGAGAAAGTAAAATGACGGTTGAACTTTTAAAAGAGTTTATAAGAACAGGATTTTTAAAGGATAAAGCAGTAAATATGATAAACTCCACCCTTGCAATTAAAGGTGATGATGAATGTTTTTCAACTGTTGATATGTTTGAATTTGACACAGTAACGGGTGATGCGGAATTTTTAAAAATCGGTAGTGCCGAGAGCTTTATAAAGCATAAGGAATATGTAGAAACATTGTCTTCTGCAAGTTTACCCGTAGGAATTATAGATGATGTAAAAACAGAAACTATAAAACGCCGTCTTTCAAGCGGTGATATTGTTGTAATGGTGTCAGACGGTGTTGGTGAAGCGGGGTATGGAGTATTAAAAGGCGAATGGATAAAAAGGCTTATAAAGACTTCCACAGGAGATATAAACTGCTTATCAGAAGAAATCTTGGCAGAAGCTATAAGACGTTCTTCACCAGATAAAGAAGACGATATGACCGTTGCAGTAATTAAAATTATAAGAAATAAGGATAAATAAAAAGAGGCCGCCCAATGGCCTCTTTTTTATGCTATCATCTGATATATCCCAAAGAATATCCCAAACAGTGCGATTGAAGATACTAGTAAAAAGAATGGGAGCGGGATATTTTTTTCCTTTTCATTAAAAGTCTTATGTGATTCATTCATATATGCAGATACTATTCTCTCTGCATCTGCCAATACTCCTTTTGAGTCAGAGTCGACTCCGTCTTTTAAAAAGAATATAGCTTCCTGAATATACGGAGATTTACATTCCTTTAATAAAAACACTTTTCTTTCATTTTTCTTCATATTCTGTACCTCTTATTTGATATCTTTCTTAAAGTATCATTGACTTTAAATGGAAATAATATACCAGACTTATGAAATATTTGGTTAAAAATTAGACTAAATTTAAAATTTCCTTAATTTTCTTGGTAGCAAACTGTACAAAATAACCATAGAAATGATGTAAAATCACCCTTAGGGGACATTAAAATATTGCAAAAACGTGTAGAAAATTCATCAAATGTAACAAATTCGTAATAAATTCATTGACATTGGCATATTATTGTTGTATAATTATGCTTGTATAGGATTGGAGGTTGGAAGTATGTTTTCTTTGAAAACATGCATTGATTCTCCCAAAAACACTCGCAAAAAGGCAGTATTACTCATTCTTACTGTTACAGTTTTAAGTATGGTATTGATGGGTGCCGTTTACGACACATCTTCAAAAGACATCGATATTATTCTAAGCGATGACTTTTCAGGCATTGATACAGTTAAGACTGTTACAACTGACAAAGCGGTAGTTGCTGATGTATTGGCAGAAGCTGGTATTGAGCTTTCAGGAACTGAAGTAGTTGAGCCTTTGCTTTCTGATGATGTTTCCGATGGAGACAAAATCTATGTTTATTCAGGAAGAAATGTTACAATTGAATATGATGGAATCACATTAAAGACAGTTACAACAAAGAAAAGAGTTTACGACACATTACTCCGTGCAGGTGTGAAGGTTAACAAAGGAGATATTCTTTCTCCGTCACACGATTCTATTGTTTCGGAAAATGAAGTAATCAAACTAACAAGAGTAACTGAGGAAGAATATACAGCAGTTGAACCAATCTTGTTTAAGGAACTCGTGGTTAAGGATCCCGCGATGTATGTAGACGAAAAGATTGTTAAGATTGAAGGCAAGAACGGATCTAAGGAAGTGGATTACGCTGCCGTTTATCATGACGGTGTTGAATATTCAAAGACAGTGATTTCAGAAACTGTCATCGAAGAGCCTGTTAACAGACTCGTTGTGGTTGGTACTAAGGAAAGAGTTAAGACTTACAAAGGATATAAATATTCAAGAGTACTTAATGTTACTTGTACTGCATACGAGCCCTATAACTGCGGTGGTGACGGCAGGGGTATTACAGCCAGCGGGCTTAAAGCACAGTTTGGTGTTGTGGCTGTTGACCCGAGAGTAATTCCCCTTGGAACAAAGCTCTATATTGAGTCTCCCGACGGCGGTAAGTCATGGACTTACGGCTACTGTATCGCAGCTGATACAGGCGGAGCTATCAAGGGTAACAAAATTGACTTGTGTTATAACACAGTCGGCGAGTGTATACAGTTTGGAAGAAGAAGTGCAACAGTATATGTATTAGACTAAATTAAAAAGGACAGCTTTAGCTGTCCTTTTTGCTTTACCTGTATTTATCCCAGGGGTCGTATTCTTTCTTTCTTGTAACAGTTGTAGTTGGTCTTCTTCTCTGAGCAGAAGAAGATTTTCTGTAAGACGGATGATTTTGCGGTCTTTTAGACTTCATCCTACGTCTTCTCGATTTTCTGCGCTTTGACTGATTGTATGCGTTTGTTATAAGCAGAAAAGCTATTATAATCAAAGGAATTAAAACAAAGGGGCTGAATATTACTTTTCCGATTATGTGCATAAAATGAAGCAGGTGGTCTCTTTTAACTTCGTTTGCAGAAATAAGGTCAACGGTAACAGAAACCTTTGTGTCTTCTGTGTCACCATTATATGAGTACACTGCAGTTCCGATGTTTACACCTCTTTCAATCGGTGCTTTAATCTCATCGGGCAGACTGATTTTTGTTTCCAATTTTTCCTTATCATAATCCTTGGGGAGAAGCAGGCTTACATTCTTAGACGGAGAAAGTGCAACTCTTGTTGAATCTCTTGCTTCATAAACCTTGGAGTCGGAAACAATATCTTCGGTTGTAACTAGTGTAACAGTTTTAAAGTTATTGAAAATATACTCGAACATATTCTTGCTGTCTACGAAAGAATACGCGTTTTCATTCTGGTCAGCATTGTCGCAGCCTAAAAGGATTGACAAAAGCTTTGTCCCGTTCTTCTCTGCAGATGCTATAAGACAGTTTCCCGCTTCATCTGTACTTCCTGTTTTGATTCCTGTTGCATATTTATACTGATGGAATGTATTTCTGTATCTGCTGATTAAGTGGTTTGTTGAAGATATAAACCTTTCCTCTGAAAGATTTGTCGGCGGAATGGTGGTTGTTTTAATCTTTACGACTTCTTGGAACTTTTCGTGCTTTAGGGCTTCTTTTGTAACAAGAAGAATGTCATTTGCAGATGAAAAATGCTCAGCATCATGGAATCCGTGCGGATTTACAAAGTGTGTATTTACCATTCCAAGCTCTGATGCTCTTTGGTTCATTAGGTCTACAAAGGTTCTTATG
>JAZNQG010000146.1:0-16530 GCA_045590035.1 Clostridia bacterium
TCCATAGAATCGTTTCCGCCGATATAGAGCACATATTTTATATTAAGCTCATTTAATCTTTTTATGATAATCTCATAGTCTTTGGTGTTTTCTTCGTGATTTTTAAGCTTATATCTGCAAGAACCTAAAAATGACGACGGAGTATGCTTTAAAAGCTCTAAATCAAGCTCGTTTTTTATAAAGTCGGACATATCTATAAAGTTACCCTTTATAAACCCTTGGATGCCGTAGCGCATACCGTAGATTTTTTCTATGCCCAAATCTTTTGCTGCCTTGAATGCACCTGCTAAAGATGAATTTATAACCGAAGTAGGTCCGCCTGACTGTCCTATAAGTATGTTGCCTTTCATTTGCTATCTCGCTTTCTTTTATACTCTGTAAAGAAGGTCTGTATATGTCGGGAAGGGCCAGTAGTCTTTGCCGACAATTTCTTCCAAGCTGTCTGCTGTATCTCTTAAGTTATCCATTGCGGGAATAATCTCGTTCTTTGCAAAATATGCCTTATCCTGCCAATCGCCCTCGGGGATTGATGCCATAACTGCGTCGAGTGCATCTGTTGCGTTTATCAAAAGCTCGCATGAGTCGGAGAGTCTCTTGGCCAAGGTCATCTCGGACGGTGCCTTTATGCCGATTGACTTTTTCATTGCAACAGAATTTACCAAAGAGTCGGTATAAGACATACAAGCGGGCAAAATCTCCTGTTTTGCAATTTCAAGCATAGTTAAAGCTTCTATTAAAACTGTCTTTACATAGTTTTCAATTAAAATTTCGTATCTTGCTTCAACTTCAATCTCTGTAAATACGCCGTGGCGTTTAAAGAGTGCCTTTGCCTTATCTGACTTAATTGCGGAAAGTGCATCGGCAGTTGACTCGAGTACGGGAAGACCTAATTTCTTAGCTTCTTCAACCCATTCGTCAGAATAGCTGTTTCCGTTAAAGATAATTCTTCCGTGGTTTATTGCGGTATCACGGATAAGTTCGTCTGCCTTTTCCATCGGATTTTCAGCTTCGTCCATTGCATCCGCAAAGTCTTTTAAGGCATCTGCAACGATGGTATTCATAACTGTATTTATGCCTGCAACCGACTGCGATGAACCGGGCATTCTGAACTCGAATTTGTTACCTGTAAATGCAAAGGGTGATGTTCTGTTTCTGTCCGATGTATCCTTTTTAATAGAGGGAAGTGAATCGACACCTGTTTCGATTACGCCCTTTACACTGTTATATGAGTCGGCACCCGTTTTGATTGAGTTTACAACTTCTGTTAAATCGTCGCCTAAGAAAATTGATACGATTGTAGGCGGTGCTTCGTTTCCGCCAAGTCTTAAGTCGTTACCGCGTGTTGCAACGGTCATTCTGAGTAAGTCTCCGTATGTATCAACAGCCTTAATTACACTGGATAAGAAAAGTAGGAACTGCTTATTGTGAAGCGGGTCTTTTCCCGGCTTTAAAAGATTTTCACCTAAATTTGTGCCGAGCGACCAGTTATTGTGCTTACCCGAACCGTTTACGCCGTCATAGGGCTTTTCGTGGAGAAGACATACAAGATTATGTTTGCCTGCGATTGTCTTCATCATTTCCATTGTAAGCTGATTGTGGTCTGTTGCGATATTTGTTGTCGCATAAATGGGAGCAAGCTCGTGCTGAGACGGAGCGACTTCGTTATGCTTTGTCTTTGCAAGCACGCCCAACTTCCATAATTCTTCGTCCAATTCCTTCATATATGCCGAAACTCTTGGCTTGATTGCACCATAGTAGTGGTCGTCAAGCTCCTGACCCTTTGTAGGCTTTAAGCCGAAGAGTGTTCTGCCTGTTAACATTAAGTCTTTTCTCTGTTCATAAAGGTTTTTGTCAACTAAGAAATATTCCTGTTCTGCACCTACATAGCTTTCTACCTTTGTAGCTTCTGAGCCGAAATGCTTTAGAACTCTTAGTGCCTCTTTAGAAAGAGCCGACACAGATCTCATAAGCGGAGTTTTCTTGTCTAAAACTTCACCGCTAAATGAGCAGAATGCAGTCGGAATACAAAGAGTCGAGTCTTTAATAAATGCAAATGATGTCGGGTCCCATGCGGTGTAGCCACGGGCTTCAAATGTAGCTCTTATTCCGCCTGAGGGAAAGCTTGATGCGTCCGACTCGCCCTTTACAAGATTTTTACCTGAAAATTCCAATATTACTTCATCATCCTTTGAAAGCGAGACAAAGGCATCGTGCTTTTCTGCAGTAACGCCTGTCATCGGCTGGAACCAGTGGGTGTAATGTGTCGCACCCTTTTCTACTGCCCAGTCCTTCATAGCTTCTGCAACAACTTCTGCCACCTTTACATCCAAAGGAGTACCGTCTTTGATTGTCTTTTCAATCGACTGGAAGATGTCTTTAGGGAGACGCTCTTTCATTCTGTCCAAGTTAAAAACATTCTCACCAAAAAAATCTAAAACTGACATAATATCAACCCTTTCAATATTTTAGGATTAGTTTCTTTAAAAACAAGTTCATACGTTATTATTATATAAGATTTTGCTATAAAATGTCAAGGAAATTCGCCATAAATATCGGTTAAATGAATGGTAAATGCAACAAGGTTGACATCAGGGTAAAAAAAGCATATAATTATACCATTATAGTAATTGGAAAGAGGTTTTAAAAAAAATGGCAGAATATGAACTCATTGTAAGACTTCTGGTTGCAGTTTTACTTGGTGGTATCATTGGCTTTGAAAGAGGAATTCACCACGATGCGGGACTAAGGACTCACATTATCGTGTGCCTTGGTGCTGCGTCAATTATGGTTTTATCCGAGTGCTTTGTTAAAAAATACGGTATAGAAACTGAAATTATGAGAATGGCGGCACAGGTTGTATCAGGCGTCGGTTTCTTAGGTGCGGGAAGTATCGTTGTTGACGGAAACCGTGTAAGAGGCATTACAACTGCGGCAGGTATCTGGACAACTGCGTGTGTCGGATTGGTAGTCGGCGCGGGATATTATGTAATAGCCGTTTCTATAGTTCTTTTGATGCTTATATCTATGCTCGGTCTTCGCTCAATTAAGACTAAACTAAGAGAAAAAGGCAAGGCATATAGTCTTAAGATTGAACTTGAAGAGAGCAGTTTGGTGCAGAAGGTTTTTGAGATACTGGTTGCCGATTCTGTTGAGATTAACAATATGAAAATCGAAGATGCAGACGGAAAAACTGAGATAAATTTTGAGATTAACACACATAGCAGGTGGAATATAGAAGAGCTTATAGGTGAGCTTTGTAAGGTGTGTACAGTAAAAGAATTTACAGGAATGTAATATGGAAAAAATAAAAATTATCGGCTATGTACGGAGCGATTTTCCGACCAAATTCGGAATCCCAAGGCAAAGCGGAGTTTGTCCTGATTTAAAGGCAAGGATTGAATTTTTGCCCGAATACAGTATGGAAGAAGCATTCCGCGGTATAGAAGAATTTTCGCATATATGGGTTTTGTGGCAGTTTTCCGAGAGTAAAGGCAAGGAATTTTCTCCGACTGTAAGACCGCCCAAGCTTGGCGGGAATAAAAGAATGGGCGTATTTGCAACACGTTCGCCGTTTCGCCCTAACAATATCGGAATTTCGTCGGTAGAACTGGAAAAAACAGAACATACCGAAAAAGGAACAGTCCTTTATATAAAGGGGGCCGATATGATGGATATGACACCCGTAATAGACATAAAGCCGTACATACCCTATACAGATTCTCACGAAAATGCAAAAGGCGGTTTTTCGGTGGCGAAGGGGAATATGGAAGTTAAAATCCCCAAAGGAGTCCTTGGCGATTTCCCGAAAGAAAAAGTAAATGCCCTAAAAGAAATTTTAGCCGAAGACCCACGTCCCGGATACATAGACGACCAAAGAGATTTCGGGTTTGAATTCTCAGGGTATGAGATAACATTTTCGGTATCTCAAAACATATTGACAGTTAAAAAAATTGAAAAAAAACTCCCATAATAAACTGGGAGTTTTTTTGTACACATAATCTTTTATACTCAAGGTAAAGAAAGACTAAAAGGAGGCAAAAGATTATGTCAACAAGAAGTTATTTAAGATTAAATCCGGCACTAAAAAAGGTTTATGATGAAAGGGTAAGAGAAGCAAAAAGAAAGGATTTTAAGCTTTTATCCGACACGGTATTTGTAATATCTGCGTTTTTTGGAATTATCGGACTTTGCATGGCGAATGCCGAGCTTATGGTAGGTTCTGTATTGCTTCTTCTATTTTCAAAGCTGACATCTGGCGAAAACATCTAAAGTGAAAGGAATTGATTGTATGGGAGAATTTTTTGACGAGGTTTATATGGAAAATCCCGAAGAATACGAAATTTATTTTAAAAAACATAACATTTTATCTTGCCAAAACGACATAAAAAGTCAGAATTTTCTGTCGGATAATATCGAAGAAAATCAGATTTGAAAAAATAAGATAAAAAAGCCAAGATTTATAAGAATTTTTATCGAGCGAAACATGTGGATTTTGGGAAAAATCTGAGATATAATGTGTTTGTCATTAAGTTAGAAAGTCCAAAAGGCTTTTTATACCCCCCTATTACCAAACCGTCCTTTTAAGGTTTTTAAAAAAGGCGCTCCCACGCAAGTTCCTTAAAACCTTAAATAAAGGGCGGTTTCCTCTTTTTATATTTACAAAATGCTGTCTGTTTGTTAAAATGGCTTTTGTAGTATAAAAAAGGAATGAAAAAGATGGAAATATTAAACCGGATGCTAAAAGCCGGCGAGGGAGAAAAGCCACTTTGCATTATATGCAGAAAACGTCATTTGGAAAATGAAATAGAAACTGACGGTGTTTCTGTTTGCAAAGGGTGTTATGAAAAGCTTATGAAGATAAAAGTAGATGACTATTATGAGACAAAAGGCTATCTTAAAAGACTTTTTGCTCCTTTTACATACGGCGGAAGAATAAGAGAAACATTGCTTGATTTAAAATTTAAAAACTGTCCTAAATTTTCCGAACCTTTGGGAAAGCTTTTATACCAATGCCTTTCGCCCTATTATGTTTTTGACGATTTTGATTTAATTGTTCCGATTCCTCTGCACCAAGAAAGATTTTTAGAAAGAGGTTTTAATCAGGCAGAGCTTTTGGCAGATTCCTTTTCAAAAAATATAAATATACCAGTCTCATCCGATGCACTTTTCAGAATTAAAAACACCAAAAGGCAGATGAATTTATCAAGAACCTTAAGGGATTTAAATATGCGGGGTGCATTTTTTGCTGTAAAAGATGAAATTGAGAATAAAAAGATACTTTTGCTTGACGATATTTATACTGCAGGCTCGACTGCCAATGAAGCGGCAAAGGAGCTTCTTTTAAAAGGTGCACGGGAGGTTTCCTGCCTTGTTGTGTGCTCGAATTTTCATAAAGATTCTTATGCTTTAAGGGTAAACCGAATCCCTGTAGCACATAAACGCAAAAAATAGTGGCAAAATGGAAAAATATGTGATATAATATTAAAGTATAAATTTTCGGAAGGGAAATTTTAGTATGGTTTATAATAATATTTTAGAGGCAATGGGGAATACTCCACTTGTCCGCCTTTCAAAAATGACAGATGAAAACAGTGCTGACATTTTGGTGAAATTCGAGGGTATGAATGTCGGCGGTTCAATAAAAACAAGAACGGCTTATAATATGATTTTAAAGGCCGAGAAGGACGGCATTTTACATAAAGACACTATAATTGTTGAGCCAACGAGCGGAAATCAGGGTATAGGTCTCAGTTTGGTGGGTGCGGTTTTAGGATATAAAACCAAGATTATAATGCCCGATTCGGTAAGTGAAGAAAGAAGAAAATTAGTCGAGCACTATGGAGCCGAAGTTATTTTAGTGCACGATTCGGGAAATATCGGTCTTTGTATAGAAGAATGCTTAAATACTGCACTAAAGATGCAAAAAGAAGACAAAAATGTATTTGTACCCCAGCAGTTTGAAAACCCTGCGAATGTAGAAGCACAGAAAATGGGAACTGCAAAAGAAATATTGGATGCAGTAAAAGGCCCCATTCACGGCTTTTGCTCAGGAATTGGTACGGGCGGTACAATTACAGGTATCGGCGAAGTCTTAAAAGAGAAAAATCCCGAAATAGAAATATGGGCAGTAGAGCCTGAAAATGCGGCGATTTTATCGGGTGGTTCAATCGGTACACACGTGCAGATGGGTATCGGCGACGGACTTATCCCCGAGATTTTAAATGTTAATATCTATGACGATATATGTATTATCGGCGACGATGAAGCGATAAAGACATCCAAAGACCTTGCATCAAAGGAAGGAATTATGTGCGGAATTTCGAGCGGCACAAATGTTGCGGCGGCAATCCGCTTGGCAAAAAAGCTTGGCAAAGGCAAAACTGTCGTAACGGTGCTTCCCGATACCGCCGAAAGATATTTTTCCACTCCGCTTTTTGAAAATTCTTTGACAAACTAAAAAAAATATAGTAGTCTATAATAAGATTTGTTTTTTGAAGGTGGAAAAAGGTGGAAGAGAGAAAGCTTTTAAAGATTTGGTTGAGCATTAAAACTATGGGAAGGGAATCCTATTTTAATTTGCTTGAAGACCATTTTGGGAATGTGGAAAATATCTATAAAGCCGGAAGACACGACTACTTAGAAATAGAAGGAATAAATGGAGATTTGGCAAATTCTCTTTCCGATAAAAGCTTACAAAGAGCAAAGCAAATTGTATATGACTCGGAAAAATACGGAATTGACATTATGACCGAAGAAGATAAGAATTTCCCGAAAGTACTTTTAAATATAAGTGAGCCTTGCAGGGTTTTATATAAATTAGGAGAGCTTCCCGACTGGGATAAAATATTTGCTATAACCGTTGTCGGAACAAGAAAATATGACGAATACGGACAGACTGCGGCAGAAAGAATTGCAGCCGACCTTGCGAAGCAGGGCGTTACAATCATAAGCGGTATGGCAAGCGGAATTGATTCTTTTGCACTCCGCTCGGCGCTAAGAGTCGGTGCATCAACCGTTGCGGTTATGGGATGCGGACTTGAAACTGCGTACCCGAGCGAAAACTGGAAGCTTATGAACGACATAATAAAAACGGGATGTGCAATTTCCGAATATCCGCCATATATGCCGCCGCTTAAAGCAAACTTTCCTAAAAGAAACAGAATAATGTGTGCTTTAGCAGACGGTGTTTTAGCAGTTCAATCACCCCAAAGAAGCGGAACACACATAACTGCCGATTATGCAAGGGAAATGGGAAAACCTGTTTTCTCGGTTCCCGGCAGTATATTTAATCCAAACTGCGAAGGGACAAACAACCTTTTAAAACAGGGAGCATATGCAGTAACATCGGCTTGCGATTTGCTTGACCACTACCCCGTACGGAAAAATTACTTAACTCCGATTGAAGAAAAGGAAGAGCCTTTGGTTATACAGGAAGAAAAGCAAATAGAAGGACTTAGTGATGACGAAAACAAGATAATCTCACTTCTTAGAACAAAGGATATGAACATAGAAGAAATTGCGGCAAAGGGAGATTTTACAATAACCCAATTAAACTCAATCCTTCCGATACTTGAGATTGAAGGGTATGTTAAGAAGATGGCAGGAAATAATTATAAATATAATGTATAAAAGAAACGGCAACTGAAAGGAAAAGAACTATGGCAGCAAAAAAGCTACTTATTGTTGAGTCACCTGCAAAAGCAGGAACAATTAAAAAATATCTCGGCTCGAGCTATAATGTAATGGCGACTGTCGGTCATATTATAGACCTTCCCAAAAGTCAGCTGGGTGTTGATGTGGAAAATGACTTTGAACCTAAGTATATTACTATAAGGGGCAAGGGTGATTTATTATCTCAGCTTAAAAAGGAAGCAAAGAATGCGACAAGAGTATATCTTGCAACCGACCCTGACCGAGAGGGAGAAGCTATAAGCTGGCATATGGCGAATGTACTTAATATTTCGGTTGATTCAGCTTGCCGTGTAACCTTTAATGAGATTACCGAAGGTGCGGTAAAAGCGGCAGTAAAGAATCCGAGAAAAATAGATATGGACTTGGTGGATGCACAGCAGGCTCGCCGTGTAATAGACAGAGTAGTGGGCTATAAATTAAGCCCGATTCTCTGGGAAAAGGTTAAAAAAGGCTTATCTGCAGGCAGAGTTCAGTCGGTTGCAACCCGCCTTATCTGTGACAGAGAAGATGAGATTGAAGATTTTATCCCGAAGGAATACTGGACAGTTGAAGCTTGCCTTTCAGACGGCAAAAAGACTTTGGAAGCTAAATATTTCGGGGTTTTGGGAAAGGAAGACAAAATTACAAAAGGCGAAGATGCCGACCGTATTATTGCCGAAGTTAAAAAGGAAGAATTTAAGGTTTCAAATATTAAAACGGGCGAAGCTATAAAAAATCCGCCCCCGCCTTTTACTACAAGTACAATGCAGCAGGATGCATCAAGAAAGATTAACTTCCAGCCGATTAAGACAATGCAGGTTGCACAGTCTTTATATGAAGGTGTGAACTTAGGCTCAGCACTTGGCGGAACAATCGGTTTAATAACATACATGAGAACCGACTCAACTCGTCTTTCCGATGAAGCAAGAAAGGGTGCCAGCGAATATATCAAGTCAAACTACGGAAAAGAATACTTAAAACTCCGTGATTTCAAGACTAAGAAAAATGCACAGGATGCGCACGAAGCGGTGCGTCCTACAAACCCCAATCTTACACCAAGTATGGTAAAAGATAAATTAACACCCGACCAGTATAAGCTATATAAGCTTATCTGGGAAAGATTTATGGCAAGCCAGATGACACCTGCAGTTTTTGAAACTCAGGCGGTTTCGATTATGGCAGGCAAAAGAGAATTTAGAGCGAGCGGTCAGTCGATTAAATTTAAAGGCTACACCATGCTTTATGAAGAAGGCAAGGACGAAAAGGAAGAAAAGGCTAAAAAGCTTCCGCATTTGACGGACGGTCAGGTGCTTAAATTAGATAAAATCGAAGGAAAACAGCACTTTACTCAGCCGCCCGCACGCTATTCGGAAGCTACATTAGTTAAAGAGCTTGAAGATAAGGGAATCGGACGCCCCAGTACCTATGCGCCCACAATCTCTACAATTATTGCAAGGGGATATGTAAGAAGAAACAAAAAACAGCTTCTCCCGACAGAGCTTGGAAGAATTACAACAGAGCTTTTAAAGGACAACTTTAAAGATATAGTCGATGTTGATTTTACAAGGTCAATGGAAGAAAAGCTTGACGAAGTTGCAGACGGCAATATCGAATGGAAGAGCATTTTAAAGGAATTCTATCCGAAATTTGAAAAAGACTTAAAAACAGCGGAAGAAGAAGTTTCCAAGATAAAGATAAAGGACGAAGAATCGGACGTTATCTGTGATAAATGCGGACGAAAAATGGTCTATAAAATCGGGAAATTCGGAAAATTCTTGGCGTGCCCGGGTTATCCTGAGTGCAAAAACACTATGCCGATAAAAAAATCGACAGGTGCAATATGTCCAAAATGCGGAAAAGAAATTATCGAGAAAAAGTCAAAGCGCGGCAAGGTTTTTTACGGCTGTGAAGCATTCCCCAAGTGCGATTTTGTTTCGTGGGATAAGCCCGTAAATGACGAAAAATGCCCCGAATGTGGCGGTATGCTTTTCCATAAAATCGGCAAAAATGCTAAAATTTACTGCGGAAATGAAGCTTGCAAATACGAAAGGACTGCCAAGAAATGAAGGTAAGAATTATTGGCGCAGGGTTAGCCGGCTGCGAAGCTGCAAATCAGCTGACTCGTCGCGGAATTGAGGTTATCCTTTCGGAAATGAAGCCACAAAAATACTCGCCTGCGCATAGAAGCCCCAATTTTGCCGAGCTTGTGTGCTCCAATTCCTTAAAGGCTGACAGGATTGAAAACGCCTGCGGACTTTTAAAGGAAGAAATGCGGCTTTTTGACTCGGTTATAATGAGAGCAGCGGATAAATCAAGAGTCCCTGCAGGCGGTGCTTTGGCGGTGGACAGGGAGATTTTTTCTAGGCTTATTACCGAAGAAATGAAAAATAATCCGCTTATTACCATTGAGTATGGCGAAGTTACCGAGATTAACCCCGACGAATATACAATTATTGCAACAGGACCTTTGACAAGCGATAGCTTGGCAAAGGAAATCGAAAAACTAACAGGCGGCGAAAGATTATATTTTTACGATGCTGCGGCACCTGTTGTTACAAAGGAAAGCATAGATTTTGACAAGGTTTTCTATGCTGCAAGATATGATAAAGGAACACCAGACTATATAAACTGTCCTTTTACAAAGGAAGAGTATGATGCCTTTTACGATGAATTAGTTTCAGCTGAAACAGTACCTTTAAAAACCTTTGAAAAACAGACGGTTTTTGAGGGATGTATGCCTGTTGAAACTATGGCAAAAAGGGGAAGAGAAACACTTTTGTTTGGCCCCTTAAAGCCTGTCGGACTAAAAAATCCAAAGACGGGGAAAGACGATTCTCACGCAGTAGTTCAGCTCCGTCAGGACGATAAGGACGGGACGATTTATAACTTAGTCGGTTTTCAGACAAATCTTAAATTTGGCGAGCAAAAGCGGGTATTTTCTATGATACCTGGTTTAGAGAATGCAGAGTTTGTAAGATACGGAGTTATGCACAGAAACACCTATATAAATGCACCCGAAGTAATCGACAGATTCTATCGTATGAAAGAGCATAAAAAGGTCTTTTTCGCAGGGCAGATAACAGGTGTTGAAGGCTATGTGGAATCTGCCGCATCGGGACTTATGGCAGGATACAATATGGCGAAAATGATTTTAGGGGAAGAAATGTTAGAGCCGGCTCCAATCACGGTAATCGGTGCACTTCCTTTATATATCACAACTTGTGAAAAGCTTCAGCCCATGAATGCGAATTTCGGCATAGTCGAGTCTTTAAACGAAAGAATAAGAAAAAAAGCCGACAGATACCTAAAAATCGCCGAAAGGTCATTAGAATATTTAAAACAAAAAGAGCTGTAAATTTACAACTCTTTTCTTGTGTTTGTCGTTTTAATAATCTTAATTACCTTTCCTTAAGATACAACATTTGTTTTAAAATATTAACTTTGGGAAATTTACTTTTGAATTTATTGTGTTATAATCAAAAAAAACATATATACAAAAAAGAGGAATCTGTTATGAAAATAAAATTAGGCGAGCCGATAGTCGTGGCGCAAAACCCGAATGTTTATCCGGAAAATGATATTCCCTGGGGAGAATTTCAGTTTCCGCAGATGGCTTATACCGATGACGGAAGCATACATATATCCTATGCTGTTTGTGAAGATATTGCAAATGACTGCGGTATTCCGAGAGAGCACGCTGTAAGTAAAGACGGCGGAAAAACCTGGACAAAAACAGAAAACGATGAAAGCTTTACATCAGGAACTTTCCTGCCCGACGGAAGTGCGGTAAGATGCTATAATTTCCGTGAGGCTATTAAGATGGACAATCCACCCGAAGGCTTTGTTATACCAAAAGAGCCTGACGGAGACCTGTATTTCTGGAGAAGGCACGAAAAAGTTTATTATGCCAATCGCTTTTCGGACAATTCCTGGTCTTTTGAAAAGAAGTCACCTGACGGTAAATGGCATAAGGTTTTATGGGATGTAAAGCTACCTGATAATTTTTTAAGATATACTGAATGCGGAGTTATACCGCAGAATGATTTAATAAGGGTCAAATTGGCTCCTGACGGAAAACTTTGGGGACTTACCTACCCGTTTTTTATGAGTGAGCGTTATAAAAGACCTGTATTTCAGCCGACATTTTTGGTGTCGGAGAATAATGGGGAAAGCTTTGAATTCAGAGGCACAATTCCCTATGAACCGGTTATAGAGGCGGACGAGTTTCACGAGGTCCGTGACGGATTTACCGAACCGAATATTGCATTTTTACCAAACGGCGATATTATATGTTTATTAAGAACAGAGGACGGTCATGCAAATGGGCCTACATATATTACAAGGAGTACCGATGAAGGACATACCTGGGAAAAACCCGAAATATTTGACGATATTGGTGTATGGCCTGAGCTGGTTAGTCTGCCGTGCGGTGTTATATTGGCGGCATACGGACGCCCAGGGGTATATGTAAGAGCTACCAACGACCCGTTGGCTAAGGAATGGGACGACAGAGTTACCGTTTTAGAGCCTGAAGGCACTTTTATTAACTCCTGCTGTAATGTGAGCCTTTTAGTTACGGGCGAAAATACGGCGGCTATAGCATACTCTCATTTTAAATGGCCGGATAAAAACGGAGTTCCCAGAAAAACAATACTCTTCAGAACTATTGAAGTAATTGACGACTGATAATATAAAGGGGTTGTAAAATACTTTTTACAGCCCCTTTTTTGCTTGTGTTTTGGTTTCTTCTATGTTAAAATACAGAAAGGCAGGTGAACGATATGGTTTTTGAAAATGCGAAATGGATTTGGGGAAATCTGGATTTTTCTGAAAATGAATACTCAGAATTTTTGGAAAAAATAGATTTTTCGGATGAAAGAGTTATTTTCCGAATTTCAGTGACGGGCGACTATACTTTATTTATAAACGGAAAATATGCTAAGAGTAATCAGTACGGCGATTTTCCGCACTACAAGGTTTATGACGAAATTGATATAACAGACTATCTTAAAAAAGGCGAAAACAGAATATCGCTTCTATCCTGGTATTTTGGAAAATCGGGAATGAGATACCATACCCCTGTTGCGGGCGTTATTTTTGAGGCTGTGGCGGACGGTAAGGTGATTTTGTCGAGCGATGAGAACACATTATCGAGAAAAAGCCTTGCATATTTAAGCGGAAGCGATAAGAAAATTACAAATCAGTTAGGATACAGCTTTACTTATGACGCGACTAAGGAAGATATGTGGCTTGACGAATCAATGGACGGCTTTAAAAAATCTTTTGTTACGATGGAAAATGTAGAAGTATTTAAGCGCCCAATTAAAAAGCTTTGCCTTAAACCGTCAATAAAAGGTAAAATCACAAAGACCGAAAGCTCGTATATAATAGATTTTGGGCGTGAAATCGTGGGACTTGCACATCTTGATTTTATATCAGGCAAGGCACAGAAAATCAATGTCGCTTACGGTGAGATCTTAAAAGACGGTCATGTGAAAAGAAAGATTGACGGCAGAGATTTTAGTTTCGACTATATCGCAAAACGGGGTGAAAACCAATATACAAACTATATGTTCCGTCTGGGGTTAAGATATATTGAGATAACTTTTGAAGAAGAAATTTTAATAAACTCTGTTGAAATGATTCCCGAGGTCTATCCTGCAAACCCTAAGGAAATTCCTGAACTTTCAAAGGATGACAGGGATATTTACGAGATTTGCCTTAATACATTAAAGCTTTGTATGATGGAGCATTATGTGGACTGCCCGTGGAGAGAGCAGTGTATGTATGCATATGACTCAAGAAATCAGATGTTGGCAGGATACTATGCTTTTTGTGATAAAAATCAGGATTATGCAAGGGCAAACCTTCTTTTAATGAGCAAGGATGAAAGGGAAGACGATCTTTTATCAATATGTTTCCCGAGCAGAGAAAAGCTTTCAATCCCGACATTTTCGCTTTACTATATTTTAGCGGTTAAAGAGTATGTGGAACATACTTTTGACTTATCCTTGGCAAAAGAAGTTATCGGGAAGATTGAAAGGATTTTAGATAAATTCATTAAAACCCGAAAGGACGGACTTGTTACCAAATTTGCAGGCGATGACTACTGGAATTTCTATGACTGGTCCGAGTACTTAGAGTCGGAGTTTGGCGGGAATGATGATTCGGCTGACCTTATGGTAAATGCTATTACTTTGGTAGCATTGGATTCTTATAAATATATTGTGGAAAAACTCGGCACAGAAAATAAGTTTTTGGGGATTGATGAAGAAATAAAGCTAAAGGCACGGGAGAAATTTTTAAATCCCGAAACAGGTCTTTATTTTATCCATAAAAGAGATGAAAAACCGACCGAGCTTGCAAATAGTCTTGCGGTATTAACAGGTATTGCAACTAAAGATGAAACGGATAAAATCTCTGAAAAATTAGCAAACGGAGAACTTATTGAGTGCTCCTTAAGTATGAAAGCATTTAAGTATGATGCACTTTTGAAAAATAACAGGGAAAAGTATAAAGACAGTGTGCTTTCTGAGATAAGAAAAACATATAAAACTATGGTTGACAGCGGTCTTGGAACGGTTTGGGAAACAATCGAAGGAGAAACAGCGTTTGATAATGCGGGAAGCCTTTGCCACGGCTGGAGTGCAATCCCGATTTATTATTTTGATATTCTTGGGGAGTAAATAAATGATACCGAAAAATGTACGTCCCCAAGTGGTATCCGTCCCCAAGCGGAATCCTTTAAAACAAAAGGAACTGTAAAACAGTTCCTTTTTTCTTGCTTGTTTGTTTTTTATGTGTTTTAGAAATTGGTATAACCGATTTCTTCAAAAAGATTCATAATCTCCATTACAGACTTAGTATCATTATGAGGGTTTCTTTCGATTATTTCATATATTTGGTTAAGCATTTTTACTGCCTGGTCATTTATCATTGTATCGTAGTCCAGACCGACATTTTTCATTCTTTCAACGATTGCATCTAATATTGCCTTAGAAAATAATTGGATAGGTAAGTTCATAAATTACACCTCTTTTTTGAAAATTAAAAAATGCGCAACCCTAAAAAGAGCTACGCACGAAAAATGCAGGGACTCCTTTTAAGGTCGCAAAACACAAAATTTAATTTACATCGCAAGCAAATACCAGCAAACCGCAAATTATCGGAGTATACATTTTTACCAATGTATTTTCCGCAGTTTGTTGGAACTTTACTCGTGTTAAATTTTGTGTTTTGCATATTCATTGTAACACACCAAACCGAAAATTGCAAGCATAAAAAAGAATTGTATTTGCCTTGACTGTAAGAGTTAAAAAGAGTATAATAAATATAAAGGGGAACAAAAGGAGTGTTTTTAAATGGAAGTCTACGGCGAGAAGCCTAAGATATTTTCTAAAGACTGGTACGGATATTTCTGGATGTATCATAAAACTCATGTGTTTTTTGTTATATTTTTACTGATACTCATTGTTCCGTTTATATATCAGCACTTAACCACCCCCGAATATGATCTCTCAGTGATGATTGCAGGAAACAGAGTAGTATCCGACGAGGTTTCGGATGCAATTAAGGGCGAAATTGAAGCTTTAATTTCCGACACAAACGGCGACGGAGAAAAAAATGTTGATATTCAGAAAATGACATTCGGCGATTCTTCCGACCCTGAGTACCTTTTAGCACAGAACACAAAAGTAATGGCGGAAATTTCCGCAGGAGATGCGTTTTTATACCTTTTCTCCTATGATAAGGCGAATGATTTTTTAAATGGCGAAGATGATAAACTTATGTTTCTGCCGACAGAAGAATATGCGCCCAAAATCCCAAAAGAGAGACTTATGCTCTCAAAAGGCGTTCCCTATGCGGTAAAAATCGAAGAGGGCGACCTGAAAGGTTACTGTATAATGGTAAGAAACTTAAGGGCTGATGAAGAGGCGCAGGAAAACCAGGAAAACGCCAGAATAACAGCAGGATATTTAGCCGAAAGATAAAGGATTGATTTTATGGCAGCTGAACTTAAAAATTCAGTAATAATTGAATATGACATCTTTTCGGAATACAGACGAACACGCTCGGTAGAGCTTCGGAACAAAATTGTGGATTCCTATATCTATATTGCAGAGATTTTGTCTCGGAGATTCATAAACCGCGGAATCGAGTATGACGATATATTTCAGGTTGCCTGTATGGGACTTATCTATGCGGTGGAGCGGTTTGACCCTGACAGAAATGTGAAGTTTGCAACCTATGCGACTCCGACAATTATGGGCGAAATCCGCAGATATTTTAGAGACCGCGGCAATTTTATAAAGATTCCGAGAAAGCTCTATGAGATTTTCTACCGTGCCGAAATGATAAAAAGGCGTATGGATAAAGAGCCGCAGGAAGAAAGGCTTGCAAGAACTCTGAATATTCCGCCAGAGCTTTTAAGAAAAGCCTATCAGGCGGGAGACACGGCATTTGTTCATTCTTTGGAATATGAAGCCGACGCCGACGGTACACTTATGCTTTCAAACACTATCGGTCACGATGAAACGGGCTTTATGATGGTTGAAGACTCTGACTTTTTGGAGTATTGTATGTCGAGCCTTACCGAAAAGGAAAGAGAGTTTGTAAAGGCACGCTTTTATGACGAAGAAAGCCAGTTAAAAATCGCCGAAAATATGGGCGTTTCGCAGATGTATGTGTCAAGACTGGAAAGAAAAATATTAAAAAAACTAAGAAATTTATACTTTAAAGATTAAGGAGAGACAAAAATGCTTACAGAAAAGAAAATCAAGTTTATCGAGTTTATGATGAGTGCCGATGTTTTAAGATTCGGAAACTTCGTTACAAAGAGCGGGAGAAACACACCCTACT
>JAZNQG010000147.1:0-9421 GCA_045590035.1 Clostridia bacterium
TCCGTCGTCATTTTTAGGTTCTTGCAGATATAAGCTTAAAAATCACGAAGAAAACACCAAAGACTATGAGATTATCATAAAAAGATTAAATGAGCTTAATATAAAATATGTGCTCTATATCGGCGGAAACGATTCTATGGATACAATTATGAAATTGTCGGCATACGGCGAAAGTATCGGCAGTGACATCCGTTTTATCGGTGTTCCGAAAACCATTGACAATGACTTAATGGCAACCGACCACTGCCCCGGTTTCGGCAGTGCAGCAAAATACATAGCATCAACCGTCAAGGAAGTTATAAGGGACTCTAAAGTATATGATATGAAGTCGGTAACCGTTGTTGAAATTATGGGCAGAAATGCAGGCTGGTTGGCAGCCGCATCTTGTCTTGCCGAAAGCGACAACTCATTCGGTCCCGATATGATATATCTTCCAGAAAAAGCATTTGATACAGAAGATTTCTTAAACCGTGTTGACACATTGGCAAACGAAAGACACAATATTATCGTTGCAATCTCCGAGGGCATAAAGTCTAAAGACGGCAAATATATCTCGGAGGGCGTTGACGGAACAAAAGGCTCTGTGGACATTTTTGGCCACACAATGCTTGGCGGTACTGCAATCACTCTTTCAACTCTTATCGGAAGCAATTTGGGGCTTAAAAGCCGTGGCATAGTTTTATCAACTCTTCAAAGAAGTGCCGCTCATATGATGTCAAAATGCGATATGGACGAAGCATTTTCGGCAGGCGTTTCGGGTGTAAAATACGCTCTCGACGGCAAAAGCGGAATTATGGTTACATTTGAAAGAATTTCCGATAGCCCCTACTTTATAAAAACAGGCTTCGCTGACATAAAGACAATCGCAAACGAAGAAAAAATGGTGCCGACAGACTGGATTTTACAGGGCGGACTTTTAAAGACAGACGAGCTTAAAAAGTACATTTCTCCCCTAATCCAAGGTGAAGCATATCCCATTATGACAGACGGCGTGCCCAGACATTTGACTGTCGAAAGGTAATAATTAAGATATAACATGAGAAACAAAGATAAGAATAATATTGCAATCGGCGAAAGAATAAAAGAAATAAGACTCAGCAAAAATTTAACTCAGGAGTTGTTGGCAGAAAAGGTGAATTTAGGCAGTGCTCAGCAAATCAGCGATATTGAACGTGGCTTATGCGGACTTTCTGTTCCCAAGCTTATGGAGTTTTGCAAGGTGCTCGAAACAGATGCCGATTATCTCTTGTTTGGAACGGCTACAAGAGACCCAAAGTGTTCATTAAATAAATATCTTTCCAAAATGACACCGGAACAATCACGGTGCGTAGAAGACCTTGTTTCTGCATATGCAAAGTCCTGCGGAATTGATAAATAAAAGCAAACAAAAAACTGCAATATCAAGAACTGATACTGCAGTTTGTTTTTTTTATAAGTTTTATTTGTGGGAGACTGGCTTCCCCGACTCCGCTCACAACTCTTCAATTTTATAAAGGTTGAGTTGTTCGCTCCGCTGGATTTGCCGTCTGCGCTCGCGCCATACCCGTATGGCGTTTTGCTCGCTTCCGACTCATTTCGTTTGCTTTGCAAACTTATTTGTCGGAGACTGGCTTCCCCGACTCGGCTTGGATTTTTTCGATTACCCACAGGTTAAAATCCAAACCTCGCTTGCAGAAACACTTTCACGCGGACGGCATACTCAGTATGCCCTTTCGTCCGCTTTCAACTCATTACGTTCACTGCGTGAACTTAATCGTTGGAAAGTGGTTTCATTGTCGGGAACAAGATTACATCACGGATTGAGTAGCTATCTGTTAAAAGCATTGCCAATCTATCGATACCGATACCAACGCCGCCTGTCGGGGGCATACCGTATTCCAAAGCGTTCAAGAAGTCTTCATCAACAAAGTTTGCTTCTTCGTCGCCTGCTGCACGAAGTGCCGCCTGAGCTTCAAATCTCTTTCTCTGGTCGATGGGGTCATTAAGCTCGGAGAATGCGTTACCGATTTCTCTGCCTGTGATAAAGAGCTCAAATCTTTCAGTAAGTTCAGGCTGGTCGGGCTTTCTCTTGGCAAGCGGTGAAATCTCAACAGGGTATTCTGTAATAAATGTCGGCTGAACAAGATTTTCTTCAACATATTCATCAAAGAAAAGTGCAATAATGTCGCCTCTTGTTGACTTAATCGGGTCAATTTCAAGATGCTTTTCCTTTGCAATCTTTATAGCTTCTTCGTCTGTTTTAATCTCGTTAAAGTCAACGCCTGAATACTTCTTTATAGCATCAATCATTGTAAGGCGTTCAAAGTGTGAAAGGTCGATTTCCACGCCCTGATAGGTAATCTGTTCTGTTCCGCAAACTTCCATAGCACAGTAGCGGATAAGCTCTTCTGTATTATCCATAACCTTATTGAAGTCTGCATATGCTTCATAAGACTCGATTGTTGTAAACTCGGGGTTATGACGGATATCCATACCTTCATTTCTGAAGATTCTGCCGATTTCATAAACCTTTTCGAGTCCGCCGACAATAAGTCTCTTTAAGTGAAGCTCGGTTGCAATTCTCATATACATATCAATATCAAGTGCATTGTGATGTGTAATAAACGGTCTTGCATTAGCGCCACCCGGGATTGTGTTTAAAGTCGGAGTTTCAACTTCGATAAAGCCCTTGCTGTCCATAAAGTTTCTAACCGCTCTTACAAGCTTTGATCTTGCGATAAATGTCTTTTTAACATCTTCGTTCATAATCAAATCTACATATCTTTGACGGTATCTTAAATCGGGATCAACAAGTCCGTGATACTTTTCAGGAAGCGGAAGGAGTGATTTTGAAAGAAGAGTAACATAATTTACTCTTACCGAAATTTCACCTGTCTGAGTTGTGAAAACTTCGCCCTCTGCACCAACAATATCACCGATATCGAGTTTTTTATATTTGTTATATTCGTCTTCGCCCAAAATATCCTTTTTAACGAAAAGCTGAACCTGTCCGTCAATATCCTGAATATGAACAAAGCCTACCTTGCCCATACCTCTTTTTGACATAATTCTTCCCGCAACACGAACAATCTGACCGTCAAGCTTTGAAATCTTTGCCATAATTGTCTCGGTTTCATCGGTTCCTCTTTTAGTTAAAGTTCTCTCTTCTTCGGTATAATCGTCCTTGATTTCACCCGATGTATGAGTTCTGTCAAACTTAGTGATTTTAAACGGATCTTCTCCGGCATTTTGCAATTCTTGGAGCTTATCTCTTCTTACCTTAAGAAGCTCGGATAATTGAATTTCTGTTTCCATATTGACTTTTTCCTTTCGTAACTATATTATCTCATAATAATTATACACCAAAATTTCCCGTATTACAAGAATTATTTTATTTTTGGCAAGAACGGCACTTTTTTGATTGATTTTTCTTTATGTTTAGTATAAAATAGTAATGATAATGTTATCAGAATTGGAGATGTTTTAATTGACAGACGGTCTTGTAGAGTTGATTGTAAATACCTTTGGCGGAACTGCACCAAAAGAAATCATTGTATTTATAATCTCAATGATACCTATTTTGGAGCTAAGAGGAAGTATCCTTGCCGCAGGATTTTTAAAGATGGAGTTTTTATCCACCTTTATAATTTCTGTAATCGGAAATATGCTCCCTATCCCGTTTATACTTATGTTTATTGACAAAATTTTTGCCTTTTTAAAAAAGACAAGATGTAAAAACTTAATTGAAAAATTAGAAAATAAAGCAATGTCAAAATCCGACCAGATTGCAAAATACGGAAAATGGGGACTTTTACTGTTCGTAGGAATTCCGCTTCCCGGAACAGGCGCGTGGACAGGTGCTTTGATTGCATCAATGCTCCGTATGAAAAAGCGTGATTCTCTTCCCTTTATTTTCTTAGGCGTTCTTTTAGCAGGACTTATTATGTCGCTTTTGGCATTCGGAATTATAAAGCAGGTAATCTGATATGGCAATATATACTATTTCCGACCTGCACCTGCCGCTCGGCGTAAATAAGCCGATGGACATTTTCGGCAGTCGCTGGTCAAATTATGTTGAAAAGTTAAAAGAGAACTGGCTCTCCACCGTTTCCCCCGAAGACACAGTTGTTTTAGGCGGGGACTTTTCGTGGGCTATGTATTTGGAAGAGGCTTTAGAAGACTTTAAATTCATACATAGTCTGCCGGGCAAAAAAATTCTCCTAAAAGGTAACCATGACTACTGGTGGACAACGATGAATAAGTTAAACGGCTTCCTTTTGGAAAATGAATGGACAGATATTTCATTTCTTCACAACAATTACTTGCGTGCCGACTCCATTGCAATTTGCGGAACAAGGGGCTGGACGGTGCCACAGGGGAAAATGTCAGCTGAAGACGAAAAGATATATGCCCGTGAATTATTGCGCCTTAAAAGCAGTATCGAAAAAGCGAAGGCAGATGGTTTAGAAGATATTTTTGTATTTCTTCATTTTCCGCCGCTTTTAAAGGACTTTCGGGACACCGAATTCACCCGTCTTTTAGAAGACGAAAAAATCAAGAACTGTTACTTTGGCCACCTTCACGGACCAAGCGAAAAAAATGCCTATCAAGGCGAGCAAAACGGCGTAAAATATACCCTTTGCTCCTGCGACAGCCTTAATTTTATACCGCTTCGGGTTAAATAATGCGGATTTTTTGGAAGAAATAGCTAATTTTTTAATAATTTTAAGAAAAACCATTGAATTTGTCTTGGTTTTTTGATATAATGGTACGGATGTAAAATAGGGTATATATGTACCTTACAAAAGCATAGGAGGAAAAACAAAATGGCAGTTAAGACAGAACAGGTAGAAAAAAACCTTGTTAAAGTAGTTTTTGAGGTATCAGCTGAGGATTTTGAAGCTGCAATCAAAAAGGTTTATGACAAGAATGCAAAGAAATACAGTGTTCCCGGTTTCAGAAAGGGTAAGGTACCCCGTGCAGTAATCGAGAAGTACTATACAGAGGCAGTTTTCTATGACGATGCAATTAACTTAGTTCTTCCCGAAGCATATGACAAAGCTATCGAAGAAGCAGCTTTAGAGCCCGTTGCACGTCCCGAGCTTGATGTTGACGAAATCGTAAAGGGTAAGCCTGTTGTATTTACAGCTTTGGTTACAACAAAGCCCGAAGTTAAGCTTGGCGAATACAAAGGTATAAAGATTGACAAGATCGAACATACTGTATCGGATGAAGATGTAGATAACGAAATCGAAAACGTAAGAAAAAGAAATGCAAGATTAGTTCCCGTAGAAGACAGAGCTGCAGAAAACGGCGACATTGCTGTTATCGACTTTGAAGGCTTTAAAGACGGCGTACCTTTCGAGGGTGGCAAGGGCGAAGGCTTTGATTTAGAGCTTGGTTCAGGCAGCTTTATCCCCGGCTTTGAAGAGCAGTTAGTCGGCAAGAACGCAGGCGACGAAGTAGAAGTTAACGTAACATTCCCCAAAGAGTATCACGCAGCAGACTTAGCAGGCGCTGATGCTTTATTCAAGGTTAAAATCCACGAGTTAAAGACCAAGGAATACCCCGAGCTTGACGATAGCTTCGCTGACGAAGTGAGTGAGTTTGAAACATTCGCTGAGTATAAAGAAGATGTTAAGACTAAGCTTTTAAAGAAAGCAGAAGACCAGACAAAGACAGAAACTGAGAACGCAATCGTAGAAAAGGTATGCGAAAATGCAGAGGTTGAAATCCCCGAAAAAATGATTGAAGCTCAGATTGATACAATGATTCAGGATTTTGCCCAGAGACTTCAGTATCAGGGTATGAGCCTTGAAATGTATATGCAGTATACAGGTGCTACTCCCGAGTCTTTCCGTGAAGGCTTTAAGGAGCAGGCAGCTAAGCAGACAAAGACAATGCTCGTATTGGATGCTGTAATGAGAGCAGAAAATGTTGACGTTACAGATGAAGAAGTAAATGACAAGATTGCTGAAATGGCAAAAATTTACAATATGGAGATAGAAAAGCTTACAGAGCTTATCACAGACGCTGAAAAGGAAAACATCGCAAGCGACGTTAAAATGTCAAAGACAGTTGACCTTTTGGTAAACAACGCAAAGATTAAATAATCTTATAAAAGAGGAAATCAACTTTGGGGGAAGTAAATTTCAGTGATGAAAGGATTGAATGCAAAATGAGTTTAGTACCAATGGTAGTAGAACAGACAGGCAGAGGCGAGCGTTCATATGACATCTTCTCTCGTTTGTTGGAAGACAGAATCGTATTTTTAGGCGAAGAGGTAAATGATGCCTCGGCAAGCTTGGTTGTGGCACAGCTTTTGTATCTTGAAAGCAAGGACCCTGACAAAGATATTCAGCTTTATATCAACAGCCCCGGCGGCTCAATCACCGCAGGTATGGCAATTTATGATACAATGCAGTATATCAAGTGTGATGTTTCGACAATCTGCGTGGGTATGGCGGCATCAATGGGTGCGTTCCTTTTAACAGCAGGTGCCAAGGGCAAGAGATTCGCTCTTCCCAACAGTGAAATTATGATTCATCAGCCTTTGGGCGGTATGCAGGGACAGGCTACCGACATTAAGATTCACGCAGAGAGAATCTTAAAAATGAAGGAGCACTTAAACGAGATTTTAGCGGAAAGAACAGGAAAGCCTATAGACACTATAATGGCAGACACCGAGCGCGATAACTTTATGAGTGCCGAAGAAGCAAAGGCATACGGTCTTATAGACGAGGTAATTCTTCCGAGAAAGAAATAAAACCGAAAGGAAACCATCATGGCGAAGAAAAACGATGAAAAGGAGAGATTTTGCTCCTTTTGCGGTAAATCTGAGCACGAAGTAGATAAGCTTATCACAGGCTCTGGCGTTTACATTTGCAATAACTGTGTTACTTTATGTAACCAGATTATAAAAGACGAATATATGTCGCCCACCGAACTTCCCGACCTTCAGGATCTTCCTAAGCCCGCTGAAATAAAGGCGGTTTTAGACCAGTATGTAATAGGTCAGGAAAGTGCGAAAAAAATTCTTTCGGTTGCAGTTTATAACCACTATAAAAGAATTGCACATCATGAGCAGACTCACGATGTTGAACTCCAGAAAAGTAATATTCTCCTAGTCGGACCGACAGGCTCTGGTAAGACATTTTTAGTGCAGAATTTAGCAAGAATTCTAAATGTTCCCTTCGCAATCGCAGATGCCACCACCTTAACTGAGGCAGGCTATGTGGGTGAAGATGTCGAGAATATTCTTTTAAAGCTCATTCAGGCGGCAGACTATGACATAGAAGCTGCAGAGCGCGGTATTATCTATATAGATGAAATCGACAAGATTGCAAGAAAGTCGGAAAACGTGTCTATCACCCGTGATGTAAGCGGTGAGGGTGTTCAGCAGACACTCCTTAAAATATTGGAAGGCACAACCGCATCTGTTCCGCCAAACGGCGGCAGAAAGCATCCGCATCAGGATTTTATCCAGATTGATACTACCAACATTTTATTTATATGTGGCGGCGCATTTGACGGAATTGAAAAGCTGATTGGTGAAAGAGTCGGCAAAAAGGGACTTGGCTTCGGTGCAGATATCGAAAGCAAAAAATCGGAAAATCTGTCGGAATTATTAAGACAGCTTCTCCCCCAAGACCTTTTAAAATACGGCTTAATCCCTGAGTTTATCGGAAGACTTCCGATTGTTGCAAAGCTTGAAAGCTTAGACGAAAAAGCTTTAGTAGAGATACTCACCGTACCTAAGAACGCTCTTTGCAAGCAGTATATGACCTTAATGGATTTAGACGGCGTGGAGCTTGAATTTGAAAGCGATGCACTGTCTGCAATAGCCAAAAAGGCGCAGAAGCTAAATACAGGTGCAAGAGGCTTAAGGTCTATAATTGAAGATGCAATAATAGATATAATGTTCTTGGTTCCGTCGGATAAATCGGTTAAAAAATGCATAATTACAAAGGATTGCATCGAAAACGGTGCGATGCCGACACTTGTCCGTAAGGACAGCAAAACGGCTTAACTTAAAGGGGCAAGAAAATCCGCTATTGGATTTTTATGCCTCTTTTTTATAAATAACACAAGGGGGACTTTTACCTATGATATCTGAAAATCTATCGGTAAATGCTTTGGGACATTTAAATATAGGAAAAAATGACGCGGTAGAATTAGCAAAAGAATACGGCACACCGCTTTATGTAATCGACGAAGATTTAGTGAGAAAAAACTGCTTAAAATATAAAGACGCAATGCATAAATACTACTCTGGGCGCGGTCTCGTTCTGTATGCAAACAAGGCACTTTGCACACTCTTTACCTGCCGTTTGATGAAGGAACTGGGTTTGGGGCTTGATGTGGTGTCGGGCGGCGAGCTTTATACTGCAATCAAAGCCGGATTTCCTATGGATAAAGTATGCTTTCACGGAAACAATAAAACCAAAGATGAGCTTATTATGGCGTTAGAAAACAAAATCGGCTATATTATAGTTGACAACATAGACGAGCTTAATCTTTTAGATGAAATCGCAACCGAAATGGGTATTGTTCAAAAGATAATGTTTAGAATAAAGCCCGGCGTTGATGCCCATACACACAGCTTTGTTATGACAGGGCAGATTGACTCAAAGTTTGGTGTTGCATTGGAAAACGGCGAAGCATTCGACATTATTAAAAAAGCATTGACTCTTAAAAGCGTCAAGGTTTCAGGTGTTCACTGTCATATCGGTTCGCAGATTTTTGATATTGACCCGTTTTTAAGTGCGGCTGAGATTATGATGAATTTTATCGGCGATGTACGTGACAAGTTAGGTCTTACCATTGAGTGCTTAAATCTTGGCGGCGGATACGGAATACGTTACACCGAAAAGGACGACCCTATCCAATATGACGAATACATCAAGCACGTGTCAGAAGTTGTAAAGAATGTAGCAGAAAAAAGAAATATCCCGCTTCCCTATATCTTTATGGAGCCAGGGCGCTCAATCGTAGCATCTGCGGGTGTTACACTCTACACCGTTGGTTCTGTAAAGGATATTAAGGACGTAAGAACATATGTATCGGTTGACGGCGGTATGTGTGATAATCCGAGATACATTATGTATCAGTCGGAATACACCGCTTTAATTGCCGACAGAGCAAATGAGAAAAAAACAAAAACCGTAACAATCGCAGGTAAATGCTGTGAGTCAGGCGATATTTTAATTAAGGATATTAAAATGCCCGATATAAAGCCAGGCGACACTTTAGCAGTTTTGACGACAGGTGCATACAACTATTCAATGTCATCTAACTATAACCGAATCCCACGTCCTATGATGGTTGCAGTTTCTAATGGAAACAGAAGGGTTGTAGTAAAAAGAGAAACATACGAAGACATTATAAAAAACGATATTTAAGGAGACTTATATGCCGACCGAAACAACCGATACACGCCCCG
>JAZNQG010000148.1:0-12755 GCA_045590035.1 Clostridia bacterium
ATCACCAAGCGTTAGCCCGTCAGTACCACCGGTATCACCGAGCGTAAGCCCGTCAGTACCACCGGTTTCCCCGAGTGTTAGTCCGTCAGTACCACCGGTATCACCGAGTGTTAGCCCGTCAGTACCACCGGTATCACCAAGCGTTAGCCCGTCAGTACCGCCGGTATCACCAAGCGTTAGCCCGTCAGTACCACCGGTTTCCCCGAGTGTGAGCCCGTCAGTACCACCGGTTTCCCCAAGTGTGAGCCCGTCAGTACCACCGGTTTCCCCGAGTGTGAGCCCGTCAGTACCACCGGTTTCCCCGAGTGTTAGTCCGTCAGTACCACCGGTATCACCAAGCGTTAGCCCGTCAGTACCGCCGGTATCACCGAGTGTTAGCCCGTCGGTATCACCGTCAGTATCACCGAGTGTTAGCCCGTCAGTACCACCGGTTTCCCCGAGTGTGAGTCCGTCGGTATCACCTACACCTACACCGATTACAATCCGCTTCTATGAAGGACCTGTAGTTGATGAATGGTGTTTGCTTGATGAAGCAAAAATAAATTCTGGCGAAAGCGTACCTTCTGATAAGGTTCCTGATATTCATCCTTCGATGGTATACTCTGGTTACAAGAAGAATGAATCAATCGCAAGTGTATATGCAGGTACAGACTTTGTACATACAGTTGCACCTTCTTACTGGTACAAAGATGCAAGCGGAAAGTTTGTTGAATTTAAAGGAACTGAGACATTTACTAAAGACACTAACATATTCTTAATTTACAAGAAGTTTGGCGTATTCCTTTCATTTGACAAGACAAAGTATCCAAACTCCAAGACAATTTCAATGTCATCGGCATACAATGACGAAACACGTCTTATGGATACTACCAAGGACCTTTTGACAAGTGGTGGTAATTCTATCAGTGCTGCATTGGCACTTGGTCAGATTCCGGGATATGACAGACTTACAAATCTTGTGATCAATAATCTTGCAAAGACAGGAATTATTGATACAAACAAGAATGTAAAGATAATGACAGTTAACCTTCCAATGGGCAAATTCCTTAATGAATCCATCGTATCAAGAGCGCTCAAGGAACAGATTAAACTGACAGTCAAAGACGAAGGCAGATCTGAAGAGCTCTTTAATATAGTTGATGCAAAAGAACTTGCAAATCACATGGATTTAACCGAACTTATCCACCATATGACAGATGAGCAGATTGTTCATGCTATAAACAATGGTACAAACTTTGAAAAGGTTGTTAATCTTCTTTATTATGATTTAAGTATCGGGCATGAAGAGGTTTTGGATTTATTTGTTGATTATATTGACGATACTACTGCGATGGATCCTGTACTGCTTCGAGAATTTGTTAAGGGATATTTTGCAAATCCTGCTAATAAGGATGAAGCAATCACAGAAATCAGAAAGTTTGTTGCAAGTATTGATAAAGCCTTTATCTCATTACACAGAGAAAAAATCGATCATATTTTAGAGAAACTTGATCACCTTCACGAATACATCGATGCTGCATTTGTTAAGTACTATATCTCAACTCTTTCATCTTCAGGAAAAGATACATTTGCAACAGATGTATGGGAGTCAGTAACAAAGAGTGATATGTTCAAGGCACTTATCAACGAGCTTGGCGCTGGAAATAAGCTTACAGTAACAAAAGAGAATAAGTCTTTGCTCCAGTCAGTGCTTATCTTCCTGAACACCTATAGTTACGATACACTCCTTAAGGTATCAGACAAGGCGATAATTGATACACTTATCACAGTTGTAGGCGATGCATTCTTAAGAGAAGTTGTTGATAATGCAATTTCCAACTATGCAGCAGGGCTTGAAAGTGCAATTGATAACTTTGAGCTTACAGGAGAAAACCAGGTTTACACATCTGATGTCGCAATAACAGTAAATCCGATGCAGGCACTTGTAAATCTTTACAAAGTTGCAAAGGATGAGGCGGTTGATCAGCTTACAAAGAGAAATGATGTAACAAGATATAGCGAAAACATTTATCTTAAGTACCTTGTTGAGCATGATGTAATCGCAAATCTCTTTAATGGTGATGCCACACAGGCAACAGGCGACTTGACAGGTTATTCATTAAAGGGTGTAATGGATTATTACAACTATATGCTAAGCCTTGTTACAGTAGCAGACGATGCACTTGTATGGTACGGTGATAACTTAACAGAAGACCAGATTGATGCGGTTTATGAAGCAGTTGTTGCAAAGGGCTTCAAGGTTCACGAAAAGCTCAATAAGTTGTTGAAGGATTACAGTGAAACAGGCGCATTGCCTGCACAGCTTGAATCACTTATCAACAGAGTTTCAAAGCTTAATGAACTCTTGACAAGATTTGAGCCGCAGATTAAGAAGGTAATCAATAAGTATCTTGAATCCTCAATCAACAAGAAGCTTGAAAACGGCGAAATTCCTGCAGAAGGCAAGATTCAGAATGCTATAGATATTCTTTTAGGAACAGATGATCCTACATTTACTATTGATGCAATCTATGAAATCTTCTATCAGTACGATGATACAATGCAGGCAAAGCTTAAGAAGCTTGTAGAAAGCGGAAAGCTTGAAAAGGCAATTGAAAAGTTCGAAAAGACTGACCTTGGTGAATTGCTTGGCGGTAAGGGATTACCCCAGAAGCTTATTGAAAAGATTGAACAGATCAAGAATAACGGTAAAGTTGAGGGTGCAATAGATTCAGTTTACAATCTCATTCTCTTAATCGCTGATTATGGCATAGAGCCCTTCAGAATTGAAGAAGATGTTGAAACTGTAATTGATGCATACGAAGTAAATATTCGCGGAGTCAAACTTACAATCAGAAGATTCTATGAATAATCAATCAGCGAAAATGAGTGGTATATTACTGCTCATTTTCGTTCTTAATACAGGAGTATAAAACATGAAAAAAATTATCGCACTGTTATTGGCGGTTTCATTGGCGCTTCCCATAGCGTTCAGTGTTTTTGCCAATAATACAGAAATTACATTTTCGGATGTAGATAAGAATACCGAATTAGGTAAGGCAATTTATAAGCTCGTCAATGCGGGCGTAATTGTCGGCATAGGCGACGGAACATTCGCTCCTGACAGAGCGCTCACACGTGCAGAGCTTGCAAGAATTGTAAATCTTATCTTCGGCTACACCGAAAAATCCGACCAGATGTTTAACGACATTAACCCGAACGCATGGTATTATAATGATGCTATGATTGCAAGAAAAGCAGGGTTTATTGTCGGATACTCAGACGGCGGATTCCATGGTAAAGATTATGTAACAAGAGAACAGGTATGCACAATAATCTGTTCGCTTGCAGGTCTTTATGATTTAGGAATTGAAATGCCTGTTTCCGATAAGGTATCAGGCTGGGCAAAACCGTATGTTCAGAAGGTTTTACAAAACGGACTTATGACACTTGAAGAAAATAATACCTTCCGTGCAACAGTTGCAATTACAAGAGCAGAATTCTGTATGACATTTTCTGTTTTCTTAACAGAAGATACTAAGCCTACTGTGTCTCCAACTGTATCTGTAAGCCCGTCTCCCACCGGTGATTCATCTGGTGGCGGCGGTGGCGGCGGAGGCGGTGGCGGTGGCGTCGGTGGAGATACACCGAGCACATCATCTTCTCCGAGTGTGTCTCCGACTGCATCGACAAAGCCGAGCACATCACCGGCAGCATCGGTAAAACCGAGTGCATCACCGTCAGTTATACCGACAACATCGGTAAAGCCAAGCGTATCACCGTCAGTTAAACCGACAGCATCAGTAAAGCCGACTACATCGACAAAGCCGAGCACATCACCGGCAGCGTCGACAAAACCTAGCACATCACCTGTGGCATCAACCAAGCCGACAACTACACCTACAGTAAAGCCGACAACTACACCAACAGTAAAACCGACCACGACACCGACTGTAAAGCCGACTACTACACCAACAGTAAAGCCGACTACTACACCGACTGTAAAGCCGACTACAAAACCGACTGCAACACCCAATTATGCAGTAGAGAATAAGGAAATGGTTGAACATCTTAAGGCGGTTTCGGCTGATATAACTGCTAATTTATACGGTTTCCAGGCAGGTAAGCCGAGAAAGATGATTATGATAATCAAGCAGGCTATTGATGACACAATCTCACAGGCAAACAGCGTTATAATCACAGCTGATTTTGTCCGTACAGAATATAAGGCGGAGATAGCTGAAGCCAAAGGTTATTATAACGATATTAAGGCGAATGAGACTATGGAAGCACGATTTAATGAATCGTTGGCAGAGCTTAATACTGAAACACTTACATGGCTTGCAACCGAATTCGGTTTGATTTAAGTGATAAAATAGAGCAGAATCTTCTGCTCTATTTATTTTGTGATTTTATACTTGCATAATTATTACATTTTATGATATTATAATAAAAAAGGAGGTAGATTTATGAAACAGTATGTTTGCACAGTTTGTGGTTGGGTTTATGATGAAGAAAAGGGATTACCCGAAAAGGGAATTGCACCCGGAACAAAATTTGAAGATTTACCCGACGACTTTGCCTGCGTTCTTTGCGGAGTAGGTAAGGAAATGTTTGAAGAAAACTAATAAAAAAGTTCACCTTTTAAGGTGAACTTTTTTCTATATTTTTTTCAAATATTTAATATATGTACCATTATAATCTTCTGCGTCGGCTAACGTCTGTATATGAAGATATGAAAGACCGTGGGTCACTTCTTTTACGGGTATGGATTTAATGAGCATATCACCCAAGCAATATATTCAGGACAAAAGAATGAAACGTGCAAAAGAGCTTTTGAAAGAAACTAATATGCCTGTTAATCTGATTGCACATTCGGGTGGGTATGATGATGCACTTCTGTTTTCTAAAATGTTTTCAAAATATTTTGGAATCTCACCTAAAAAATACAGAGAAAAAGACCGTTAGCAAAATGCTGACGGTCTTTAAAATTATTCCATTCTGCCTGCCTTAAAGAAAGCCATGATGTTTTCGGGTGAAGAGTTTGCAAGGATATTATGAATCGAGTTAAATACGAAACCTCCGTCTTTTTTGAAGATTTCAACTCTTTCCTTTGCTTCTTTGTAAACTTCTTCGGGGGTTCCGAAGGGAAGAGTCTTCTGTGTATCAACTCCGCCGCCCCAGAATACAATGTCTTTACCAAACTTTTCTTTAAGTTCTTTAGCGTCCATTCCGTTTGCAGAGCACTGAACGGGGTTTAAAATATCAACGCCCATTTCAATAAAGTCGGGGATGAATTTCTTTATTGCACCGCAAGTATGGTAGAATGTCTTCCATTCGGTGTTTTTATGAATCCAGTCGTTGACCTTTTTAAATCTCGGCTTATAAAGCTCTCTGAATGTATCAATCGACATAATGGTGTCAATCTGTGTACCGAAATCAGTTCCGCTTACGACAACTGCCTGGACTTTGTTGCCTACTGCCTGCTTTAACATTTCAAGATTTTTAATAGCAATCTCTGAATGATAGTCAAAAAGCTCTTCAATGTATTCGGGATGGAGAATGTGATACATATACCATTCTTCAATATCACGTACGCCCTGAGGGTTTTCTAACCCTGTTCCGGGAAGGAGTGCAACGTCGCCTAATGCACAACCTGACCAGGCTAAGATTGAACCATATTCTGTGTTTTTATAAATATCATCAGCCTGCTTCTCAATATACTTTAAGTCGTCTTCGCTTATTTGACAGAACTGTTCTTTAAAGTCTTCTATTGGTGTTAGGTTATCTTCGTCAACAGGGTCGCTTCTTAATATTCCGTCAAAGAAATATCCGCTTGCCGGTAATTTTCCTGACGGCTTTGAGTTAAGATTACCCTTGGGGTATGCATATGTATTGCCGGCTTCATCGGTAGTGTATCTGAAATCCTCGCCGATAAGCATATCAATACCCTTAAATTTCCAGTTCTGATATTTACCGTTATTCTGGTTTCCCCAGAAAGTGTTTCTGTCAAATATACCTACAACATCTACGCCAAGGGCTTTTCTGTCTTCTTCTTCGACTTTACCTAAAATCTGGAAGGGTTCGTCAATTTTTACGGGTTTATTGATACCGAGTGCCTGGCGTAAGTTGTGAAGTGCGTAAGCCGAAATACCGCTTGTTGCAGTAGAGCCTAAATCGATAGGCGGTCTGTCTGTTTCAATGTGGTTAATAGCTTTTATAAATCTTTCTCTTGAAGTCATCTTTTTTCACCCCTTATTATTAGTTATCTTTGTAAAATTCATCAACTGCACTAAAGAATGCATCGATGTTTTCCCACGGACTTTCGTGCGGGATATCGCAGCCTGATGAAATCACAAAATTGGGGTAGTCCTTACATTCTTCCATAATTCGCTTTGTTTCTGCCTTTACAGATTCGGGTGATCCGCATTTAATCTGTCCCGCAGGGTCAACATTTCCCATAACTAAAGTGTCTTTCGGGAAGTGCGTGATCATTTCGGAAAGATTTACCGAATTACCAAAATGATAGCAGGAAGCACCTGTATTCAGAATAGAATCTGCCATAAGAAGAATATTATCTCCGCAGTTATGATAGATAAGTAAAAAGTCGTTATCTATAACAGCGTCGGAAATTTTCTTAACATAAGGCTCTGAAAATTCTTTTGCAAGGTCGGGGGATAGCATACCTGCCAAAGGCTCTGCCATAACAATTCCGTTTGCTCCTGCTTTTTTAAATTCATTTATGTAGGTAATTAAAAATTCGGTAGCCTTTTCCAAAACTGTATGTACCATTTCAGGTTCTGTGTAGCAGTTTATCATAGCTTCTGATACGTCCATAAGTCTGCCTGCTAATGAAAAGGGACCGATAACTCCTGCAAATACAGGTCTGTCTGTAATTAACTTAGTTGCCTTTTCGATTGCACCGATATATTCGGGGAGTCTTGCCTTTTTGACATCGGGGATTTCCAATGCATCGGCTTCTTCGGGTGATGTTATAAGTGCACCGATAACTGTCGGTACATCATCATCCGAAAAACGAATCTCTGAGCCGAAGGCTTCTGCTTCAACCGATAAATCCATCATACTTACAGATGCTAAAGTGTCGCATCTGTCTGCAATAAGTTTCATTCCTTTTGCCTGGAGCTCTCCGCTATGTGTAAGCTCATTTACACTTACACCTAATAAAGTTACACAAGGGAAAGAAAGAATAGGCATAGATTTTTTTATGGGTGAACTATTAACATCACTAAGCCATTTTTTCATATCCATAGTTTTGCCCCCCTTTAAAATCAGGCACCTTTTTCAACACAGATTTTAAGAGCAGCATCTGAACAGCTTGCAGCATCTGAAGTATATACATCAGCACCGATGCTGTCGCAGAAATTCTGTGTAATCGGAGCGCCGCCTACCATGATTTTAACATTATCACGGATACCTGCGTCCTTTGCCAAATCTACTACATTCTTCATTTCTGTCATTGTTGTTGTAAGAAGTGCAGAGCAGCAGATAATGTCTGCATTGTGTTCTTTAGCAGCCTCAACAAATGCTTCGGGAGCAACGTCAACACCTAAGTCGATTACAGCAAGACCTTTGCCTTCAAGCATCATTTTTACGATGTTTTTGCCGATATCGTGAAGGTCGCCCTTTACTGTACCGATAATTACAGTACCCTTACTTTCAACGCCTGCTGAAATAAGATGAGGACGAAGAATTTCAACACCTGCATTCATTGCACGTGCAGCAATTAAAACTTCGGGAACGAATACTTCGTTTTTCTTGAACTTTTCTCCGACAATTGACATACCTGATAAAAGTCCTTCATCTAAAATTGTCTGCGGTGCAATACCTTCTTCGATTGCCTGTGCAACCAATTCCTTAACCTTGGGAGCTCTTCCTTTTTGTAAAAGCTCGCTCATTTCTGCTAAAATGCTCATTATTTTGTCTCCTTTAAATTTATTTTATAGTCCATGCTTCTCTCTGTATTTTTTTGGAGAGAACCCAGTAACTATTTTAAACTGTTTAGTAAAATAACTCTGGTCATCAAAACCTGTAAGATTTGCAACATCAGCTATTGAAAGTGACTGATTAAGCAAAAGATGTGCTGCTTTTTCTATTCTTACCTTGTTTATATATGACGTAAGACTTATATTCATTTCCTCTTTGAAAATTTTACTGATATAGGATTTGCTCATATATACATGGTCGGAAATGTCTTCCAATGTAATTCTGTTCATATAATTATTTTTTACATAACTTGCAATTTTCTGCATTGTATCTGAATGTTTAATATCGCCGAATTCAAATACATAGCTTACAAATCGGTTGATGACATTTGTAAGTACAAAGCTAAGCATCTCCAACGACTCTATTGAATCGATTTCCTTTATAAAGCTGTTATTTAGGTTAAATATTTCCTTGCTGTCAGCACCGCCCTCGATTGCAGAACGGGATAACAGTACCAAAAGCTCAAATGCCCTTGCTTTAATAATGTCAAAGTCTGCATTTGAATGGAAAAAGATTTCACCTAGTAATCTGTTTAAAAGGTCTTTTGCGCTTTTTGAGTCCCCTGATGTGATTGCACGGCGAAGCTCTGATTCAAGTTCGATAGGGTATAAGTCGTTGTTTGGAATTACATCCAGTTCCTTGTAAACTGTATTTAAAAAATCTGTCGTTGAGTCTGTCGGTTCCCTGGATATGTTTTCTGAAAAAACCTTTGATATAATTTCTGCAAGGTCGTTTACCTTATGGGTTTCCATATGCGGAAGTCCGTATGTTTCATCAAAATCATCAATATCTCCGATTAAAACAGGCCCCGCTATCACACTTTCCAAAGGCATATTGAATTCGCCAAATATGGGAGATGCAATAAATAAAAACTCCATAGGACAGTAATAGATGTATTTATTATCCCATCGTACCGATTCGTATGTGCCGTAAAGGTGAGTGGTTTTATAATCGCATCTGTTGGGACATTGGCTGCAGAAGGTGTTTTCAAAATCATTAAAATCCTTCTTTGTTAAATCGTAAATATTAAAATCAATTCCGAAAAGTGAAGAAAAATGTTTTATATACTTTTCTTTCAAGACTCGTCATCCCTTTCATTTTAATTATAATCATTATTTTTCAGAAAATATAGAAATATTTTGTTATTTTTGGTAAAATATTTATAACTTTATAAAATTATTGAAAATTTGTTTTGTGTGTGGTATTCTAAAAAAAGAAAGAGTGGTGAAAGTATGTTCTCGGTTAAAATTATAACTTCTGATAAAGAAATAACAAAGTCCTATAATGAGCCCGTTTTAGCATCAAAGGTTCTTTCGGATGCGGGATTATATATGCCGAAGCCCTGCGGCGGAAGAGGTGTATGCGGAAAGTGTCGTATTATTTTAAACGGAGAAAATGTACTTGCATGCAAAACATATATTGATAAAGATTCTTTAATTCAGTATAACACAGATAATAATTTGGTGCAAGGTATCACGGCGGGAGTTTTTCCTGAGTTTAAAAATAATCCATTAATTGAAAACGGCTACGGTGCTGCAATTGACATTGGTACTACCACCGTTGCAGGATACATATATAAATTCCCTGAGTGTGAAATAGAAAAATCCATATGTGTTCCAAATCCGCAGGCAGAGTTTGGTGCTGATGTAATATCGAGAATAGAGTCTTACAAAAGTGGTAGGGGAAAAGACTTACAGGATGCAGTTTTGTCTGCAATCGCCAAAATCACAGACGGATATAAGATTGACAAGTATATAATTTCAGCAAATACAACCATGCAGTATCTTTTAGTTGGTAAAAATCCCAAATCTCTTGGTATAGCTCCGTATGTTGCAGATGAGCTTTTCGGAAAATGGTATGAAAACACATATATTGCACGCTCTCAGTCAGCATATGTGGGGGCTGATGTTGTATCGGGCGTTTTGTCTTCCGGGATGTATGAAAAGAAAAGAGCTCTCTTAATTGATATCGGTACAAATGGCGAGATGGTTTTAACAAAAGACGGAAAAATGATTTGCTGCTCGACGGCTGCAGGTCCATGCTTTGAAGGTGCGGGAATATCCTGCGGCTCTCAGGCAATAGACGGTGCTATAAATTCGGTCTTTTTAGAAAATGGTGAGATTAAATATACAACAATCGGCAATAAAAAACCCACAGGAATATGTGGGACAGGTCTTATAGATGCTATTGCCTGTCTTTTGAAAGTCGGAATTATTGATGAAACAGGCTATATGGAAGACGACTATTATTTTAATGATAGCGAAGTATATATTTCATTGGAAGATATAAGAAAATTCCAGCTTGCAAAGTCCGCTATCCGTTCAGGCATTGATACTCTTATGGATTATACCAAGATAACTGCAGGTGATATTGATAATTTCTATATTGCGGGCGGTTTCGGTAGCTTTTTAAATATTGAAAGTGCTGTTTTGGTCGGATTGATACCCGAAGAATTAAAGGATAAAGCGGTTTCAATCGGAAACGGAGCGGGAATGGGAGCATCAATGATGCTTTTAAATAAGGAATTTATCGAACTCTCGGAAAAATTAGCAGACTCTATGGAAACAGTAATGCTTTCGGATAGCAGCTATTTTATGGATAAGTATATAGAAAATATGATATTTGAGGTGTAAGTCTGAATAAAATTGCCCCTATCACCACTTTGCGGTGCTCGTCCAAATCTTTGATTTGGCAACAGCACCCATGTCAAAACACTCCAAATCTTTGATTTGGCAAGTGTTGACGGCAAGCTCGGGGCGGTACACTCGTACAGCACCACTCGCTGCAAAGTGGCAATATGAACAATTTTCTTTCAGACTTGGATTTCAAAAAAAGGAGTTAATGGTTATAATATGAAAGATAAAATAAAAGAACTTGGATTTTCAAATGTAGAAAGGGTATTGGTTTCAGATATTGCGTTTGAGCCGTCTTTGATTGAGCTTTGCCGTCTTAATTCCTGCGGAAACTACGGCAAAAACTACAGTTGTCCGCCGTATGTTGGAGATACAGACGAGCTTATAAAAGAGGCAAAAGACTATAAATATGCCTATGTATTCCAGAAAATCTATCCGTTGGAAGACTCCTTCGATATAGAAGGAATGGGGAATGCAAGAATAGAATTTAGACTCCTTACAAAAAAGGTGGGGGCTTTGTTTAAAGAAACAGAAGAAAAGCACAAAGTTTTAGCGGCGGGCGGATGCTCGGAATGTGAAGTCTGCGCCTTAAAAACAAACGAGCCTTGCCGTTTCCCTGAAACTGCATATCCGTCTTTGGAAGCATATGCCGTAAATGTATCAAAGCTTGCTACATTATCAGGAATGAAATACATAAATGGACAAAACACAGTTACATACTTTGGAGCTGTGCTTATAAATGAATAAAGGAGTAGTTTTATGCTGATACCTTACAAAACAAATGTAAATGAATTCGAGTCGGAGCAGTTTAAAGTTGGAAGTAAGGGTGTACCGTTTAAAGTTTTAGCAAACGGCACAGACATTCCGCTCCATGCTTCCCGTGTTTCAAAAATGCCGTTTAATCAGTGGTGGCCAGGATATCAAAGACCGTTAAACCAGACCGAAATTGCGTCTTTTGCATCGATTGAAACTGACGAAAGTGTGGACTTTGAAATTACACCGTCAAAGAGCTTTGAAAAAGTAGAGATAAGACCAAAATCGGAAAATATTGAACCGTTGATAAAAGACGGAAAGATTTATTTTACCATAAAAAATGCAGGTCAGTATACAGTTGAGCTTGACGGTTTTCACGAGGCACTTCATTTGTTCATAAACCCACCAAAGCCTTATGAAATTCCCGACAAAAATTCTCCTGATGTTATATATTTTGGAGAAGGAATTCACGATGCTGGCGTGATTGAATTAGAAAGCAATCAAACTCTCTACATAGACGAAAATGCTGTTGTTTACGGCAGAGTCCACGCAATCGGTAAGGATAATATAAAGATTATCGGACGCGGTATCTTAGACCAGTCAAAAATAGTTGAAGACCCGTCGCTCGAGTTTGACAGAACTCCATATTTTAATGTTCACGATGAAGAACGCCCGGGTGAGTTGGTTTTGGAATACTGCACTAATGTATATATCGAAGGCATAACAATCAGGGATTCTATATTTTTGACAGTAAGACTGATTTGTTGCGAGAATGTTTTGATAGATAATGTCAAAATAATCGGAAACTGGCGATATAACTCGGACGGTATCGACTTTGTAAACAGCAAGGACTCAATAGTCAAAAATTCGTTTGTCCGTTCTTTTGATGATTCTTTGTGCCTTAAGGGATTCTTCTTTTATAATCAGGGAGATATGTTCTATAACGGCAAGACATATGATGAACTTAAAAATGTAAAGTTTATAAACTGTGTCGTATGGAACGATTGGGGACACGCTTTAGAGGCAGGAGTTGATATGTGCGCAAAATCAATTCATGATTCAGGTTTTTATGATATAGATATAATTCACGGTACAGGCGTAATGCTTGATTGTGCATCATTCGATTATGCGGAAATTTATAATATTACTTATGACGATATAAGAGTTGAATATGATGATGCCCAATTAAAGCCTATGGTACAGACAAGCTATGAAGAGGTGTATGAAAATAAAGATACCAAATATCTTCCGACACTTTTATCTTCCTTTGTAGCTTATGAATCTTGCGTTTCACAGGGCGGAAGGAAAAGAAGCCATATCCACGATATTACCTTTAAAAATATCTATGTAACGGCAAAGGCTATGCCGCCGTCTGAATTTTTTGGA
>JAZNQG010000149.1:0-15533 GCA_045590035.1 Clostridia bacterium
AGCTCCGTCATAATCTCCCCTATTCCCTCGGCCAAAACAGTTCCGCCCAATATACAAAACGGCACATCTGCGCCTAATTTTTCGCCCATTTTAAGAAGTGTTTCCAAAGAAAGATTAGTGTTATAAAGCTTATCCAGTGCACATAAAACTGCCGCCGCATTACCGCTGCCACCAGCTAAACCTGCCGCTATCGGAATATTTTTATGTATTAAAATCTTACATCCGCCCGAAATACCAATTTCGTCAAAGAATAATTTTGCCGCTTTCCATGCGATGTTTTTATCCCCGACAGGAAGATGCTTTATGTTGGTTGAAACCGCAATTCCTGCCTTTTCCTTATCGACAATTACCAGATCAAACAAAGAGAGCGTCTGCATAATCATTTTTACATCATGGTAGCCGTTTTCCCTTTTGCCCAAAACATCAAGCGTCAAATTGATTTTGGCATACGACCTTGCAATAGCACGGTTTCCCGATACAATAATATCATCATACAAACGCATAGCTTTTTCTCCTTATAAAACTTCGTGCGACATCTTAACAACATCGTTTATTTTTTCTTCATCTACAATATCCGTCTTGTCATTTTTCTTTAAATGCACTAAATATTCGATGTTTCCCTCAGGGCCTTTTACAGGCGAAAAGGAAAGTCCCAGAACTCCGAATCCGATTTCCTTTGCAACCCCTATAACCTTTTCAATTACTTCTTTATGAATTGAAGCATCTCTTACAACGCCTTTTTTACCAACCTGACCGCGTCCTGCTTCAAACTGCGGTTTTATTAAAGCAACAACTTCGCCCATATCGCCCAAAAGCTCATATGCCACAGGCAAAACCAACGACAGCGAAATAAAGGACACATCAATAGATGCAAATTCAAGCTCAACGCCAATATCTTCCCTTTTTACATATCGGATATTGGTTCTTTCCATATTAACGACTCTTTCGTCGCTCCTTAATTTCCACGCAAACTGTCCGTATCCGACATCGACTGCGAAGACTTTTTTTGCACCATTTTGTAGCATACAGTCGGTAAAACCGCCAGTCGATGCACCGATATCCATACAAACCTTGCCCGATAAATCTATCGGGAACTCGGAAAGTGCCTTTTCAAGCTTAAGTCCGCCGCGGCTTACATATTTTAAGGTTTCGCCCCTGATTTCAGGCTTTTTTGTCCTTAAAACCTGCTCGCCTGCTTTATCGCACTTAACATTATCAATATATACCTGTCCTGCCATAATGAGTGCCTTTGCTTTTTCTCTGCTCTCACAAAGACCGCTCTCATGTAATAGCACATCTAAGCGTACTTTATCGCTCATTTAAATTCTCCTCAATCTCACGTGCAATAGTTTCAGAATCCATCCCGAATAATCTATCAAGCAGAGCTACAGTTCCGTGCGGAATGGGTTTGTCGGGATATGCCTTTATCAAAACTTTACAAATCCCCGAAACTGCCGAACCGAATCCGCCATACATAACTCCGTCTTCTATGGTAACCGATAGCTTTTTGTCTTGGCTCTTTTCTAAAATAAAATCTTTATCCAAAGGCTTTATGGTGGGAAGCACATATACGCCTGCACTTATACCCTTTTTATTTAATTCTTCGCTTGTTTCCACTGCGGTTTTTACCATTCTGCCACAGGTAAAGATCGCAACATCTTCACCATCTTTTAATGTGTAACCTTTACCGAATGAAAATTCGGGTGCTTTGTTTTCCTTGTCTTCCGTGCCCCTTGGATATCTTATCGCAACAGGGCCGTTATTCTCATATACTGCCCATCGGAGCATTTTATCAAGCTCATCATAACCCGATGGCGACAGAATTACCATATTTGGCATCGAATAAAGAAAGGAAATATCGTACATTCCCTGATGTGTTTCGCCGTCTGCACCGACTACACCAGCTCGGTCAATCGGGAAAATTACATGCAGATTTTGAAGACATACATCGTGTAAAACCTGGTCATACGCCCTTTGTAAAAATGACGAATACAGGGGAACTACAGGAATATGCCCTGAAATTGCAAAGCCTGCCGACATAGTAACTGCGTGCTGCTCTGCAATTCCGACATCAAAATATCTTGTCCTGAATTTTTCGTGGAATTTATCAAGTCCCGTACCCAATGCCATTGCTGCGGTTACGGCTACCACTCTCTCATTTTCTTCGGCAATTTTAGTTAAGCTCTCGCCCAAGGCTTCGGAAAAATCCTTTTCCTTTGCCTTGTTTCCTGCCGAAATTCCGTGGAAAAACTGCGGATTTTTCTCGGCTTCCAAATACCCTTTACCCTTTTTGGTAAGTATATGAATAAATACAGACTTTTTACTGTTTTTTGCGTGCTCAAGTGCTTTAAAAAGTGCATTTAAATCGTGTCCGTCAATGGGTCCGTAGTAATCAAAGCCCAAATCTTCAAATATAGTTGTCGGTAAAACGGTAGAACGGATGGCTCTTTTTACATTTCGTATAAATCTTGCCATTTTTACTCCGCCTTTGGATTTTGACAAAAAGCTAAGAACAGCCTCTTTTGACCTAAAGTACATAGGCTTCTGTCTTAATTCTCTTAAATATTTCGACACCGCTCCGACATTTTTTGAAATGGACATCGCATTGTCATTTAGAATATAGATAACCTTTGTTTTTGACCGTCCTGCGTCGTTCATCGCTTCAAACATCATACCGCCCGTTAAAGCTCCGTCACCGAAAACTGCGATTACATTATTGTCTTCGCCCGATAAATCCCTTGACCTTGCCATACCCAAAACCGCCGATGCAGAGGTTGAGCTGTGGCCTGTGTTAAAGGAATCATACTCACTCTCTTCCGTCTTTGGAAAACCGCTCATACCACCAAAGGTTCTTAAAGTCTTAAAGCCGTCTTTTCTGCCTGTCAAAAGCTTATATACATAGGACTGATGCCCAACATCCCATACAACCTTATCTTTCGGCATATCAAATACTGCCAAAAGAGCGATTGTAAGCTCGACAACGCCTAAATTAGACGCTAAATGTCCGCCCGTTTTGGTTACGCTGTCGATTAAAAATTCTCTTATTTCCAAAGAAAGAGCCCTAAGCTCATTCTCTGTAAATTTCTTTATGTCGTTTGGCGACGAAATCATTTCAAGATATGACACTTAGCGCTCCCCCTTAATTTAAATTACATATTCTCAAGGTTTTTGATTGATTCAATTACCTTATCTAACATTTCGCGGTATTTAATACCCTTTGCTTTTTCTTCTTCCACAACATTTGCGGGTGCTTTTGCAACAAAGCCCTGATTCGAGAGCTTTCCTTCAACTCTCTTAATCTCGCCCTCTAAGTCCTTCTTTTCTTTATTAAGTCTTTCTAATTCCTTGTCCTTATCAACAAGCTCTGACAGCGGAAGGTAAAGGCTTGCTCCTTCTACTACGACATTTACCGCATTTTCGGGAACTGAATCAATTGACTCAACCACTTCTACTTCACTTGCAGATGCCAACTTTATAAAGAACTCACTGCCCGCTTTAAAGAGATCTTTTTTGTCTGTTACAACAATCAGCTTTGCCTTCTTTGACGGCGGTACATTCATTTCGGCTCTTCTGTTACGGATAGCGCCGATTGCCGCCATTATAAGCTCCATATCCTTCTCTGCCTCAGGGAAATCAAGGGAAGCATCGTACTTCGGGAAAGCAGAAATCATAATGCTTTCGCCCTCGTGCGGAAGATGCTGCCAGATTTCTTCTGTGATAAACGGCATAAAGGGATGCAAAAGCTTCATTGTGTTTGAAAGCACGTATGAAAGTACATACTGTGCAGACTTGGCACTTTCGCTGCCCTTATCGAAAAGTCTCGGTTTTACAAGCTCGATATACCAGTCGCAGAAGTTGTCCCAGATAAGATCATAAAGCTTTGAAACTGCAACACCAAGCTCAAAGTTATCAATATTTTCTGTAACTTCTTTTACAACTCTGTTGTATTTTGAAAGTATCCACTTATCTTCTGTTCTTAAGTTATCGGGAATCTTATTTTCATCTACTTCAAGATTCATAAGCACAAATCTTGATGCATTCCAGATTTTATTTGCAAAATTACGGCTTGCTTCCACACGTTTTACAGAGAAACGCATATCGTTACCCGGTGCATTACCTGTTGCAAGGGTAAATCTTAGAGCATCCGCACCGTAGTCCTTTACAATCTCCAACGGGTCAATACCGTTACCCAATGATTTTGACATTTTTCTTCCAAGCTCGTCTCTTACTAAACCGTGGATAAATACGTGCTTAAAGGGAACTTCGCCTGTATGCTCAATTCCTGAGAACATCATTCTCATTACCCAGAACGGAATAATATCATAGCCTGTTACAAGTGTGCTTGTGGGATAGAAATATTCCAAATCCTCTGTCTTATCGGGCCAGCCGAGTGTTGAAAACGGCCAGAGTGCTGATGAAAACCATGTGTCAAGTGTATCGGGGTCCTGCTCTACCTTACCGCCGCACTTGGGACAAACTGTAATATCATCCTTTGACACAATCATTTCACCGCAGTCCTTACAGTAGAACGCAGGAATACGGTGTCCCCACCAGAGCTGACGGGAGATACACCAGTCCTTGATATTTTCAAGCCAGTGGAAATAAACCTTTTCAAAATGAGTCGGTACAAACTGTGTTTCGCCGTCTTTAACAGCCTTTATAGCAGGCTCTGCTAAAGGCTTCATCTTTACAAACCACTGCTTTGAGATAATCGGTTCAACTGTAGTTCCGCATCTGTAGCACTGACCTACATTATGTGAATGGTCTTCAGTTTTTACCAAAAGTCCCATTTCGGCTAAGTCAACGAGCATTGCCTTTCTACACTCGTAGCGGTCCATTCCTTCGTACTTAAGCGCAAACTTATTCATTGTGGCATCATCATTCATAACCTTGATCTGCTCTAAGTTATGACGGAGCCCCACTTCAAAGTCATTCGGATCATGGGCAGGTGTAATCTTAACACAGCCTGTTCCGAATTCTTTATCAACATATTCGTCTGCAATAACAGGGATTTCTCTGTCTGTAAGCGGAAGAAGTAGTGTCTTTCCGACTAAATGAGTATATCTTTCGTCTTCGGGGTTTACTGCAACTGCAGTATCGCCGAATAAGGTTTCAGGACGGGTTGTTGCTATAATAACAAATTCATCCGAGTCCTTAACCTGATATTTGATATGCCAGAAATGTCCTGCCTGCTCTGCGTGCTCAACTTCAGCATCTGAAAGAGCTGTAATACAATGCGGACACCAGTTTATGATTCTTGAGCCCTGATAGATAAGGCCTTTTTCATAAAGATTTACAAAAACTTCTTTTACAGCTTTTGAGCATCCTTCATCCATTGTAAAGCGTTCTCTGTCCCAGTCGCAGGAAGAGCCGATCTTCTTAAGCTGATTGATAATTCTTGAGCCGTAGAGATTTTTCCATTCCCAGACTCTTTCTAAAAACTTTTCTCTGCCCAAGTCGTATCTTGTCTTGCCTTCTTTTACACGGAGCTCTTCTTCAACCTTAATCTGAGTTGCGATACCTGCGTGGTCTGTTCCGGGAACCCAAAGGGTACAGAAGCCCTGCATTCTTTTATATCTTATAAGGATATCCTGAAGTGTTTCGTCAAGAGCATGTCCCATATGAAGCTGTCCTGTTACATTGGGAGGCGGAATTACAATTGTATAAGGAGTTTTATTTTTATCTATCTCGGCATGAAAATATCCCTTTTCACACCATTCATTATATAATCTGTCCTCAACCGCGCTCGGGTCATAGGTTTTAGCAATGTTTTTATTATCTTCCATTACCTTTAACATTCCTTTCAAAGTGCAATTATTCACAGTATATTATCCCACCAATTAGCCAATTTGTCAAGTATCATAAGGCATAATAATCGTCATTTCAGAATATGATAGGAAAAAGGATGAAATTTTGAAGGGATGGTATTTAATATGGAATTTACAGACACAAACAACTATGCACATCTTACAGGCGTTATAGTATCCTGTCCAGAGATAAGCCACAAGGTTTTCGATGAAGCATTTTATCTTTTCTATCTTGAGGTGGGAAGACTATCAGGTACCACCGACACAATCCGTATTATCGCATCAGAGAGACTTTTTGAAGACTGTCTGATTAAAAAAGGCGAAGCGGTAACGGTTATAGGACAGTTCCGTTCATATAACAGCACAGATGACGGCGGAAACAGACTTATTTTAAGCGTATTCGCAAGAGATATTCTCCCACCCGATGATAAAGAAAACAAAAACCCAAACTTCCTTTATTTAAACGGATTTCTATGTAAAGAGCCGGTATTTCGCCAGACACCATTCGGTCGCGAGATTGCAGACCTTTTGCTTGCGGTAAACAGAACATACAATAAGTCCGACTATATACCCATTATCACCTGGGGCAGAAACGCAAGATTTTCAAAACATCTTTCGGTGGGAACAAAAATCGAAGTATTCGGCAGAATTCAGTCAAGAGTATATCAAAAGCGTGTCAGCGAAGATGAATATATAGAAAAAACCGCCTATGAAGTATCGGTAAGCCGTCTTAAGATTTAAAAACAATGTATTTAGTGTAGGCATTTCCGATTTATAAGGTAAAACCACTATATCTCGTGTAATTCTTTGTGCAAATGTTACAATCTTTCTACAAATTCAAAACAATTATTGAATAAGTACTGCTTTTATGCTATGATATCTTTAAGAAAATCCTATTGTTTGGAGGCGTAGAAATGAATAAAATTTTTAAAGGAATTATAGCATCTCTGGCTGCATTTTCTATGACAGCTACTGCGTTTGCCGCAACCTTTTCCGATGTAGAAGGTACAGCATATGACTGGGCAAATGCTTATGTTGAAGATATGGCTGAAAAAGGTTTAATCAGCGGATATGAAGACGGCACATTCCGTCCGCAGAATACTGTATCAAAGATTGAAGCAATTTCACTTTTTGCAAGAGCTATGGGCTCAAGAAGTGCAATCCACAAGGATACTGTAGATACAGCTTTGGAAAAGTATGATGAATTTATAGAGAACCTTGACTTAAAGTTCGGTAAAGAAGACGTTGCATTCTTGCTTTATCACGGTGCACTTACCGAAACAGAAATGAATGCTTACCTTAGCGGAGACACAAAGAATAAGCCGATGCTTCGTCACGAGGCTGCAACTGTTATTGTAAAGGCTATGGGATTAGACGCCGAAGCTAAAAGAAATCTTGTTTTAGACCTTTCATATACAGATGTAAAAGATATTCCTTCTGCTGCTAAAAAGTATGTTTATATGGTAACAGAAAAGAATATTATGGCAGGCGGCGGAGACGGAACATTCTCACCGAACACAGAGGTTCAGAGATCACAAATTGCAGTTATGCTTTCAAAAACCGTTGATGCTATGGATATTACATTCAGCGATGTGAATATCACAAAGATTGATTCTGAAGCCAAGGAGCTTAAAGTTAAAACATCAGACGGCGACAGTGCTACATTAGAATATACAGAAGATACTCTCTTCTTTATAGAGGGCGAAAAGGTATCGGCTGACAAGGTGACTGAAGGCGTAAATGCAGTCATTACAACAACAAATGACGGCATGCTCTTTGTTGATATCTTATCAGCTGTTCCCGATGTTGAAGACAGCTTCGTATTCAGAGGCACTGTTACAGAGAATGACACCATATATATCAAAGTATCGGAAGTCTTTGAATCTGCAGTTTCTTCATATGAGCTCTCAGAAGATGCAGTTATCATAAAAGACGGCGAAGAAATTGATGTTAAAGATATTTTAGACGGTGACTTCATTTTGGTTAAGACATCTTTAGGAAAGGTTACAAATGTAAACGTACTTAAAAAGGATGCATCAATCAAGGGTGCAATCTTAGAAAGCACAGATGTAAAGGACGAAACCTTATATATTACAATCGCCCACGAAGATGATAACTATGACGGTTTGGTTTTAGCATTCGCAAAGGATGTAACAATCTCAAAAGACGGTGCCGAAGTCAGCATGGATAAGGTTTACCGCGGAGACAAGCTTTCACTTACATTGGAATACGGCCTTGTAAAGAAGGTAGTTGCATCAGGCAATAAGATTACTGTAGAAGGAACTATCCGTTCAATCAATATTTCTGCAAACCCGACAATCACAGTTTTGGTTAAGAATCAGGAAGTTACATACGACATTACAAGAGATATCAAAATCTTTGTAAACGGCGTAGAAGCTACACTTTATGATTTCAGAGTGGGTAATACGGTAACTCTTACAACAGAAAGCTCTGCAGTTGTTAAGATTGAAAGTGTTACATCCACAATTACCGAAGGCAACGTTTCAGGTACTGTTACAACGGTAGATCCGTCATCAAAGTATATAAGCGTAAGAACTGCTGACGGAACAGGCAACATCTATGAAGAAAAGGTTTACTGCAGCGACTCAAAGACAACCTTGATTTCAGCAGACGGAAGCACAAAGATGTTCCGTGATATAAAGAAAGGCTCTGTTGTAAACGCATACGGCGAATATAACAACGGCAGATTTGAAGCAAAGAGCATAGTTATAGTAAAATAATCAAATAACTAATTAGGGGGCCGCTTTTGGTCCCCTTATTTTATAATCACTTAAGGAGAAAAATATGAAGAACAAGTACTCTAACTGGTTTCTCGCCTTTTTGTTTTTATCGGGACTTATAATTGTTTATAAAACGGTTGATAATTTTAAATTTATTGCCGACTTTTTCGGCAGAGTAATCGGTATATTAAGCCCCTTTATAGCAGGCTTTATTATTGCATTCTTACTTAATATCCCTGTCAATGCACTAAAAAAGCTTTTGGAAAAATCAAAGCATAAGTTTTTTAACAGCCACTCAAAAGGCTTATCAATCGGGATTGTGTATTTTGTAGTTTTAATAATCTTTTCTGTTGTACTCCGTACGGTAATTCCTGCAATTTACAAAAACCTTCAGGACCTTTATTTTAATGTTCCTTATTACTTAGAGCTTATGCTTACAAAAATAAACGAGCTCCAGACAAGATTTGATATTAAAGTCTTTGAATTTGATAAAACAAATGCTATAGAGTTGATTCAGTCATTTATCAAAAATTTCCGTTTTTCCGAAATTTCAAAGTATGCACAGGGCATTATCAATGCAACAAGCGGTCTGCTTGATGCGTTTATCGCTATTATTTCGTCTGTATATATGCTTCTTGATAAAGAACGTATTATCGGCGGCACAAAAAGAATTATAAAAATCATATTCGGACGTGAAAAGTTTTCGGAAATCACCGAATTTTTCTCAAAATCAAACAGCATCTTCCAGACCTATATTTTCTCTGTTTTGATAGATGCTCTCTTGGTCGGAATTGCAAGCACAATTGTTATGAGCATACTTAAAGTCCGCTATGCAATTGTTTTGGGACTTATAATTGCATTATTTAGCCTTATCCCCTATTTTGGCTCAATTATTGCAGTAGCACTCTCGGTAATTGTAACCCTTTTAACAGGCGGATTCTGGCAGGCTTTCTGGGTTTTGATTCTTTTAATAATTCTTCAGCAGATAGACGGAAACTTTATAGGTCCTAAAATTATGGGCAATATGTTAAAAGCAAGACCGCTTTTAATAATCCTTGCCGTAACATTGGGCGGCGGACTATGGGGCGTCGGCGGTATGATTATCGCAGTCCCTGTTGTAGTGGTATTAAAAATGCTTATAGAAGAGCTTCTTTCAAAAATCGAAGATAAAAAGGCGGAAAAGAAATGAGTAAGCGAATTGCCATAATCGGAGCGGGTGCATCTGGACTATTGGTTGCATCAGCAATAAAAAAAAGCTCGGTCACAGTATTTGAAAAAAACGACAGAGTCGGAAAAAAGCTATTTCAAACAGGCAACGGACGTTGTAATCTTTTAAACGAGCACTTTGGTATGGACGGTTTGTATTCCGAAGACCCTGTCACTCTTAAAAATGTCCTCGGCGAAAATCCGTATGAAGAAATTACTGCTTTTTTTAAAAATCTCGGACTTTTTACCTATACCGACAGCGAAGGGAGACTCTATCCTGTTTCCAATCAGTCATCATCTGTTTTAGATGTATTAAGACTCACCGCAAAAGAAAACGGTGCAGTATTCGTTTTAAATACCGAAGTTACCGACATTAAAAAAGACGGCGAAACCTTTAAAATCAAAACCCAAAACGGTGTAACAGATGCCGATATCGTAGTAATTGGGACTGGTGGCTTGGCATCGTCTTTTACAAACGGCTATGACATTTTAAAAAGCTTAGGGCATACCGTAACCAAGCTTTCCCCCGCTCTTACAAAGCTAAAGGCAGATAAAAGCTTTACCGCTCCCCTAAAGGGTATCCGCCAGAAAGCAAAGCTGTCGCTTTATTTGGGCGACACACTTTTAAGAGAAGAATCGGGCGAAATACAGTTTACCGAATACGGAATAAGCGGAATTGCCGCTATGCAGATTTCAAGATTCTTAACGGACGGCGCACATCTTTTAATAGATTTTTTAGAAGATTTTTCGGAAGACGAAATTTATGAAAACCTAAAAAAATCCCAAAAGGGTGACAGAGAGGTTTCGGATCTTTTTGTCGGAATTATTAAACGTCGAATTGCAGAAGAAATAATTAAAAAGACTATGTCAATAAACCCAAAAATGAAAGCTATAAACTTGTCGGACGATGAATTAAGATGCCTTGCAAAGATATTAAAAGCTTTCCCGATAGAGATTTTTGGAACTCTCGGCTTTGACTCGGCTCAGGTAACCCGTGGCGGTGTTCCGCTACACGAGATAGACCCTAAAACTATGGAGTCAAAAATACATAAAGGTCTTTTTATCACAGGCGAGACACTGGACACAGACGGCGAATGCGGTGGGTATAATTTAGGCTGGGCGTGGATTTCAGGTCTTCGTGTGGCAGATGCAATTAACGGAGAGACAAAAGATGCTTAAGATTACAAACCTTCGTGCCGAAATTGGCTTTGATTTGGAAACGGTCAGGAAAAAAGCCGAAAAATTACTTGGCATAAGCGAAATAAAAAATCTAAAAATAACCAAAAGAGCCATTGATGCAAGACGGAAAAAGGATGTGCATTATGTCCTGTCTGTCGAGCTTTTGGTGGATAATGAAGACCTGATTTTAAGGAAAAATATCCCCAATGTTGAGAAAAAAACAGAAGAAGTTTTTATTTTCCCGAAAGCAACTCCTAAAAAATGCCGTCCCGTAATTGTCGGCACAGGCCCTGCAGGGTTATTTTCCGCGCTATATTTAGCACGCTCGGGGCTTAATCCTATCGTTTTAGAACGTGGCGGCGATGTAGATTCAAGGCAAAAGGATGTTGAAAGATACTTTTCTATTGGCGAATTAAATACCGAAAATAACGTGCAGTTTGGCGAAGGCGGAGCAGGTACTTTTTCCGACGGAAAGCTAAATACAGGGACTAAAAATATCCGTATCCGTGCGGTTTTAGAAGAATTTGTGTCTCACGGAGCAAACCCTGATATTTTAGTAAATTCAAAACCGCATATCGGGACAGATGTTTTAAGAGAAGTTGTAAAAAATATCCGAAAAGAAATTATCTCTCTTGGCGGAGAAGTAAGATTTAACTCAAAGCTTACCGACCTTGAAGTTACCGACGGTGAAATTTGTGGCGTATATGTTGGCGACGAATTTATTAAGACCGACACGGTAATTCTTGCAATCGGACATAGCGCAAGAGACACAATGGAAATGCTGAAAGAAAAGCACGTAAAAATGGAGAAAAAGCCTTTTTCGATAGGTGCCAGAATCGAGCACTCTCAGGAATTTATATCAAAGGCTATGTACGGAGATTTTTATAAATCTTTACCGCCTGCCGACTATAAAATGGCGGTACACTTACCTAACGGCAGGTCTTTATATACATTCTGTATGTGCCCTGGCGGATTTGTGGTGGCTTCGGCATCCGAAAAGGACACAATCGTTACAAACGGAATGAGCTATTCTGACCGAGGCGGAAAAAATGCGAACAGTGCCGTTTTAGTTGGTGTTACGCCCGATGATTTCCCAGGCAACGATGTATTATCGGGAATGTACCTACAAAGAGAAATCGAGAAAAAGGCGTATATTTTAGGAAAAGGAAAAGCACCCGCTGAAACCTTAGGAAGCTTTTTAAAGAGAACAGGCAAAAATGAAATTACAAATGTAATCCCGACCTATAAGCCTGGCGTTACAATGTGCGATTTAAAAAAGCTATTCCCTGAATTTATTTACCAATCACTCCATGACGGGCTTTTAATGATGGATAAAAAAATCCCAGGCTTTGCGTCAAGTGATGCAATTTTAACTGCACCTGAAACACGCTCTTCATCACCCGTTAAGATGATAAGGAATGAAAATATGATGCTGTCCATTAAAGGTCTTTACTCTGCAGGTGAAGGCGGCGGCTTTGCAGGCGGTATCACATCATCGGCAGTTGACGGAATAAAGGTAGCAGAAGCGGTAGTAAATAATAGCAAATAAAAAAAACGGTTTGACACCGTTTTTTTATTTGCTATACCCTGTTTAAATGCGCATATATACCGTTTTTCTCCATAAGCTCCTTATGTGTACCCATTTCTTCAAGTCCGTTTTCGGTAAGGACTAAAATGTTATCGGCATTTCTTATGGTTGTTAAGCGGTGGGCGATTGTAAATACCGTTCTTCCCTTAGCGAGCTCATCTAACGATTCCTGAACAATTCTCTCGCTCTCATTATCGAGCGCCGATGTCGCTTCATCCAAAATCAGAATCGGCGGATTTTTTAAAAATACTCTGGCAATAGAAATTCTTTGTTTCTGTCCGCCCGACAATTTCACACCTCTTTCTCCTACATATGTGTCATAACCGTCTGGCAGCTTTTCGATAAACTCATCTGCCCCCGCTCTTTTTGCAGCTTCCTTGATTTCATCCAATGTTGCGCCCGGTTTTCCGTATTCGATATTATCACGAATTCGCCCTGAGAACATATACACATCCTGCATAACAACGCCTATTTGTTCTCTTAAAGATGATATTGTCATATCACGGATATTTCCGCCGTCGATTAAAATATCGCCGTCTGTGGTATCGTAAAATCTTGGAATTAAGTTACATAAAGTGGTTTTTCCGCTCCCCGATGGTCCAACTAACGCAATACTCTCCCCTGCTTTTACCTTAATCGAGATGTCTTTTAGGACATATTTTTCGTCATCGTCATATTTAAATGAAACATTTTTAAACTCTATATCACCTTTAAAATCGGGTGCAGGGAGTGCATTTTTTGAGTCAACAATAGTCGGCTTTGTGTCCATAATCTCTAAAAATCTCTCAATTCCTGTCATACCGCGCTGGAACTGTTCGGAAAAGTCAACAATCGTTTTGATTGATGATAAAAGCGTCGAAATATAGAGAAGATACGCCATAAAATCGGGCGGTGTGATTTTCCCCTTCATAATAAACAACCCACCCGCCAAAACTGCGGTTATATACATAAGCCCGTCAAAGAACCTTGTTGTAGAATGGAATGCCGCCATATACTTGTATCCCATTTTTTTTGCTTTTAAGAATTCTAAGTTGCCTTCATCAAACTTTTCTATTTCGACATCTTCGTTGGCAAAGGACTTTACAACTCTTATTCCCAATAGGCTATCTTCTACACGGCTATTTAATTCTCCTACCTGATGACGCTGCCACTTAAATGCTTCTCTCATTTTTCTTCGCCATTTTAAAACACAGATAAGCATTATAGGCACTAAAAGGAAGATAATAAGTGTAAGGCTCAGGCTTATTTTAGATAAAACTGTAAAGGACACTATAAACTTTAACGCTACAATAAATATTTCTTCAGGTCCGTGATGTGCAAACTCGGTTATATCAAAAAGGTCGGATGTAATTCTTCCCATTATCTGTCCGATTTTAGTGTTTGAATAATAGGAAAAGGAAAGGGTCTGCAAATGGGTAAATAAATCCCGTCTCATATCGGTTTCAATCCTTGTACCCATTACGTGACCGGTATTCGCCATAAAATAATGCGCCGCCGTATCAATAACTCTTAAAACAAGATATAACCCCGCCATTGTTGCAATCATTTTTACCGAAAGTGCGGCAGTATTATAAATCGCCGTATCGGTAATTTCCCTTGCAATCATAGGAAATACCATCTCGGAAAGCGTTGTTAAAGATGCGCACAAAAGGTCAAACACCATTATCCACTTATATTTTTTAAAGTACGGTACAAATCTTTTTACCATGTACCAGACAGACATTTTCTTTTCTTTTTCCATATTTTCACCTCATTTAACTGGTATATTATATCATATTTCCGCCCATAATGCAATTGACTTTTTTTTAATCGGGGTGTATAATGATAAAAGACTTTTATAAAGAAAGGAAGTAAATAAAAATGGCATGTGATCACAACTGTTCAAGTTGTTCGGAAAATTGTGCCGAAAGAGCACCTGAGAGTTTACTCGAGCCAATGAATGCGAACAGTAATATAAAGAAAGTAATCGGAGTAGTCAGCGGAAAAGGCGGAGTCGGAAAGTCAATGGTAACCGCACTTTCTGCCGTTACAAGCCAGAGAGCAGGCTTTAATACTGCAATTTTAGACGCTGACTTAACAGGTCCGTCAATTCCCAAAATGTTTGGTCTTCATAAAAAGGCTATGGGCTCGGAGCTTGGAATTTTGCCCGAAAGCTCAAAAATGGGAATTAAGGTTATGAGCCTTAATCTTCTTTTGGAAAATGAAACCGACCCTATCATCTGGAGAGGTCCTGTAATTGCAGGAACTGTTAAGCAGTTCTGGACAGATGTTGTATGGGAAGATGTTGACTTTATGTTTATCGATATGCCGCCTGGAACAGGCGACGTACCCTTAACAGTTTTTCAGTCAATTCCCGTTGACGGAATTATCGTTGTTACATCTCCGCAGGAGCTTGTTTCGATGATTGTTGAAAAGGCCGTTAAAATGGCAAAGATGATGAATATACCCATTCTTGGTGTAATCGAGAATATGAGCTATTTTGAGTGCCCTGACTGCGGAAAACAAATTAAAGTTTTCGGCGAAAGCCACTTAGAAGAAGTATTAACAGAGCATCATCTACCGCTCCTAGGTCAGATTCCCATAAACCCGAAACTCGCATCAGCTGCAGATAATGGTATGATTGAACTTTTTGACGGTGATTTTATGGATACTGTAGCCGCTAAGTTAGAAGAAATGGCAGAATAAACTCAAAACAAAAAGGAGCCTTTCGGCTCCTTTTTTTAGTCAGCAAAATCGCAAAATTCTTCTCGTTCTAACAACATGTGATAGTATTCAAATAACATATGACGTCCGAATTCATTTAAGCGGTTTAGGTCAATTTTATCTGATAAGCTCTTGGATTTAAACACACGGCTTGTGCTTGTGCCTGCGATAAAATCGGTTGATACACCAAACTCTGCCGCAAGCTTTATCCACGATTCAACATCGGGAAGTCTGCCGCCCGACTCCCACGCGGCAATAACCCGTCTTTCAGAGCCGATTCTCTCGGCAAGCTCGGCTTGTGTAAGACGC
>JAZNQG010000150.1:0-4049 GCA_045590035.1 Clostridia bacterium
GTCTGCGACAAAAATGAAATGCTCTCTGTAGTATGTGATTTTCTTAAAATTTAATAGAAAAAACAATAAAATCCACCCCGAAAAAACGGGTGGATTTTTTGCGTTCAAGACGGATATAATTTTAAATCAAAGAAAATCGCAAGCGATTTTTTATCCTATTGGGGTTTCCGAAGGGTAGTGAAACGGCACCGAGGGAGTGAATTTGAGTCCTGAGGACTCAAAGAGCCGAGGCGTGCCCGAGCCGCAGCGAGACCAGTGTCCCCCTTTCGGTCGTTTCAAGGGTAGCGTAGCGGCGACGAAGAAGTGAATGACAGTCTTGTAGACTGTCAGAGCTGAGTCGTGTCCGAACCGCAGGGAGTATGCGGGGGAAATCGAATCCCCCGGGGCTTTTGCTTCTTTTGGCCGCAAAAGAAGGTATAAACATTTAAGAATATATTTTTTGTTTAAAAAAGAATAAAACCCAACAACCCCTCATAGTTATATACAAAACAAGCATTTTGTTATGGAGGAAAAGCTATGGAGAACATTTACAATGATATTGCCGAGCGCACGGGCGGAGATATATACATAGGCGTAGTAGGTCCTGTAAGAACGGGAAAGTCTACATTTATTAAAAGATTTATGGACTGCCTTGTAATCCCGAATATCACCGATGGTCATAGTGCAGCTCGTGCCCGTGATGAGCTTCCGCAGTCGTCGGGCGGCAGAACAATTATGACAACCGAGCCAAAATTCGTGCCGAATGAAGCGGTTAAGGTAAACTTGGGCGACAATGCTCATATGAAGGTAAGACTTATCGACTGTGTCGGATATGTTGTAGACGGTGCGGCAGGCTATATGGAAGAAGACGGACCAAGGATGGTTGAAACTCCGTGGAGCACTCTTCCTATGCCCTTTACAAAAGCCGCCGAGCTTGGAACACAGAAAGTAATAACAGACCACTCAAATATAGGACTCGTGATAACCACCGACGGAAGTATTTCCGATATACCGAGAGAAGACTATATAGAAGCGGAAGAAAGAGTCATATCCGAGCTAAAGGCAATAAATAAGCCGTTTTTGGTGCTGGTAAACTCGAAAAATCCCACATCTCCCGAAGCTAAAGCTACAGTCGGGGAAATTTTGGACCGATATAAAGTCGGAGCGATGGCGGTAAACTGTTTGGAGCTTGACGGCGGAGATATAACAAAAATTATAGAGCAGGTACTATTTGAATTCCCGATTGATAATGTAAGAATATCTATGCCGGGTTGGCTTATGAGCTTAAGACGCGACCATTGGTTAAAGCAGGAAATCTTTATAAAAGCCGCAGAAAAATCTGAGAATTTAAAGAAAATCCGTGATGTAAGAAGTCTTTCCGAGGGGATGTGCGAGTCGGAATATGTTTCTTCTTCCTTTGTTGACGGCATCGACTTAGGTACGGGAAGTGCAAAGATTGTTTTAACTCTCCCCGATAAGCTTTTTTATAAGGTTTTAGGCGAAGAATCAGGATATGACATCGAAAATGAAGAGATGCTGATTTCCTTAATCAAGGATTTGTCGCACGCCAAAAGGGAATATGAAAAGGTAGAAGAAGCCTTAAATTGTGCGAGAAACACGGGCTATGGCATAGTTTCGCCGTCGGCTGATGAACTGACTTTAGAAGAACCCAAGATTATGAAACGCGGCAACAAATACGGCGTAAGGCTCTCGGCATCTGCACCGAGTATACATATGATAAGAGCGGATATAAAGACCGAAGTAAATCCGATTGTCGGAAACGAAAAGCAGTCGGAAGAGCTTGTAAAATATCTGCTTTCCGACTTTGAGTCAGATCCTAAAAAGATATGGGAGTCGAATATTTTCGGAAAATCACTTTATGAGCTGGTAAGAGAAGGCTTAAACAACAAGCTTTCACATATGCCCGATGAAGCAAGAGCCAAAATCGGTACAACTCTTGAGCGGATAATAAATGAAGGGAGCAGCGGCTTGATTTGCATAATCCTTTAAAATTTTTATCGGTATTTTTGGTGTTATTCCTTGTGTCCTGCACTTCGGGCGGGATAAATATGGAAAAATGCGAGTATCAAGAGAACGGAAAACGGGCGGAAATCACATACCCCGTTTTCCTTCGGGACGACGGAATAAATTTAGAAATAAGAAAAACTGTAGACAATATTTTAAATAACTTCCTATTATATAGTAAAGACGAAAGCTATCTTAAAATGGAAAGCGAAATAAAACACTCGGACGAAAATATCGCAAGCATCATAATTGAAGGCGAATGTATAAAGGATGAAGACACGCATCCTGAAAAATTAAGGTATGCTTTAACCTATGATTTTGAAGGGAAAAGAGTTCTGTCGCTTTCCGATATATTAGAAGGCACCGACTGGCACAATACCGCCAATAATATAATGAAGGAAAAGGTGGAAAATCTGGAAGAATATGAAGCACTCTGGGAAACACCTACGATTGAAATGATGGAAAAGGACAATTTTTATGTTGAGAACGGAAAAATTGTCATATTCTATCCGCCATATAAGCTTTCCTATTATAACAGGGGCTTTGTGGATTTTCGGTTTTCTGCCGACGATATGCGGGGATATCTTTCAGAATATGCTAAAAATCATCTGTAATACTGTAAATTAAACGGAGGTAAAAGTTTTACTTCCGTTTTTTGCTATTTACAAATATGTTAAAAAACCTGAAAAAGTCTTGACTAATTAAATCTTAAGTGGTATTATGTAGTATATATTTTGGGAGAGATTTAAGTTGTTAACTTAAAACCTTGGCGGCTTTGCTTTTTCTGGCGAAGCCGTTTGTTAATGCTGTTGCTCCAAAAAAGAAAGGAGGCACGGGAGAAAATGGATATAAGCGGTCTTGATATTAAAAGAATAACCGTGCTTGCCGGTCATTACGGGAGCGGTAAGACAAATATTGCGGTAAATTATGCCATGGCACTTTCTGATTCGGGCAAAAAGGTATCAATCGCAGACTTGGATATCGTAAACCCCTATTTCAGAGCCAAGGATACAAAAGATATTTTGGGCGAAAAAGGAATAAGGATGATTTCGTCCGAGTATGCAAATTCCAACGTCGATACTCCTGCACTTCCTGCAGATGCGTATTCGGTTTTTGAAGATAAGAGCGTATATGCAGTAGTTGACGTCGGCGGTGACGACAGAGGCGCATTGGCACTCGGAAGATATGCTCCGTATCTTTTGGAAGAAAATGACTACGAGATGCTGTTTGTTATAAATAAATACAGATTTTTAACTGCAGATGCCAAGTCAACTGTAGAAGTTATGCACGAGATAGAATCGGCATCGGGAGTTAAGTTTACGGGGATTGTAAATAATTCCAATCTCGGTGAAGAAACCGAAGCTCAGGCAGTAGAAAAATCTATGGATTATGCAAATGAGGTTTCCCGACTTACCGGATTACCCATAAAAATGACCACTGTAAGGCAGGAGCTTTATGGTGATTTAAATAAAAAAATTAAAAATCTTAAGCCAATCGGTCTTTATGTCAGACAGTCGTGGCTTAAACAACGGGAGGAATAAATTATGGCAAAAGTAACTTTTGATGAAAGCCTGTGTAAAGGTTGCGGTCTTTGTACTTCGGTTTGTCCCAAGCATATTGTAGTGCTTAAGGATGAATTAAATGCAAAGGGATATCATCCTGCAGGTGTTACTAATCAGGACGAATGTATCGGTTGTGCATTCTGTGCTACTATGTGCCCTGACTGTGTAATCACCGTGGAAAAATAAAAAAGACAAAAAGGTGGAAGGGAATTCTTTCCTTAAACCCTACGAGAAAGGAATGAACAAAATGAGCGAAAAAGTTTTAATGAAAGGTAACGAAGCTTTGGCTGAAGCTGCTATCATGGCTGGCTGTAAGCATTATTTCGGTTATCCGATAACTCCTCAGACAGAGGTTGCTGCATATATGTCTAAAAGACTTCCCAAGATTGACGGCGGAGTTTTCCTTCAGGCAGAAAGTGAAATTGCGGCAATAAATATGGTAATTGGTGTGTCATCAACAGGTAAAAGAGTAATGACATCATC
>JAZNQG010000151.1:0-2702 GCA_045590035.1 Clostridia bacterium
ACTCTCCAGATTATCGGGCAAAAATACACCGACCCGACATCTGCATCAATCTTAATGAGCTTAGAGTCGGTATTTGCAGGGCTTACAACTGTAATTTTAGTAGCTCTCGGCTGGAATTTAACGGGCGGTGCGATGAGTTTAAGGGAAATTTTAGGTTGTGTTTTAATGTTTACGGCAATAATTTTGGTGCAATTACCCGAGAAAACTAAATAAAAGGCGTGTCGAAGCTTGCCGAAATTTGTCTTGACTTTAAAATAGGCGTATGGTAACATATAGTTAACTATTTACCATACGCTTTTTTTGGTAAATAGCACATAAGCTTAATGCTCTTGTGCTTTTTAAATTTTTAAGGGGGATTTCGAAATGAAAATCTTTAACAAAAAAACTTTTGTTTCTCTTTTCCTTCCCGTATTGCTTATGTTTGCTACATCTATGGTGGCATTTGCAGCAGGTGAAGACGGAGAAGCGGTGAGCAATTACTATGCTACATTCTGGGCACTCGTTCCGCCTTTAGTAGCTATCGGTCTTGCTCTTATCACAAAGGAAGTTTATTCTTCACTTTTTGTAGGTATTGTTTTAGGCGGACTTTTGTCGGTTAACTGGCATCCTGTTTTAGCACTTGACAATATCTTAAATGCAGGTCTTATCGACGCTGTATCGGGTACTGCAGGTATCTTTATCTTCCTTGTAATTCTCGGTGCTTTGGTTGCTTTAATCAATAAAGCAGGCGGCTCTGCAGCATTCGGAAGATGGGCTGAGGTACATATCAAGTCAAGAGTCGGCGCAATGTTTGCAACATTTATTCTTGGCGTACTTATCTTTATCGACGACTACTTTAACTGTCTTACAGTCGGAAGCGTTATGCGTCCTGTAACTGACAGACATAAGATTTCAAGAGCAAAGCTTGCGTTCTTAATCGACGCAACTGCCGCTCCTATCTGTATGATCGCTCCTGTATCATCATGGGCAGCTGCAGTTTCTGAGTTTGCAGAGGGCACAGGCGTTTCGGGTATTGAGCTTTTTATTCGAGCAATTCCCTATAACTTCTATTCACTTTTGATGATTGTTTTTGTAATCGCAATCATTCTTATGAAGTTTGACTACGGCCCGATGAAGCTTCACGAATTTAACGCTATGACTTCGGGCGACCTTTTCACAAGCGGACAGGACAATATTGAAAAGGCTGATGCTCAGGACTTTAACCCCAAGGGCAAGGTTATCGACCTTATTTTGCCGGTTATCGTACTTGTTGTTATTTCTATCCTTGGTCTTTTGTATGTTGGCGGATTCTTCGCAGGCGACGACTTCGTTACAGCATTTGGTAACACAGATGCAACAGTCGGTCTTCCCTGGGGCGCAATCGTTGCTTTGTTAGTAACAATCGTTTACCTTATCGCAAGAAGAGTTGTAACATTCAAAGAAGCTATGGAATGTATCCCCAAGGGCTTTATCGCAATGGTACCGGCTATTTTAATCCTTACATTCGCAACAGCTCTAAAGAATATTACAGGTTTATTGGGTGCTGCTGAATTTGTTGAATTGCTTATGAACTCAGCTGCTGCAGGTCTTGCTAACTTCTTGCCTGCTATCATCTTCTTGGTTGCTTGTGTACTTGCATTCTCAACAGGCACATCATGGGGAACATTCGGTATCCTTATTCCTATCGTTGCGGCAATCTTTGACCCGACAAGCGAACTTATGATTATCGGTATGTCAGCATGCTTAGCAGGTGCTGTTTGCGGCGACCACTGCTCACCCATTTCCGATACAACAATTATGTCTTCTGCAGGAAGCCAGTCAAACCACATAAATCACGTTTCGACTCAGCTTCCCTATGCAATTACTGTTGCACTTATCTCATTCGTAACTTATGTGCTTGCAGCATTCGTGCAGAATGCATATGTTCTTTTACCTGTAGGTATCATTCTTACAATCGGAACACTCTTTGTAATCAAAGCAGTAACTAAGAACAAATAATTAAAAAACACTTTCTGCCCGTAGGAAAATCATTCCTGCGGGCAGTTTTTTGTTGCTCTTTTTCTTTTATTTTGGTATAATACTATATAACTATTTTTATAAGGACGGAAAATACTATGTGGTTTTATGATTCGGTAATTTATCAGATATATCCTTTGGGTTTAACAGGTAGCCCAAAAGAAAATGACGGCATTTTGGCAAAAAGGCTTACTAAAATAGAAGAATACATTCCGCACATAAAAAAGCTTGGTGCTGATACTATACTTTTAAATCCGCTTTTTGAAAGTGATCGCCACGGCTACGATACCCGGGACTTTAACAAGGTGGATGTAAGACTCGGCACAAATGAAGATTTGGTTTCGCTTTCCAAAAAAATTCACGAAAACGGCTTAAAGCTCCTTTTTGACGGAGTTTTTAACCATGTGGGACGAGGCTTTTTCGCATTCTTGGATGTAATAGAGAAAAAATGGGATTCAAAATATAAAGACTGGTTTAAAATCTCCTTTGACGGAAATTCTCCCTATAATGACGGCTTCTGGTACGAGGGTTGGGAGGGGCATTTTGAACTTGTTAAATTAAACTTAGAAAATCCCGAAGTACAAAATTATATCTTTGATTCGATAAAAAACTGGGTTTCTCTTTACGATATCGACGGATTAAGACTTGACGTGGCATATTCTCTTCCCGACTGGTTTTTAAGCCTTTTAAGAGAGAAAACCAAAGAA
>JAZNQG010000152.1:0-9043 GCA_045590035.1 Clostridia bacterium
CTTTAACATAAGCTGTTTGTATTTTTCATATGATATATTTGAATTTCTCGTTACAAACTCCACTATTCTGTCCTGCATTTTATTAAGATACTTGAATGTCTGCATAACACTTATTACAACACCGTTTATTCTTAGCGGATGAATTGTCATTGTTGCAGACGGCACGATAAAGGACTTCTTTGTAGAAACTGCCAGGGGCACTCCGATTGAATGACTACCGCCCAGCACTAATGACACCGTCGGCTTTTTCATACCTGCAATCATCTCCGCCATTGCAAGCCCTGCTTCCACATCACCGCCGACTGTATTTAAAAGCAGTAAAAGACCGTCAATATTTTCGTCTTCTTCTGTCGCTACAAGCTCAGGGAGTACGTGCTCATATTTTGTTGTTTTAACTGTGTCAGGAAGCAGGTTATGTCCTTCAATTGTGCCTATAATATTCAGGCATTTTATCCTTCCGTTTGAGCTTTCTGTTTCAACCGTGCCGTATTCTAAAATACTGTCCTTTAAAACGGAGTTTTCATTGAAACTATCCACTTTATCCCAAACCTCCTTTTTATTTGTAATTATTCCACACGATTTTTAAATTATTCTTGCTTAGTGGGGCAAATTATGTTACAATACATAAAAGTAATTAAAAAAGGAGTGACTGACTGTGCCAATAAGAGTACCTGACAATTTGCCCGCCACAAAGCAGTTAAGAGGCGAAAATGTGTTTGTTATGAGCGAAACAAGAGCGATGCATCAGGATATAAGACCGCTAAAAATTGCGATTGTCAATCTTATGCCGACAAAAATCACGACAGAGACACAGCTTTTAAGACTTTTATCCAACTCTCCTTTGCAGGTAGATATTGACTTGATCGGTATGGATTCGCATACTTCAAAGAATACGTCACAGGAGCACTTAAAGACATTCTATAAGACCTTTAATGATATAAAAGACTCAAAATATGACGGTATGATTATAACGGGTGCGCCTGTTGAGAACCTTGATTTTTCAGAGGTTGACTACTGGGATGAGCTTAAAAAGATTATGGAGTGGACAAAAACTCACGTAACAAGCACCCTTCACATTTGCTGGGCAGCTCAGGCGGGGCTTTTCTATCATTACGGAATTCCCAAATATCCGCTATCCAAAAAGCTTTCGGGCGTATATAAGCATCGTGTAAACCGCAGAACTGCAAAGTTAGTCAGAGGCTTTGATACAGAGTTCTATGCACCGCATTCAAGATATACAGAAGTAAGAGCGGAAGATATTAAAAAGGTAAAGGAACTGGAAATTTTAGCCGAAAGTGAAGACGCAGGAGTCTATATAGTATTTACCAAGGGCGGAAGACGAATATTTGTAACAGGACACTCGGAATATGATGCCGATACCCTTTTAAATGAATATTTAAGAGATGTGGAAAAGGGCATTAACCCCGACGTCCCCGAAAATTATTTCCCGGGTGATAATCCCAAGAAAAAGCCTATTGTAAAATGGCGTTCTCATGCTAATTTGCTATTTTCAAACTGGCTGAATTATTTTGTATATCAGATAACACCATACGACATCGAAAGCATAAAATAAGCTTGTTATTTTTACGTAAAACGAAATATAGGAATAAAAAAACAGGAGTCAAAAACTCCTGTTTTTTATATATCAATATGGTCAAAGGGTGCTTCAAAATAGATTGTGTCATCTTCCAAAGAACCTGAGGTTTCTTTACTTAACCTGTTGACTTTTTGTTCTGTCTGAAACACCAAAAGCTCATCAACCGACACATCGCAGGCGTGTGCGAATACTGTCAGCACGTCCATATCGGGCTTAAGCCGACCTTTTTCAAAATCCAATATAACAGAGACATCAATACCCGTAAGCTTTGACAATGCGCCAGGTGTAAGATTTGCTTTTTCTCTGTAAAATTTAAGCCGTCTTGAAATTTGATGCATAAAGTCCACTCTCCAAAATTAAAGGGGATATACCAAGTATATCCCCTAAATAATCATTATTCAGATACGAAAGGCAAAAGTGCAATCTGTCTAGCTCTCTTAACAGCAATTGTAAGCTGACGCTGATGCTTTGCACAGTTTCCGCTGATTCTTCTGGGAACGATCTTACCACGTTCTGAAATATATCTGCGAAGCTTTGCAGTATCTTTGTAGTCGATGTGTTCAACCTTATCTACACAGAAAGCGCATACCTTTTTCTTGCTGCGGCGAGCCTTCTGCGGTCTGTCTGTTCTTTCAGGCATCTTAATAAACCTCCTGTCAAATTATAGTATATCCCAATGGGGAAAAGTCGTTTGTTGGATTAGAACGGCAAATCGTCTTCTGAACCATCCATCGGAGAGAAGCCCATAGCTTCAAACTCGTCAAAGTTGGGAGCAGTAGACTGACTCTGGGGACGCTGGAAACTCGGCTGTCTCTGGAAATTATCCTGAGACTGATTAGAAGAATCCTGACGAGAGCCTGTAAAGTAAGCGTCTTCAACGACAACTTCTGTTACGTACTGTCTCTTTCCGTCCTTATCGTCATATGTTCTGGACTGCAATCTTCCTGAAACGGCAATCATGCTGCCCTTCTGGAAATATTTGCAGATAAACTCAGCCAAGCGGCTCCATGCAACGCAGCTTATAAAATCAGCAGTCTGCTGACCTTCTTTAGCAAAACGTCTGTCAACTGCAAGCGTAAAGCTTACAACAGGAGTACCCTGCTGGCTCTGTCGCATTTCGGGATCACGGGTAAATCTACCCATTAAAATTACTTTGTTCATTTTCTTACCACCCTTTTTGCGAATTATTCTTCATCCTTGCGGATGATGATAGTTCTGAGAATATTCTCGTTAATTCTGAACTGTCTGTCAAGCTCCTTCGGGAACTCGCCGTCAGCCTTGAAGTCTACAAGATAGTAGTAGCCTTCTGTTCTATCATTGATTTCGTAAGCAAGTCTTCTCTTGCCCCATTCGTCAACATTCTCAACAGTACCGTTCTTTGCAATAAGTGAAGTGAACTTCTCCTTTACTGCAGTAACAGCCTCTTCTTCGAGTGTTGCATCAACGATAAAAATTGTTTCATAGCTGTTTAGCATTTTTTCAGCCATTTTTACACCTCCTTATGGACTTATGTCCCGAAAACCACTTTCGGGCAAGGAATTGCTTTATACAAGCTTTAATATTATACCAAAGAATAAATAGCTTGTCAAGTATTTTTGTGGAATATTTTTACTCGCACAAATAATCGGCATGTATCACGTTATCTACTTGAATTAAATCTTTTCTCAAACACGAAAAATAAAAGGATTCATTTTTTCTTGGATTGTTTATTCGGCTTTTAGGGATGTAGTAAAGTCCATCTCTCGTTATAACTTCAACCATCTGTTTTTTACCAACATATACTTCTTCATTTATGATTTTACATAATTCGCTGTTGCCCGTTTTTTCGTCCGCTACTTTGCCGAAAAGTTTTATTTTACAATCATAGCAATGATTTTTTTTCATAAAATCAAAATTCTTGCTACTTACAACTTGAGAGTCATCAAAACACTCTTCCAATTTTCCTGTTTCTGTATTTTTTAATTTAAGAAAGCGCGTAGCCATATCTTCATTTATTTCTAATAACTCAAACATTTAATTTATCCTTAATCAATGGGTATTAAAATTTACATCATAGGTTTTTCAAGTATGCTCAATACCTTATCACCCGATATATTGATAAAGAACGGCATTTTTGGCTCGGAGTTTTCGTAAGTATTAAGATATTTTATAAAATCTTCTCTTTTTGTAGTGGAAAACTCTCTGTCTTCGCCAATCTCTACAAAATCGTTATTCCAGTCAATAAAGCTAAAGGTGGTTGTTTCGGTGAGTGTATATTCTTCTATCTCGGTTTCGGGGTTATTTATGTAATATCCGTTTGGCATATCGGCTTTTGTTAATTTAAGCTCTTCTACACGCTCTTCGTCATAGCTGTCAACATATTCTGCTACATCAAGAATAATTTTATTATCCTTTACTTCTTTTACATATGCACAGATTTCGGTCTGAGTTTCTATCGGCACTTCATCGTTGCAGGCACAAACCGACAAAACAGATATAAAAGCCAAAATTGTCATTATAATTTTCTTCATATCAATTTCTCCTTTTTTAAAGCTCAACTATTGCCTCAACTTCAAGTAAAACATCTTTGGGAAGACGTGCAACTTCCACGCACGACCTTGCGGGAAACGGCTCTGTAAAATAGCTTGCATAAATCTCATTTATTTTTGCAAAATCCGACATATTCTTAATAAATACGGCTGTCTTTACCGTGTTATCAATGGAACCACCAGCAGATGCTATTAAGTTTTTAAGGTTTTTAAATACCTGATTTGCTTGCTCTTCGACACTCTCTGGAATAACGCCTGTTTCGGGATTTACGGGAATCTGACCCGATGTATAGAGCATACCACCTGATATAATTGCCTGTGAATAAGGTCCGATTGCCGCAGGTGCTGAAGTTGTTTTTATTTCTTTCATTTTATTTCCCCTTTCATATCGGTTAATTTACCTATATTATAGTACATGCCATATAATTTTTATTTATAAAATCGGCTATCCTGTTTACAAAATAAGACATATATGTTATAATAAAGGTCGGGCGGTGAGAAAAAGTGATTATAAAAACCGATAATATAAAAGATGAAATAAAACTGACGGACTCAATTTTAATTGAGAGAGTGGAAGTTTTAAAGGATTTCGCGAGTGAACTAAAGGACAGAGAATTTAATATTTTGTGTGTTCTGTCAGGCGAACTTGTGACTGAAAATGATAGAATAATATCTCTGGGCGAGCTTATTTTATCGGACAAAAAAACTGTGTTAAAAAATCTATCAAAAAATACGCCGAAGATTTTAAACATAACTCTTTCGGCGTCTGGGATTTTAAAGGATAATTTAGGTGTTTATCTGCTTTCAAGATGTGAAAAAGAAATGATTTCAGCGGTTTTATCGGAAACTGATAAACTTATGAGCGGTGAAAAAACATCGGAAGAAATGATAAAGCTTATAATTTGTACTCTTCTTCTTAAGATAAAAAGGGGAGATATAAAAAAAGCAGATGCTAAAAAAGAGACAGATGTATTTTTGGGTATTGTGTCTTATATGGAAGATAATTTAGGTAAAAAGATTTCCCTTGATGATATATCCTATTATGCGGGAATCAGCAAAACTTCTGTCAAAAAGCTCTTTAAAGAAGAGGCGGGATTTGGAGCCTGCGAGTATTTTACAAGGCTAAAAATCGAGCGAGCAAAAGAGCTTATAGCCGATAACAAAAAGAACTTTACCGAGATAGCCGAAGTATTGGGATATGACAGCATACATTATTTTTCAGGACAGTTTAAACAGTATGTAAATATGTCGCCTACAGAATATCTTCTTACGATAAAAAAATCTGACATAGTCTGAATAAAATTGCCCCTATTACCATTTTTTGCTCGGGGCGGTACACTCGTACAGCACCACTCACTGCAAAACGGCAATATGAACAATTTTCTGTCAGACTTAGTAATTTAAAGGAGAAATAGAATGAAAAAAAGAATTATAGCAATATTGGTTATGGTGTTTATATTAGCGGTATCGGTATTTTTAAGCGAGCTTTACAGACGTCCCAATACCGATGTATTCGTAAATACACTTTTAAGCCTTCCTGAATACAGGGATGCAAGGGAATTAAAAAATATCCCCAAAACCTATCAAAAAGCAAAGGAATACGGAGCATCAAAAATAATTGTCTATTCTGTCCCGAATGGCGTATCTACCGAGTTTGCCGTTATAAAAATGATGGAAGAAGATGCATCGGGCGAAGCGGTTGTGGAAGTTTTAAAGGAAAGAATTTCCGAGCTAAAAAAGGCATTTTCGTATAGCGAAGAAGAGACAAGAAGGCTTTCCGATGCAAGAATTATAAATAGCGGAAAATATGTGTTTTTGGCAGTATATGACAGCGACCAAACAGCAGAAAAGCTTATACATTCAGTTCTTGACAGATAAAATGTGTGGAAATTTTTCAAAAAATCATAAAAAAAGCAAAAAAACACTTTCTTTTTTTAAATATATATAGTATAATAAGTAGGTAGTGTGCTTTTAAAAAAGCAAATGTAGTTTAGTAGTAACAAACGGCAAAAGGGAAATACGGAAGGACAGCAATTTAAGATGTTTATTGTCTGTTATATTTTTTAACGGCAATTTTTTACAGCTGACGCAAAACGCAGACGATTGAGTGCTTCCATTTTTGGCGGCAGGAATGTCGTTGCTAAGGTGTCAGTTTTTGCTTGGAGTGCACCAAAGATATATAAGTTAAGGAGAAAATAAAATGCCTATTACCGAAATACTTAAAAGGAATGCGGAATTGTATAAAGACGATGTAAGCTTAATAGAAATCAATCCCGCAGTAATTAAAAATCCGAGAATAACATGGAAAGAGTATTCGCTAATCGAAACAGACCCGAGCGAATCATACCGCCATGAGATAACATGGGGAGAATTTGACAAAAAAGCAAACCGCTTTGCCAATTTCCTTTTGTCAAGGGGAATCAAAAAAGGCGATAAGGTTGCGATACTTCTGATGAACTGCTTAGAATGGCTTCCGATTTATTTTGGTGTCCTAAAAGCAGGTGCTTTGGCAGTTCCCATGAACTACCGTTATACTGCCGATGAAATCAAGTACTGCTTAGAGCTTTCAGAGTCGGAAACATTGGTTTTCGGACCTGAATTTATAGGCAGAATTGAAGAAATCTGCGATAGAATTGATAATGTAAAACAGCTTTATTATGTGGGTGAAGATTGTCCTACATTTGCAGAAAGCTATGATAAGTTAGTTACCTACTGTTCATCAAAAGCACCCGAGATTTGTCTTACAGATGAAGATAACGCCGCAATTTATTTTTCAAGCGGAACAACGGGCTTCCCGAAGGCGATTTTACATAATCATGAAAGCCTGATGCACGCATGTAAAGTCGAACAAAATCACCATTCGCAGACCAAGGACGACAATTTCCTTTGTATTCCGCCCCTTTATCATACAGGCGCTAAAATGCACTGGTTCGGAAGCTTTTTAGTCGGCGGTAAGGCGGTTTTATTAAAGGGTGTAAAGCCTGAATGGATTTTAGAGGCAGTATCGGAAGAAAAATGTACTATTGTATGGCTTTTGGTACCCTGGGCACAGGATATTTTAGATGCAATCGAAAGAGGCGATATCGACCTTTCAAAATATGATTTGTCAGGTTGGAGACTTATGCACATCGGTGCTCAGCCTGTTCCGCCGAGTTTAATTAAAAGATGGAAACAATATTTCCCGAACCACGAATATGACACAAACTATGGCTTATCCGAGTCGATAGGACCCGGTTGCGTGCATCTGGGAGTCGAAAATATTCACAAAGTCGGCGCAATCGGAGTTCCGGGTTACGGCTGGGAAGTAAAGATTGTTGACGAAAACGGAAATGAAATAAAGAATGAAGACGTCGGAGAGCTTTTAGTCAAGGGCCCGGGTGTTATGACCTGCTACTATAGAGATGAAAAGGCAACAGATGAAGTATTAAAGGACGGTTGGCTCTATACAGGCGATATGGCAATGCGTGATAAAGACGGATTTATCTATCTTGTAGACAGAAAGAAAGACGTTATAATCTCAGGCGGTGAAAACCTTTATCCTGTACAGATTGAAGACTTTTTAAGAAAGCACGATGCAATAAATGACGTTGCGGTTATAGGACTTCCTGACTCACGTCTTGGCGAAATTGCGGCGGCAATTATTCAGTTAAAGGAAGGTGCAGTATGCACAGAAGCTGATATTGAAGAATTTTCAAAGTCACTTCCCAGATACAAGCGCCCGCATAAGATTATCTTTGCCGATGTCCCCAGAAATCCGACAGGCAAGATTGAAAAACCGAAGCTAAGAAAAATCTACTGCGGCGAAAGTGTTGTCGCAAAACAGATAAAGAACTGATTGGAGGCAAGGAAAAATGAAAAAGCTTATGCTTGGAAATGCAGCTGTTGCCCGTGGTGCTTATGAAGCGGGGGCAAGAGTTGTATCATCATATCCCGGTACACCAAGTACCGAAATTACAGAAGAAGTAGCGGCTAAGTACCCCGAAATCTACTGCGAATGGGCACCTAACGAAAAGGTTGCAGGCGAAGTTGCAATCGGTGCTGCAATCGGCGGTGCGAGAGCAATGTCATGTATGAAGCACGTAGGACTTAATGTTATGGCAGACCCCGTTTTCACAATGGGATACATAGGCACAAATGCGGGATTAGTATTTTGTGTCGCAGATGACCCCGGAATGCACTCAAGCCAAAATGAGCAGGACTCAAGACATTATGCAGAGGCTTCAAAGATATTTATGTTAGAGCCGTCTGATTCTATGGAATGTAAGGAATTTACAAAAAGAGCATTCGAAATGTCCGAAGAATTTGACACACCTGCGTTTTTAAGACTTTCTACAAGAATTTCACATTCGCAGAGTATGGTTGAACTTTGTGACAGAGAAGAAAAAGAGCTTTTGCCTTATGAAAAGGATATTGCAAAATATGTAATGATGCCTGGTAATGCAAAGAAAAGACACGTGGTTGTAGAAGAAAGACAGGCAAAATTACAGGAGGCGGCCGATACAACAGATTTAAACCGTGTTGAAGAAAACGGCTCAAAAATCGGTATTATCACAGCAGGTATCTCATATATGTATGCAAAGGAAGCTTTGGGTGATAAAGCAGACTTTTTAAAGCTCGGTATGGTATATCCGCTCCCGAAGAATTTAATCAAAGACTTTGCTAAAAAGTACGACAAGGTTTATGTTATAGAAGAGCTTGACCCATTTATCGAAAACTTCTGTAAGGCAGAAGGCGTAGATGTAATCGGAAAAGAAAAGTTTACTTTACTTGGCGAATACACACCAGCTATGATTAAAAAGGTTGTTTTGGGAGAAGATGCTCCCTGCCACACAGACATAAAAGAAGAAATCCCCGTAAGACCGCCCGTTATGTGTGCAGGCTGTCCGCACAGAGGTACATTCTATGTTTTAAAGAAATT
>JAZNQG010000153.1:0-28273 GCA_045590035.1 Clostridia bacterium
TTTGGCAACACACCTGACCTATGCTTCCGCCTTCCATTTCGCAGGCGATTGCCGAGAAATTGTTTACTATAAAGTCCTTCTGTTCCTTAGAAGATATAAACTGGTCTCCGCTTGCAACAGTTCCCGATTCGGCATTTAATCCAAGCTTTTTGGAAACCTTTAAAAAGTCGTCCATTGCCTTATTATCAGCAGGGATTTTTACCATATTTACACCGGGCAAAAGTCCAACGGGGTCGCCTAAGGGTGAAGTATCAAAATCGTGCTGACAGACATCACTTGATACAACAATATCGCCGATTTTAAGGGTTTTTGAAAGCGAGCCTGCAACTCCTGTGTTGATAATTAAAGACGGGTTAAAGGCAAGAATCATCGCTTCACAGGACATGGCGGAATTCACCTTGCCAATACCGCATTTTGCAATAACAACATCTTTTTTATGTATCTTACATTCATAGAATGTAATTTGGCTTATAACCTTCTTTTTTATATCGGTTGCGGCAGAAATAAGTCCGTCAACCTCTATATCCATTGCACCTAAAATACCTATCATGGTTTCTTCTCCTTAGTAATATATAAAATCTACTGCCTGATTAGATAAGGTTTCTAAGTATCTTTTAGCTTCTGTTTTAGCCGAGAAAAGCGAAAGGGAAAGATAGTTTCCACATTCAATTTCCGTGCTACCGAAAACTTCGCCTTCATGGGAAATAATCTTTGAAAGCGCACCTTTGATTTCGGTTAAAACCTTGTCGTTATCGGCATTTCTCACCAAAAGATAGAACCCTGTCTGGCATCCCATGGGACCAAAATAAATCACATCAAGCTCGGTGTTTCTTATATAGGTCGAGAACATATGCTCGAATGTGTGCATGGTTACATTATCCATAAAATCGCCCGAGTTGGGACGGCGTGTACGCATATCAAAGGTTGTGATGTCTCCGTCAATCCTTGAAATATAAAGTCCTTCGCCAAATCTTCGGTGGTCAACCATAAAGCTTGCATTCTGTTTAATATCCATAAAAATCTCCATTCATTTTAAAGCATTTTAATAAGACTTGGAATCGCCTTTTCAAATTTTACGCCGTAGAAGTGTGAGTCGTCACAAATGGTTTCTTCAATACACTTGATTGTGTAGTTTGCGGCAATCTTTGCAGCCTTAAAGCTATCCTTACCGCCCATATATGCACCTGTAAAGGCTGATGCAAACACGTCGCCCGTGCCGTGATACGCACGGTCTATTTTTTTGTGCTCATAGTATTTTTTGTCTCCGTCTTTATAGACCATAACGCCAGTTTTGCCTTTTTTAAAACTGACACCTGTTAAAATAACCGTGCCTTTTGTAATTTTTGAAAGCTTTTCTAAAAGTGAGTCGATATACTCTTTATCATACTCTTCCTTATACTCTGTATCTGTTAAAAAGCACGCTTCGGTTATATTTGGAAGTATAAAGTCAGAAAGTCCGATTAAGTCCTTCATACCCTTTACATAGTCTAAATCAAAGCCTGTATAGAGCTTTCCGTGGTCTGCAAATACGGGGTCTATTATGTTAACGGTTTTTTCTGTTTCCATAATATTTTTTACAATCTCAATCTGCTTCTGGCTTCCTAAATAGCCTGTGTAGATTGCATCAAATTTTATATTTTCCTTTCTCCAGTGGTCATGGATTTTCGGAAGCTCTTCGGTTAAATCAAGGAATGTAAACCCTGAAAATCCGCCCGTATGTGTTGATAAAACTGCTGACGGCATAATCGCACATTCGACTCCGCAAGCTGAGATTATCGGAAGTGCAACGGTTAAGGAGCACTGTCCCACACACGAAATATCTTGAATAGTTAAAACTCTTTTGTAATCCATTTTTTTGTCTCTCCTTTATTTTAAGGCGAAGACAGGCTCAATTAAAAACTTATTATAGTCGCCTGAAAATTCGTCTTTGTATCTTTTAAGCCGTTTTGAAAAAATCTCGGGCAATTCTCTTTTTGGAGTTAAATCCTTAAGATATTCCCTTGCAAAATAACGGCTAAATTTGTCTGCACCCTTATGATTTAGGTGTGCTCTGTCATAAAAATCATTCTTTATATCAAGTCCTATTTTATCAAAGTCATCATTTAAGTAATAAAACGGGACATTATATTCCTTTGCAATTTCTTCACATCTTTTAAAATATCCCATCTCTTCCGCAGTATCCATAAGCGGAGTTTTTACCAAGATTAAAGGAATATTTTCGTCTTTTAAAAATGTGATAATTTCTCTTAGCCATTTTTCGTTCTTTTCGCTGGACGGAATGGAAACGGCTTTATTATGAATAGTCCTTTCTAAACCTTTTTGGGTTGTTGTAAGCATACAGTAGCCCAAAAGGTAGTCGGATAAATTTTTGGGATTAAAGCCAAAATCCTTTTCCTCCAGCTCCTGCCATCGTCCGTGATACTTTGCAAACTTAAATAAAAGGTTAAATCTTTCGCCCTTTGGAGCGGAATTCCATACCATTTTTATTTTGTTTATACCAAACGGGAAATCGTCTGTAAAGGTGTAGTTTGTGCCCTCGTCCTGATATTCGTCTGTCAAAGAAAATGAGAAAACATCTAAAACTACCATTTTAGGATTTTGCCTTTTTACCGCTTCCTTTAGGTAGTAATAGGTCGCCCACAGGGGTTGCTTTTGTGTAGCCAAAGTATAAGTGGAAAGCCCTGTTTCTTCGCCTATTACAAGCGGATTAAAGGAGCAGTATGCGTGCGATGAACCCATAAAGATTACATCATAAGTGTCTGGCTCGGAGTTAAAAAATCCATTTATCTTGGTGGTCATATTCCACCAGCCATAGAGCGTTTTTCTTGATAAAAGCCTGTCAAGGCCTACAAAAATAGTCGAGGCAATCAACAAAAATGCTATAAACCGTATTAACTTTTTCATAGGATTACCTCCTTTTTATCAGAATTGGAAATATATAAACTGGGTAGCCTCAAAACCGGGACCCCAAATGCCAAATACGAGTGTTGCAAATATCAATACTAAAAATACCGCAAATCTTACAACGATATTAGAATCGCAGATTAGCTTGTTCAAACCGAAATTTCTGTATTTTAAGCGGTCGGCAACCGATAAAATTGCCAAAGACACTAAAAACACAAATATGTCGGGAGCAGATAGCCCCATATTCATAAGACCGTCTTTAAATATAAGCTCGGGGTGGAATGACAAAAATATTTTTCTTACGATAAATACCGCATCCGAAAGGGTGGAGCTTCTAAAAAATACCCACGCAAAGCACACAAGCAAAAATGTTATAAGTCTTCTTACAAATACGTGATATCTTGCATCTCTTTTTATGCCGATAAGGCTTAAAAAAAGATTTCTTAAATTATCTGTCAAATCCCCTAAAATGCGGGAGACTCCATGGATAAGTCCCCAGACAACATATGTCCAGTTTGCGCCGTGCCAGAGCCCGCTTGTCAAAAATACGATAAAGATGTTTAGGTATTTACGGAATACTCCCTTACGGTTTCCGCCGAGCGGGATATAAAGGTAGTCTCTAAACCAATTAGTCAAGGATAAATGCCATCTTGACCAGAAATCGCCGATTGATATTGCTAAGTATGGAGCTTTAAAGTTTTCTATAAGCTCAATCCCCAAAACCCTTGCAGAGCCGCGTGCGATTGTGGTATAGCTTGCAAAATCGCAGTAAATCTGCACTGCAAAAAATATTGTTGCAATAACGAAATGAAAGCCTTCATAGTTTGCGGGGTTATTATATACAGTATCGACGAGCATTGCCGCTCTGTCGGCAATTACGACCTTTTGGAATAGTCCCCACAGCATTAAAAGAACACCGCTTACCGCTCTTTCGTAGTCAAAATGATGCTTTTCTTTTAGCTGATGAATTAAGTTTTTGCTCCTTTCAATCGGGCCTGCAACAAGCTGGGGAAAGAATGAAACAAAAAGGGCGTATCTAAAAATGTTTTTCTCGTGCGGTATTTCGCCACGGTAAACATCCACCGTGTAGCCGAGTGCCTGAAAGGTATAAAAGGAAATTCCGACTGGCAAAAGCACATCAAACTTCTGGGTTATGGGAGCTATATTTATTAAAGCCAAAAGTCTGTTTACATTTTCTAAAGTAAATGCAAAATACTTAAAGAAAAAGAGTATCAAAAGGTTTACAAGAAAATTAAGCCCGACAGCTAAACGCCTGTATTTTTGGTTTTCGGTTTTTGATATAACAAGACCGCCAAGCCAGGTAAAGACGGTAGACGCCAACATCAAAAGAGCGTACTGAGGATTCCAGCACATATAAAAGTAGTAGCTGGCGGCAAGTAGCCACAGATACCTTACCTTGTGCGGAATAACAAAATATATTAAGGTTACAATGGGGAAGAATATTAAAAATTCCAGTGAATTAAAGAGCATATTTTCCTCCTTAAATTATTTTGCTAAAGTTTCGAGCCAGATAATGAGTACCGAAATATCGGCAGGTGAAACGCCTGAAATTCTTGACGCCTGACCGAGTGAACGGGGACGGATTTTGCTTAGCTTCTGCCTTGCCTCCAGGCGAAGACCGTGAATGTTATTGTAGTCGGCATCTTCGGGGAGAAGCCGGTTTTCCAACTTTTTAACTTCCTGTGCCTGCTCAATTTGTCTTTTTATATAGCCTGCATATTTAATCTTAATTTGTACTTCTTCCTTGACACTATCGGGAAGCTCGGGGCGTCCTTCGTCAATGGGAGCTAAAATCTCATAAGTAAGCTCGGGACGGCGGATAGCATCGGACAGACGAAGTCCTGTTTGAACTTTAGTTCCGCCTACCTTTTCCAATATAGGATTTACCGCCCTTGGAGATAATACAACTGTGTCAATTCTTTTTATCTCATCTTCTATCATTTCCATTTTTTTAAGGAAAGTCTGATATCTTTCTTCTGTTATTAAACCTACCCTGTATCCTATTGGAGTAAGTCTTTCGTCTGCATTATCCTGACGGAGTAAAAGTCGGTATTCAGACCTTGATGTCATCATTCGGTACGGCTCATCTGTGCCCTTTGTTACCAAATCGTCAATCAATGTTCCTATATATCCGTCTTCACGAAGAAGAATCATCGGCTCTTTCTTGGATAATTTTAAAGCTGCATTTATACCTGCAACAAGTCCTTGGGCTGCGGCTTCTTCATATCCGCTTGTTCCGTTAAACTGACCTGCACCGTAAAGACCTTCAATTTCCTTAAATTCCAAGGTCGCATAAAGCTCTGTCGGGTCGCAACAGTCATACTCAATCGCATATGCGGGCCTCATAATTTCTACATTCTGAAGACCTTTTATGGAACGAAGCATCTTAAGCTGAACATCTTCGGGAAGTCCCGTTGAGATGCCTTGTGCATACATTTCTTTAGTGTCAAGTCCCATCGGCTCGATAAATAGCTGATGGCGGGGCTTGTCCGAAAATCTTACAACCTTATCTTCGATTGACGGACAGTATCTTGCACCGACGCCGTTTACTCTTCCTGAGTACATAGGTGCTTTTTCTATGTTATCACGGATTATTTTGTGAGTTTCTTCGTTTGTGTATGTAAGATAGCAAACTTCTTTGTTTTCGCCAGGCTCTTCGGTTTCAAAGGAAAACGGAGTAATATTCTCGTCGCCCGATTCCATCTCCATATCGCTTAAATTAAGAGAATCCTTGTGAATTCTGGCAGGTGTGCCCGTTTTAAAACGGCGGATTGTGATTCCGAGCTTTTTTAAATTTTCAGAAAGCTCGTTTGCGGGAAAAGTCCCGTCAGGGCCTGATTCTTTTTCCCAGTCGCCAATTAAGACCTTGCCTTTAAGGTAAGTGCCTGTTGCGATAATTACCGCTTTTACACCGTAGAGTGTTCCAAGGTGAGTTTTTATAGCTACAACCTTTCCGTCTTCTACCAAAACATCGGTAATTTCCGCCTGCTTAAGAGAAAGGTTTTTTTGATTTTCTACTCTCTTTTTCATTTCTCTGTGATAGTCTTTTCTGTCTATCTGCGCTCTAAGAGAATGAACGGCAGGACCTTTACCACGATTTAGCATCTTGGACTGTATAAAGGTAGCATCTGCAACTTTTCCCATTTCACCGCCCAAGGCATCTATTTCACGGACTAAATGTCCCTTTGCCGTTCCGCCGATACTCGGGTTACACGGAAGATTGCCGACTGCATCAAGACTTATTGAAAATATTACCGTTTTTTTGCCAAGGCGACTTGCTGCAAATGCCGCTTCTAATCCTGCGTGCCCTGCGCCTATTACGGCAACATCAAAGTTTTCTAAAGTGTTCATGGTGCTTATTCCACCTCGTCTTTTTCTACATTGGGAAGAATTTTTTTCTCGATTACTCTTGCGGCGTAGTATTCAATCGGGAAACGAAGAAGTGAGTAGCCGATTATAAAGAATACCACTATCGAAAATACGGTCGAGAGAAAATAGAATGATATGAATGTTACCGATACTGTAAGTAAAAGAAAGAAAATATTCATGGGTAAATTTGCCAAAGCTAAAATTACCGAATTTCTGTATAACTGTCCCAAAGTCTGATTAAAGGTTACCATCAGCTGATAGATATAAAAATGCGAAAAAATTAAGATTAAGGATACCAAAATCATAAAACAGCAGGCAAGCAATAAAATGGGATTTCCCGACTCTAAGTACATAGGATAATAAAATGTGAGTCCGTTTACGATAAGTAAAAATGCCAAAATGTCAAAAACCGATACAAAAATACCCTGCTTAAAGTTTTCTTTGAACTTATCTTTAAAATCCGAAAAAATCCACGCGTGCTCTTCACGTGTAAAGCATCTTGTGATAAAAGCATACCCTGCACTTAAAGGTCCGCTTCCTAAAAGAACCAAAAAGGAAGTCCCGATAAATGCCTTTAAAAGTATTCCCAAAGCTCCGATAGTTTCCATATCCGAAACCAATCCGAAGGTCTTTATAAATCCTTCGGTAACAGGCGAAATAATTGTCAAAATTGCAAGAAAGGGAAGACTTAAAAGAAAGTACATCATATTTACTTTCCAGAGCTTAGTAAATTTTCTTAAAAGAATTTCAAAGTATCTGAATATCCCCTTTTTCTTCGGTGCATTTTTATCTATACCCTTTCCGGGTGCAGTATTAAAACTAAAAAGTCCCATATTTTTATCTCCTGAAAAATTTTTGGTAATAAAAGTCCTATCTTACCTATTGTATCACAAAACAAAGTGTGATACAATAGTAAAAAGCTAATTTTTCATTAAAAAAGGAGGGGAGAATATTGAGAGAATTTAAGATAGGTCCTAATGATTCGGGACAAAGGCTTGACAAGTTCTTGAGTAAAATTATGCCCTCCATACCCGATTCGATGCTCTATAAAGGACTCCGCAAGGAATGTGTCCGATTAAACGGCAAGCACCAAAAGGACGCATCGGTAAAGCTAAAGACGGGCGATATTCTAAAGCTTTTTTATAAAGACGAGTTCTTTTTGAAGGAATCGGATACCGCATTTATGAGCATAAATCCTAGAATAAATGTTATTTATGAAGACGAAAATATTCTCCTTGCCGATAAACCGCAGGGTATGAGCGTGCACGAAGATGAAAGTAATTCTATCGACACTTTAATAAACCATATAAAGTGCTATCTCTGGAAAAAAGGCGAGTATGATATAGAAAATGAGCAAAGCTTTGCCCCGGCACTTTGTAACAGAATTGACCGAAATACAAAGGGCATAGTAATCGCTGCTAAAAATGCCGAAACACTTCGCATTATGAACGAAAAAATCAAGGAGCGGGAAATCGAGAAAAAATATATCTGTGTGGTTTCGGGTGTTTTAAAGGAAAAGAAAGCTACTCTAAAGGCATTTTTGCGCCGTGATGAAAAGAAAAAGCAGGTTTATATTTTTGATGAGCCTGTCCCAGACGGCAAGACAATTATAACGGAATATAAGGTTTTACGGGAAAAGGATAACAAGTCGCTTTTGGAAGTTAATTTAAAAACGGGCAGAACTCACCAGATAAGAGCACATTTTGCCCATATCGGCCATCCGCTTTTGGGAGACGGCAAGTACGGAAATAACGAGATAAATAAAAAAGCGGGACTTTCCCGTCAGGCTCTTTGCTCGTATTATTTAAAATTTGTATTTAAGACCGATGCGGGAATACTTAATTACTTAAACGGACAGGAATTTAAAATTGAGGAGATGCCGTTTTATGAACTCTTTGAAAGTTAAAGGAAGAATTCACTCATTTGAAAGCTTCGGTACGGTTGACGGTCCCGGGGTAAGATTTGTTGTGTTTTTGAAAGGCTGCCCTTTAAGGTGTCTATATTGCCATAATCCTGATACGTGGGATTTTTCGGGCGGCACGGAAATGACGGTATCGGAAGTTTTAGACCGCTATGAAAAGGTAAAAAACTACATAACAGGCGGAATTACCGTAACGGGCGGTGAGCCTTTAATTCAAAAAGAGTTCGTAAAAGAGCTGTTTTTGGAAGCTAAAAAACGGGGAATTCACACCTGCCTTGATACTTCGGGTGCGGGATTTAAAACCGATATAAAAGAAGACTTTAAAGAGTTACTTAAATACACCGACCTTGTAATGCTTGACATTAAGCATATAGATAATGAAAAACATAAAAAGCTTACGGGAGTGGGGAATTCCGATATTTTAGACTTTGCCCGATTTATAAGCGATATGGGAGTTGATTTGTGGATTCGCCACGTTGTAGTGCCCAAAATTACCGACAAGGAAGAAGATTTATATAATTTAGGCAAATTTATATCGCAACTTAAAACACTAAAAGCACTTGATGTTTTGCCGTATCACGATATGGGAAAGGTAAAGTATGAGTCACTTGGAATTCCGTATCCCTTAAAGGACACCGAGCCTTTGGACAAGGAAAAGGCAAAGTGGGCAAAGGATATAATTTTAGAAGGTATTAAAGATTCGCTGAATTAAAAAAATCCTATGTAATACATAGGATTTTTTGTTTTATAAAACTCTTAGTTCACCTTTTTCGCCGTCGATTTCCATCCTTTCGCCGTCGGGTATAAAATCGCCTGAAAGATTAAGGTTTATAATCAGGGGTATGTTCATTTTTGATGCAATCATTGCGGCGTGAGATTTTTCGCTTCCGTTAAAAAGTGCAATTCCCGAAATAAATTCTTTTTTCGGGAGCAAAAGCTCGCTCGGGGATAAGTCATCTGCAATTATAACGGTTGGGGAATCAAGTATCGGGAATGAACGGCTTTCATTTTTTAAGATAAGGATTACTCTTTCGGATATGTCGATTATATCAATACGCCGTTCTTTCATATAGATATTTTCAAGACTGTCAAAGACATTGTAAAGCTCGTTAGCTGCTAAATATACCGCGGCTTCTGCGTTTATTTTTTTGTCTTCTATAATCGAGCACACTCTGTCCGAAAAGGATATGTCATCTAACATCAGCTGATGGATATGGAATATAAGCGCCGCCGCTTCGCCAAGCTCGGAATATGCCTTTTCATATATTAAGGCAAGCTCTTTTACGGCGATATATTTTGCCAGACGGAATCTGCTTTTTTCCGATTCTGTGTCGGAGATAAATCTCTCATTAGGTTTTTCCTTTGTCTTTTTATAGAAACGGGATTTTCCGACTGCGGTTTTTCCGGAAACACCAGTCCCTTTATAAATTTTCATATTAAGAAAAATCCTTTCTTCAGCATCCCAAAAGCTTTTCGGCATAGCTTCTGTCGACCATTTCCCAGTCAAAGCTTATGTCCTTGACACCTGAGCTTTTAAGAGCGGTATGAATGGTCTGGTATGTTTCTTTCGGTGCTTTTGATGTAAAAAGCTCGCCTGTTTTTAGGTCATTTACTAAAATTTCTATGCTTCCGTCTTCAAATCTTTTGCCAAAAAGCGGTTTTAGGTGGTCAGACCGTTCTGTATCATTTAAAATAACCATAAGCTTTATAACTTCGATTGTTTTGTCATTTAATCCTGAATCAAAAATAAGTATTTTTTCTAAAAGTGTATTATAGTCGCTTATAAAACGGAGATTGTAGCCTTTTAAATTTTCAAGCTCGCCCGATTCCTTTGAGCTTTTTAAAACAGACATATATGCTTCCTTTGTTTCTTCTGTTGACGACGTCGGCATAAAGGAAAACATAATCTTTTTATCTTCATCGTGATATAAAAGCGGTGTCGGAACCAATGCTTTTTCGCCACATTCGTCGCATATAAACATATTTAAGTTTCCCTTTAAAAGATCTTCCTTTAGGTCGGGACTATCCTTAACTGTTACCATTTGCCATAGCGTAATATCCGATTCCTTTCCGCATTTTGGACAACGGATTTTTTCGGTTGTATTTAAACTCATAGTATTTGCTCGCTTTCATTGATTTTCTATAAATATTATAGTCGATTTTTTATAACATTTCAAGCCGTTTATAAAAAGTTGGTACAAACAATTCGGCATAAAAATATAAAAATCTTCTATTTATATCTTTAGGAGGTTATTATTATGGGATTTTTAATGGCGATTTTAGAAAAGCTTTTGTTTTTTGTAGGATTTATCGGCGGAACAAATTCATTCCCGAAACCACTAAGTAAAGATGAAGAAGAAAAATACTCCAAAATGCTTCGTGACGGCGACGAAAATGCAAAGAAAGTTTTAATAGAACACAATTTAAGGCTTGTCGCTCATATTGCTAAAAAATACGGAACAGAAAACGATTTTGATGACTTGGTTTCTATCGGAACTATCGGTCTTATAAAGGGGATAAATACATATAATCCCGACAAAAACACGCGTCTTGCCGCCTATATTGCGCGCTGCATCGAAAATGAAATTTTAATGACTATGCGGCAAAAAAAGCGTCTTTCTCGTGAGATTTCCTTAGACGAAACCATCGGAAGCGACTCGGAAGGAAATAATATGACGCTATCCGATACCCTTAAAGCAGAAGGGAAAAATGTAGAAGATGAAGTCTTTCTTAAAATCAACTCAAAAAAGCTTATAAATGCAATTAAAAGCTCACTTTCTCCCGTTGAACAGAAAATAATAATCTGGCGTTACGGTATCGGGGGAGGCGGAAGAAAAACTCAGCAGGAAGTCTCCGAACAGTTGGGAATAAGTCGCTCTTATGTATCAAGAATAGAAAAACGCTCAATTAAAAAGCTAAAAAAACAGTTACTCTAAGTAACTGTTTTTTTCTTTAAAATAATTCCATTGATAAACTTTTTTTGTCGGTTTTACCCTGTGGTAAGGTTACAATATCAAATCTGTTTTCCAAAGATGTTGTCTCGCCTGTTCTCTGTCCCATACCCTGCCACGGCTCTAAGCATACATAGTCGGCATCTCGTGTTTCGTGTGTCCAGATTGCAAAGCTCGGGAAATCATCAAAGCACATAATGATACCGTGCTCTCTGCCTTTTCCATAAAGCGTAGCCTTTTTATTTTTAATTCTTTCGAAAGTAAGAGTGTCCTTTTTTAAAAACTCGTCTTTAAATCTATTGAGCTTTAACACTCTGTTTTCCAAAGTGACGGGGAAAGTGTTTCGGGGGTCAATAAGTCCGTTTTCGTCAAGGTCTATCGATATTAAGTCTTCTTCTATTTCAAATTCCACTTCCCAGTCGGAAAGATGACCGCCTACCGAAAGTGCAGGATGTGCACCGACAGAATAATAAAGCTCTTTATCGCCTGTATTTTCGATTTCATAGCTTTGAGTTAATTTTTTACCCGAAACCGAATATGTAACACGGAAATTAAAGTCGAAAGGATAGCTCTTTTTAGTTTCTTCATCAGATGAAAAAAGAAGAGTTACCGAATTTTCTGATATATTTTCTATTTTAAATACCGCATCCTTTGCAAGTCCGTGCTTTTGCATAGGATATGTAACACCGTCAACCGAAATTTCGTTACGTAAATTTCTTGCAATTACGGGGAACAGTACAGGTGCTCTTTTTGCCCAGAAGGCAGGGTCTGCCTGCCACAGATATTCTCTTCCCGCCATTTTCACCGACTGAAGCTCTGCACCCTTTTTAGAAATCTTTACCGATAAATACTCGTTTTTTATTTCTGTTATCATAATATCAGCCCCTTTTCTTTACTTTGATTATACACCTTTAAAAATGGGGGTGTCAATATGTTTGTTTTCCTTGATTTTCTTTAAACTTTATAGTATAATTTAGATATAATGGAAGAAATATACTTAAAATTCCGAAAGGGGATTAAGTCATAATGGAAAATAAAAATACGGTACACATCGAAATATGCGGAAGATGCTATACTTTAGTGTCGGATGAAAGAGACGAGCATATTAAAGCGGTAGCTTTGGAAGTGGAAAAACAGATTACCGAAATTTTATCGGCAAACCCACGCCTTACCTATGAGATGGCGGCGACTTTGGTGGCTATAAATTTATCAAGCGACTTAAAAACCGAAAGAATGATTAAGGACATAAATAACGACCTGTCTTCTAAAAATGCTTTGGAAAAGAAAATCGAAGCACAGGAAGGTATGATTTTAGAGCTTAAAAGACAGATAGAAAAGGAAAGAGAAGATTTTGCACGTGAAAAGGAAAAGCTTCGTCTTGACTGGATTATCAAGGAAAAAGAATTTTTGGATATGATTGAAGGTATGTAATTTTTAGTATGAAAAAGACAGAATTACTTGCTCCTGCAGGCTCTCCCGACGCCATCATTTCCGCAGTACAAAGCGGAGCAGACGCCGTGTATTTAGGACTTTTAAAGTTCTCGGCAAGAGACGGAGCTAAAAATATTGATATTTCGGAACTTAAAAAATGGGTAGACTACTGCCATTTAAGAAATGTTTCGGTATTCCTTGCCGCCAATACCTTGATTAAGGATATGGAGTCGGAAGAATTTATAGAATATGTGGGAAAAGCTGCCGCGGCAGGAGTTGATGCGGTAATAGTTCAGGATATGGGTATGGCACGCCTTATAAAAAAGCATATACCAAGTCTTCCTTTGCACGCCAGTACACAAATGACAGTATGCTCAAAAGAGGGCGTTAAATATTTAGAAAATAACGGTTTTAAAAGGGTTGTATTATCCCGAGAGCTTACAAAAAATGAGCTTATCGAAATCAGAAAATCCACCGATATTGAGCTTGAAATGTTTGTTCACGGAGCACTTTGCTTTTCTTATTCGGGACAGTGCTTAATGTCAAGTATTATCGGGAGAAGATCGGGAAACCGTGGTATGTGCGCACAGCCCTGCCGTCTTTTATATGATGTTTTAAAGGACGGGAAGACTTTAAAGACAGGCTATATCTTAAGCCCGAAGGACTTGGCGTTAATAGACAGGATTTCTGAAATTTCCGAAATCGGAATAGACTCACTTAAAATCGAAGGCAGACTAAAGGGCGGAGAGTATGTTGCAACCGCCGTTTCGGTTTATAAAAAGGCACTTTCGGGTGAAGAAATATTAAATAGCGACAAAGAAGCACTTTTGTCTGTATTTAACAGAAGCGGATTTACCCAAGGCTGGTATTCGGGTGCTAAAGATTTTATGTCGGGCGAGAGTCCAAGTAATGTGGCATCAGGTAAAACAACTTCGGAGTTTTTAAAATACACCAAAGAAAATGCGAATTTTAAGAAAATAGGGGCAGATATCTATGCCGAGCTTAAAAAGGGTGAGCCTTTAAGGCTTACTTTAATTGATGAAGACGGTTTTTCGGTATCGGTTATGGGTGAAAAAACGGCAGAAGATGCTATAAATAAACCCATAGATAAAGAAAGACTTTTAAATCAGCTTTCTAAATTTGGCGACAGCGTATTTACTTTAAGACACGCAGAAATTATATTGGATGACGGGATAGTTTTGCCTGTATCCGAAATAAACGAAGTAAGGCGTCGGGCGGCAGCTCTTTTGGAAAGTGAAAGACTAAAGAGAGACGAAGTTAAAATTTCGGCATATAAAAGGGAAAAAACGGAAAAGAATATAAAGAAACCGTATATAAGTGCAGTATGCCACAGTTTAGAACAGGCTAAAGCGGCGGCAAGCTTGGGAGTTTCCAAGATAGTTGCGCCAAAAAGTATTTTAGATAAGCTAAAGACAGAGTCTAAAAAGGTAATGCTTTTAAATCCTGCAGCAGAAAATGAAAACCCCGAAGGTTATCCTGTAATGGCGATGAATCTGGGACATTTAGAAAAATATAAGACTAATGAAATCCACTTGGGATTTAGACTTAATATCACAAACTCGGAGTCGGTAAAGGCGTTTGGTTTATCAAACTACACCTTATCACCCGAGCTTAACTTAAAGGATATTTCCGATATGGATTTAGACGGTAATGCGGAAGTAATAGCATACGGAAGACTTCCTTTAATGCTTCTTCGTGCCTGCCCGATGAAGATGAACAATGTATGCCGTGGCGATGGCGGATATTACCTGAAGGATAGACAAGGCGAGATTTTTCCCATTAAGTGCCATAAAGGGTGCGTGTCGGAAATTTTAAATTCCAAACCTATATATATGGCGGACAAGCTTTTAGAATTGGAAAATTCAGGTGTTTCAGGGCTTCAGCTCTGGTTTTATGATGAAGACTTTAACAAAACTTGTGATATTATAAAAAAATATCAGGGTATGGAAAATGAGACACCAACAGGCGAATTTACAAGGGGACATTTTTACAGAGGGTTTATTCTTAAATAAAATACAAAGGATAAAAGGATATGAAAAAAATTATACTGGCATCGGCATCTCCGAGAAGACGGGAGATACTGGAAAATTTAGGGTTTAAATTTGATATTGTAATATCTGGCACCGATGAAACAAAGCTTTCCAATGATATTGAGCCAAAGCTTTACGTGCAGGAGATGGCACTTTTAAAGGCGGGCGAAGCGGGGAAGGCTTTGGGAAAAAGCCGTGATACACTCTTAATTTCGGCTGATACAATCGTAGTAATAGACGGTGAGATTTTAGGAAAGCCAAAGAATAAAGAAGATGCTTTCTCTATGCTTTCAAAGCTTTCAGGCAAAACGCACGAGGTTATAACGGGATTTTGTGTAATGGACCTTTGGAGCGGGGAGGCTGTATGCAGGGCGGAAGTTACAAAGGTAGAATTTAAAAATCTTACACCCGAGATAATAAAAGCATATATCGATACGAATGAGCCTATGGACAAAGCAGGAAGCTACGGAATCCAGGGAAAAGGCGGAATTTTGGTCAAAAAAATTGACGGCGATTATTTTAATGTGGTAGGACTGCCTGTTTCAAGTCTTACAGATGTACTTATGAATGATTTTTCGGTAAAGTTTGAAAACGGAATGTGGAAGTAAAGGAGAAAAGAAAAATGGATTTGGCATTTTTGGGAATATACAGTGAATTAGGCTTTGATATGGGAAGCAGTAATACCGTGGTGAATGTAAAGGGCAAAGGAATACTTTCGCCCGAGCCAAGCGTTGTCGCTATGGATACATTGACAAAAAAAGTGATTGTTGCAGGCAGAGAAGCTGACGAAATGTTAGGAAGAACTCCCGATAATATTCAGGCAGTATGCCCTGTTAGAGAAGGCGTTGTTGCGGATTTTGAAGCGACATCCGAGATGATAAGATATTTCCTTAAAAAAGCCACAGGCAATAAAATTATAGTAAAGCCTAAGGTTGTTGCAACTGTGCCGATTTCTATAACAGAAGTTGAAAGAAGAGCCACAATCGAAGCATTTGGGGCGGCAGGTGCAGGCTCGGTTATTTTAATCGAACAGCCTGTTGCGGCGGCTTTGGGTGCAGGAATTGACATATCCGAGGCAAGAGGGAATATGGTAGTAAACTTAGGCGCGGGAACGAGCGAGGCGGCAGTGTTATCATTAGGTTCGATTGTAAGTGAAAAAAGTATAAGACTTGGCGGAGACAATATGAATGAAAGAATCGTCTCCTATATGAGAAGAAAATATCAGGTTACAATCGGCGAAAAGACTGCGGAAGAGATAAAAAAGGAAATCGGCTCGGCATCTGAAAAGTCAGCCGAAGGCACTTATGATGTAAGAGGCCGAGAAACATCTACGGGATTACCTAAGAATGTAAGGGTTTCGGCTTTGGAAATCTATACGGCAATTTCGGGAGTTGTGGGAGACATAGTAAACACTGTTTTAGAGACTTTAGAAATCACACCGCCCGAGCTTGCGGCAGATGTTTTGGCATCGGGAATCACCTTAACAGGCGGCGGTGCAAGACTAAAAGGAATTGATTCTGTAATTGAAAGCGTAACAGGAATTAAGACAAGAATTTCGGATAATGCCGAAGAATGTGCGGCAGTGGGTGCATTAAATGTTATGTCCCGCCCCGAGATTATCAGAAGAAGCTTTGTTGCAAAGAGCAGATAAAGGAAGAGAGAAAAAATGTTCTTTTTTAAGAAAAAACCGATAAATATACTTTTAATAGTTTTAGCTGTGGCAGTTTTATTGTCGATAGTTTCAAATTTTACCGACGGTTTCCCTGGGAAAGCTATAAAAACTATAATGACTCCCTTTGAGTCGGCATTTTCTAAAGTTGTGTCGCCCGTGGTTAATTTCTTTGGAAATCTGGGCGAGACTGAAAAGCTAAGACAGGAAAATGAGAAGCTTATAGCACAAATTGACGAGTTAGTCAAGGAAAACAGAAGCATTGATTCGTATATAGAAGAAAATGCAAGACTTTCTGCTCTTTTAGGAATTAAGGAGCAAACTTTAGAAACTACCGTTTCGGCTAAAGTGGTGTCTTATGACTGGGATAATTATTCTGAAACTGTTACAATTAACCGTGGCGAAAAGGACGGAATTTCTGTTGGAGATGCGGTTGTGTCATCTTTGGGAGTAGTGGGCAGAGTAAGCAAGACAGGACCTAACTGGGCAGAAGTTACCACTATAATTTCTCCCAATCACTCAATGGGTGTAAGAGTCTCAAGAACGGGGGATTTAGCGCTTTCGGAAGGAGATAATAAGCTCATAAAATCCAAAAAGATGCTTTTAAATTACATATCGGGATTAAAGGGCATCACATCGGGTGATATTTTAGAAACCTCGGGCGAGGGCGGAGTATATCCTCCGGGTTATACAGTCGGAAGAATATCCGAAATAAAAATCGGCAACACAAAGACCGACTCCTATGCAGAAATTGAGCCTGCAGTTGATTTTTCGAGACTTTCCGAAGTTTTGGTTATAACAGACTGGGAGACAGAAAAGGCTGAAAGCAAATATATTATAGGCTCACAGCAAGAAGAAATTATAGAAGAAACCAAAGATATCACAGAAGAAGAAATAGAAAATGCCGAGGGGTAATAACGGGAAAGTTCCTTTCCCGTCATTGCCTTTGACGGATTAGATTGCCCGTGCGAAATTTTCTTTGTGTTCACAAAGAAAACGCACATGGGCGAAAAATCTCTTATCATTCCTTGCCATACAGATAAGAGAATTTAAATACTGTTTGTGCCACCATTATGGCGGCGGAATGGAGATTTTTTATATGAATAAGCTAAAAACTTATTTAATAATATTCCTGCTCTTTCTTTTAGAAAGGGTCTTCTTCGCGCGCTTCGGGATTTTCGGACTCACTCCGTGGCTTTCTATGGCATTTTTGTTGTCTTTGTCTTCGGTTACCGACGACTTTAACGGGAACATAGTTTTAGCATTTGTATCGGGACTTTTTATAGATTTTATAAGCGGCGGAGTTTTTCTTAGCGCCACATTGGTATTTGTTCTTATGTCACTTTTTATAAATCTTTTGACTAAAAAGCTGTTAAGAAGTAATTTTTGGCTTTCCGAAATTCTTATCTTTGTTGCCTTTTTAATGGGTGAAAGCGTGTATTTTCTCATAAATAAAGCGGAATTATCAGAGATTTTTGGGAGCATTTTGCTTTTAGCTTTAATAAATACACTTATTTCAATGCTCTTTTATCCAATAGCTAAAAGAATATGGAAAAGGGGAAAAAGAATATGAAAAGTGAAAGAATAACGGTAATCAAAGTATTTCTCTCAGTTATTTTAATATTGCTTTCGGTAAGACTTTTTTCTCTTCAGGTAGTAGATGGCAAGGCGTACTTAGAGACTTCAAGTATGAGAGCTACATCGATGGTAAAGGAAGAAGCACCAAGGGGTGTCATTAAGGACAGAAACGGAAAAGACCTTGTTACCAACAGGGAAGGATATAAGCTTTTGTGGTTAAAAACTGCGAGAGATAACGACGAAGTAAACGGGATGCTTATAAGACTTTTGGATATTTTGGCGTCAGAAGGCTACGAATTTTCAGACTCTCTCCCCATATCCGCATTTCCTTTTGAGTACACATTTGAAACGGAAGAAGAAAAGCAAGAGTGGTTTAAGACAAAAAGAAAACTAAAAAGCACAATGACCGCTCCCGAAGTTATAGAATACTATAAAAATAAGGCATTCAATATAAAGGACGAATTAGAGCCCGATAAACTAAGGGCGTTAATTGGCGTAAGATATGATGCCGAAATGAACGGATTTTCCTATTCAATACCTTTCCAGATCGCAAGCGATGTCGGAATTGAAGTGGTTACAAAGGTAAAAGAGCAAAGTCATTTACTTCCCGATATTGAAGTATCAAAGGAATATATAAGACAGTATGAATACGGAAGCTTAGCGGCTCATACTTTAGGCAGAACGGGCAAAATCTATAAAGAAGAATATGTTGAACTAAAGGAAAAAGGCTATTCCTTCAGTGACTATGTAGGAAAGCAGGGAATAGAGAAAATATTAGAAGAATACTTAAAAGGTAAAGACGGAAGAGTTGCTTTAGGAACTGACGACACAACACGTCTTTTAGGTATAGAAGAAACAAAGAGCGTTGCGGGAAATTATGTTGTTTTAACTATTGATTCCGATATACAGATGGCGGCGGAAGAATCGCTAAAAAGAACTATCGAAGAAATAGCACAAAACGGCGAAGGCAAAGGTCCGCAAAAAGGTGCCGATGCGTCGGCGGGTGCGGCGGTAGTGCTCGATGTAAATTCAGGCGAAGTTTTAGCGTTGGCGACATACCCTTCATATAATCCCGAAACATTTAACCAGATGTATGATATGCTCTCGGAAGATGAAGACAAGCCTTTATGGAACAGGGCAATCAGCGGAACATATTCACCAGGTTCAACCTTTAAGCCGCTCACTGCTATTGCGGCGTTAGAGACGGGTGCGGTTACAATAGACGAAAGACTTCCCTGTAACGGCGTTTACCGTCATTTTAAGGACTATCAGCCAAAGTGCTGGATTTATTTAGACTACGGACTTTCGCACGGCACAGAAAATGTAACAGAAGCGATTGAAGATTCCTGCAACCTTTATTTCTATGAAGCAGGCAGAAGATGCGGAATAGATGCACTGAGTGAATATGCAAAGAAATTCGGTCTTGGCGAATATACGGGAATTGAGTTAACAGAAGAATCAAAAGGCTCTATGGCAAATGCCGAGTATAAGAAGAAAATTGAAGATGATGAAAATGCAGAATGGTACGGTGGTGACACTATTCAGGCATCAATCGGACAGAGCTACTCGCATTTTTCACCGCTTCAGCTTGCAAATTATATTGCAACTATTGCAAACGGCGGCACAAGATACCGCCCGCATATTGTAAAGAGCATCCACAGAAGCTCGGACGGTGCTAAAATTAAAGGAAGTGCACCGATAGTAGAAGACAGAATTTCTATGACCAAAGAAAATTTAGATGCCGTAAAGCGCGGTATGTACGGCGTTGTCGACGAAGGTTCGGCAAGTAAGGCATTTAAAGATTATAATATTGAAGTAGGCGGAAAAACAGGTACTGCGCAGGGAAGCAGTAATCAGTCAAATACTGCACTTTTCGTCGCATTTGCACCGTATGACAAGCCTGAAATTGCAGTTTGTGTAGTAATTGAGCACGGCGTAAGGGGTGTGAATGCTGCACCTGTTGCAAGGGATATTTTTGACGCATATTTCAATAAATCAGAAGAAAAATCGCCGTTTTATCAGGTCGGCACATTGATTCCTTAAAAAAATACTTTACAAAGGCGGAACAATTTGCTATAATAAAGCGGTAAAGTGTAAAAAAAGGAGGATTAAAGGTGAACATAGCATTTATAGCACACGACAAAAAGAAAGAACTCATGGCACAGCTCTGTATAGCATATAAGGGAATTCTCTCTAAGCATAAACTGTATGCAACAGACGGAACGGGTAAAGTCATTACCGAGAGTGCAGGCCTTGAGGTTTACCGATTTCTTCCGGGCAGACACGGTGGCGACCAGCAGATTGCGGCAAGAGTTGCGTATAATGAAATCGACCTGGTTTTATTTTTTAGAGACTCTGTCGGAGCCGAGAGCTACGAGCCTGATATGTCGACAATTATGAAGCATTGCGATGCTAATAATATCCCGATTGCAACAAATCTTGCCACTGCCGAAGTACTTATAAGAGGTATTGAGCGGGGCGACCTTGACTGGCGTGATATTGTTAATCCCAAAAACTGAATATCCATATAGACTATTACCCTCGCATACACATATTATAAAATGTTGCGAGGGTTTTTATTATAATCCGGAGGTAGATATTATGTACGGTGTAGTTTTTGCAGGCGGCGGAATACGCGGAGCGTATGAAATCGGTGCGTGGAGAGCGATAAATGAAATGGGATTGGATGTGCAGGCGGTGTCGGGCACATCAATCGGTTCGGTAAACGGTGCATTTTTTGCGGCGGGTGAATTTAATACGGCTGAAAAAATCTGGCGGGAAATTACAGCCCGACAGGTTTTAGATATGACAAATTTTGATACAGAAAAGCTTATTCACATAAAAAATATCCCTGCCTTAATTGAAGAAATAAGAAAAAACAAGGGCGTAAGTATGAAACCGTTTTTTGACCTTTTAAAAGAAAATCTGGACGAACAAAAGGTAAGGAATTCTCCTATACAGTTTGGGTTGGTGACATATTCTGTTTCTGACAATAAGCCGATGGAATTATTTATAGAAGATATCCCTGAAGGGAAGCTTCACGAATACCTGATTGCAAGCTCTACATTACCAGGAATCCAACCGCTTGTAATCGGGAACAAAATGTTCTTAGACGGCGGACTTTCGGATAATAAACCCCAGAGTATGCTTATAAACAGGGGAATAGACAATATAATATCTGTTGATGTGGGCGGAGTCGGTATTGTAAAAAAACCTGCAAAACCGGGTGTTAATATTATTGATATAAAGTGCTCAACTCCGCTTGTCGGGATGCTTGAATTTGACAAAAATCTTATTTCCGACACAATTGAAACAGGATATTTAGATACAAAAAGAGCGTTCGGAAAGCTTATGGGAGACATCTATCCTATCCGCACAAGAGAATATATTCTTGCAAAATCCAAGTATTCTACCGAGCTTATAAAAGGTATTGAGATTGCAGCCGAGATACTTGGAATCAATAAATATAAGGAATACAGCGTTATTTCCCTAGCACGCGAAACGGTAAAGGAATACAGAAAAGTCTTAAAAAAATCAAAAGGTACATCTATTGACAAAATGTCCTTTGGCCCCGTGCTTTTTGCGGCAGTTGTGTCCTATATAAATGACTCAAAAGGTGAGAGATACCCCAAAATCGTATCGCAGATTTTGAAAAAATATGCAGCGGCGGTGAATTCTCTTTGCTATTTCCTGAAAAAATTTTAGAAAATAAGGAAAAAATTTATTCCCGAATTGGTTGACAAACGCATATTTATATGCTATGATATACCTTATAGAAAGTACAAATGTATTTCTCACACGGACAAAAACGAGAGGAGGAGATACGGTGGAATCAGAGTATATATTGATGTCAAAAGCGGTTGCTCCTGAGGTTTTTATAAAGGTTGTAGATGCCAAGGAAAAGCTTTCTTCGGGAAGATTTAAGACGATAAATGAAGCCATTGATGCGGCAAAAATCAGCCGAAGTGCATTCTATAAGTATAAAGACCACGTATTCTCACACTCGGAGTTTGATAACCAACAGATTGTGACTTTATTTTTCACTCTCGATGACGTGGCAGGTATTTTATCGGATATTTTGATACTTTTATCTCAAGCAGGGGCGAATATTCTTACCATTAACCAGAATATCCCCGTTAATAATATAGCGAATGTCACGGTGTCTATGAGATGCGAAAATATGACTATAAAGATTGAAGATATGATAAACAAACTAAAAGGGGTTTCGGGAGTAAACAAGATAAGCCTCTTGTCTATGTGATGAAAGGAAAGGTATGAAGATGGCAAAGATTGCGATATTAGGCTTCGGTACTGTCGGAAGCGGTGTTTTTGAGATTTTTGAAAACAGCGACTTTACTAAAAAAACAGGAGAAGAAATAAAGGTAAAGAAAATTTTAGATATCAGGGACTTTCCTGATCATCCTAAAAAAGAGTTATTTACCAAGGATTTTGACGATATACTTAAAGATAATGAAATCTCGGTTGTAGCTGAAACAATGGGCGGACTTCATCCCGCTTATGAGTTTACAAAGGCACTTTTGGAAAAGGGTAAGTGTGTTACAACATCAAATAAAGAGCTTGTTGCAACATACGGACCTGAGCTTTTAAAATTGGCTGATGAAAAAAAGGTAAGATATATGTTTGAAGCCTCGGTTGGCGGCGGAATTCCTGTTATTACACCGCTTATGAATTCTTTAGAGGCAAACAAGGTAGAAAGAATTGCAGGTATCTTAAACGGTACTACAAACTTTATTTTATCCGAGATGTTCCAAAAGGGTAGTGAGTTTTCCGATGCTTTAAAGATGGCACAGGATTTGGGCTATGCCGAAAGAAATCCCGCAGCCGATATTGAAGGACACGATGCATCAAGGAAGATTGCAATTTTGTCATCAATGGCAATGGGTGCATTTGTGGATTATAACGATATCGAAACAAAGGGCATTACAGAAATTGAAACAGAAGATGTAAAATATGCGGAGAAGATGGGTGCATCAATCAAGCTTATCGGTTTTTCCGAAAGAAATGAAAAAGATGAGCTTTATGCGTGTGTTGCTCCTATGATTATTAAAAACTCGATTCCGTTATCGGGAGTTTCCGATGTGTTTAATGCCATTATGGTAAGAGGAAATTTCTTAGGAGACGCAATGTTTTACGGACGAGGCGCAGGAAAAGAAGCTACTGCATCGGCGGTTTCTGCAGACATTATAGATATGGTAAAGCTTCCGCATTTAAAGAACGCACTCCTTTGGGACACCAATAAGGTAAAAATGACAAAGGACAAAAAATGGCAGTTCTTCGGAAGATGCAAAAAAGACATAGACACAGTAAAATCATATTTCCCCGATGCGAAGATAATTGACGGAGTAGTAGCGGGTGAAATCGGATATATTACACCTGAGATTTTAGAAGCTGACTTTATAAAGGCAGCAGAAAATCTTGGCGGTAAGTGGATAAAGGTGTTATCGGAATAATGTTTGTATCGGCAAGAGTTCCGGCAACAAGTGCCAATATGGGAGCGGGGTTTGATGCTTTAGGCATTGCGCTCTCTTTATATAACACAGTATCCGTAAAGGAAACCGAAAGCGGTTTATATATCGAAAACAAAAGGCCAGGTGAGTTTACGCCAAAGGGTGAGAACAATCTGATTTATCGCTCCGTCAAGAGAGTTTTCGATGAAGTAGGATACAAAGAAAAAGGTCTTTTAATTTCACAGGACAGTGAAATTCCGATGACAAGAGGTCTAGGCAGCAGCAGTGCCTGCGTTATAGGCGGAATGCTTTGTGCGAATGTAATATCGGGAAGAAAGCTTTCCTACGGAGATATTTTAGACCTTGCATGCGAAATGGAGGGGCATCCCGATAATGTCACACCTGCACTATACGGCGGATTTTGTGTGGCGGTAAGGAGCGGGGGGCATACTCTGGCAAAATCGGTAAAGATTGAAAAACCAACACAGTTTTATGCAATGGTTCCCGACTTTTTCGTTTCAACTAAAAAGTCAAGAGTCGCTTTGCCTAAGAGTGTAAGTCATAAGGATGCAGCATTCAATGCAGGTCATGCGGCACTCTTTTCTATGGCGATGGCAACGGGGGATTTTGAGAAGCTTAGAGTTGCGGTTAAAGATAAGCTTCATCAGCCGTATCGAGCGGCATATATTGATAATATGGAAGAAATTTTTTCTAAAGCGTACAAAAACGGTGCCTATGCGGTATGGCTAAGTGGTTCTGGCCCGACTATTATTGCGATGTGCGATAAGGAAAACCAATCGTTTTCCGAAAATATGAACGCATATTTTAATAGTGTGGGTGAGAAAAGAAGCTGCCGCGGGCTTTTGATAGATAATGTAGGAGCAATTGTGAAAGTAAAGGAAAGGAATGAATAAAATGGGACTTATAGTTCAGAAATACGGCGGTTCTTCGGTAAGAGATGCAGAAAGAGTAAATAATGTTGCATCCCGTATCGTAGAAACTTATGATGCCGGAAACGATGTAATTGTTGTAGTATCTGCACAGGGCGACACAACAGACGATTTGATTGAAAAGGCAAAGGAGATAAACCCGAAAGCCTCAAAAAGAGAAATGGATATGCTTTTGTCATCAGGTGAGCAGATTTCGGTTTCACTTTTGGCTATGGCAATCGAGAGAATAGGAAGACCTGTTGTATCACTCACCGGTTGGCAGGCAGGTTTTTATACAGACACAAACTATTCAGGAGCAAGAATCAAAAAGATTAAGACAGAAAGACTCCAGAATGAATTAGATAAAAGAAAAATTATTATCGTTGCAGGATTTCAGGGTGTAAATAAGTATGACGATATTACAACCTTGGGCCGTGGCGGTTCGGACACATCTGCAGTTGCGATTGCATCGGCTTTAGGTGCTGATGTATGTGAAATTTACACAGACGTTGACGGCGTTTATACAGCAGACCCGAGATTTGTAAAAGGAGCTAAGAAATTAGACGACATTTCATATGACGAAATGTTGGAGCTTGCATCACTAGGTGCAAACGTTCTTCACAACCGCTCGGTTGAAATGGCAAAGAAATATCATATAAAGCTTGCAGTTAAGTCAAGTCTTGAAAAAGTTGAAGGAACTTATGTTAAGGAGGTAAATCAAGTGGAAAAGATGTTGGTAAGAGGTGTAGCAAGAGATAACGACTGTGCTTTGGTTTCGTTAGTTGGTGTTGAAGATGCACCGGGCAAGGCATATTCAGTATTCGACCTTATTTCAAAGAAAAACATCGGTGTTGACTTGATTATTCAGTCAATCGGCAGAGATGGTAAAAAAGACATAAGCTTTACTGTTACAGAAGGCGATCTTCCTGAAGTACTTAATATTATCGAAGAAAATAAAGATGTTATAAAGGCAGAAAGAGTTGACTATTCTAAGGACGTTTCAAAGGTATCAATCGTCGGTGCAGGTATGGTAAGTAACGCAGGCGTTGCTACAACTATGTTTGAAGCACTTTACAATGCTCATATCAATATCAATATGATTGCTACATCTGAAATCAAGGTATCGGTTTTGGTTGACCAGAAGGATGCAGAAAAGGCTGTTGTTGCAATTCACGACAAGTTCTTCTAATAAAAAAACAAACCGACACGTGTTTTACCGTGTCGGTTTTTGGGTATTTAAAAGGATAAGGAAAAACAACGTGAAAAATCACGTTATTCCTTGGCGGATTGTATTGCACCGCCGAACTTTTGTGCCTTTTAAGGCACAAAACGGCGATGTGCATAATTTCCATTACACGCCTTATTCTGCCCAAAGAGAAAAGCGTGTATATGTTTTTAATTACTATTTATGGGCAGAAAGGCTATGGAAATTATTATGGAGAATAAACTGATTGGCAGAAATCCTGTCTCGGAAGCATTAAAGTCGGGGCAGGATATAGATAAAATATTCGTAAAAAAAGATGCTGACGGCTCGCTTTTGCCGATTTTAAGAATGGCAAGGAACAAAAAAATTCCGATAAGCGAAGTTGACAGAAGAAAATTGGACTCTATGTCTGACGGCGAAAATCATCAGGGAATAGTTGCATTTTTGCCTGAAGAAAGCTATAAGACGGTCGAAGACATCTTAAATAATGCATATGACAAGGACGAAAAGCCGTTTGTGATTATTTTGGATAAAATCACCGACCCGCATAACTTAGGCTCAATTATAAGAACTGCACATTGTGTGGGTGCACACGGCGTTATTATCCCCAAGCACGGCTCGGCAGGGCTTAATTCTGTTGCGGCAAAGACTGCATCGGGAGCGGCGGCTTATACGCCTGTGGCAAGGGTTACAAATATCGCAAGAACAATCGATGAGCTAAAGGAAAAAGGGCTCTGGATTGTAGGTGCCGATATGGGCGGCGAGTCCATGTATAATGTTGATATGAAAGGCGCAATCGGTCTTGTTATCGGAAACGAGGGAGAGGGAATATCAAGGCTTGTCCGAGAAAAATGCGACTTTATTGCCGAAATTCCAATGTGGGGGCAGATTGATTCATTAAATGCCTCTGTTGCGGCGGCGGTTTTGATGTACGAAGCAAAAAGACAGATGACTAAAGGAGATTTATAATGAAAGCGGTTGTTACAGTAGTAGGAAAAGACAGAACGGGTATTATCGCAAAGGTAAGTACCCTGCTTTTTGAAAACGGCATAAATATTTTAGACATTTCACAGACCATTATGTCTGATGACATTTTCTCGATGATTATGCTTGTAAATATGGAAAGAGCGACGGTTGGCGAAGTTTCGGATAAATTATCAAGTCTTGCCGATGAACTCGGTATGAAAATTCATCTTCAGAGTGAAGAAGTTTTTAACTCGATGCATAGAATTTGAAGGGGGAATAATAATGATAAATCCATTTGAAATTCTCGAAACTGTCAATATGATTGACAGAGAGCATCTTGATATAAGAACAATTACAATGGGTATATCCTTAAAAGACTGTGTGGATTCCGATGTAGATAAGGCGTCGGAGAAAATCTATAAAAAGATTACAACATATGCTAAGGATTTAGTTAAAGTCGGCGAAGATATTGAAAAAGAATTCGGTATTCCCATTATAAATAAAAGAATTTCGGTAACACCGATTGCAACCATAATTGATGCGCTCGATAATCCCGATATTGATAAGTGCTTAAAAATTGCAAAAACTCTGGATAAAGCCGCAAAGACGGTTGGTGTTAACTTTATCGGCGGATACTCGGCACTTGTGCATAAGGGCTTTACAAAGGGCGAGCGAGTGTTAATCGAATCAATTCCGACTGTACTTACCAATACAGATATTGTATGTTCAAGCGTAAATGTCGGCTCAACAAGAGCGGGTATAAATATGGATGCGGTTAAGCTAATGGGCGAAATCGTAAAGGAAGCTGCCGAAATGACCAAAGATTCAGGCGGTTTTGCATGTGCAAAATTGGTAGTATTCTGTAACGCCGTAGAAGATAATCCCTTTATGGCAGGTGCATTTCACGGCGAAGGCGAGGGTGACTCGGCTATAAACGTCGGAGTCAGCGGACCTGGAGTTGTAAAATGCGCACTCGAAAAGGTTAAGGGCGAGCCGTTTGGTGTGGTTGCCGAAACTATTAAAAATACAGCATTTAAGATTACAAGAATGGGTCAGCTCGTTGCAAGCGAAGCGTCAAAAAGACTTGGCGTGCCGTTTGGAATTATCGACCTGTCATTAGCACCGACACCTGCTGTCGGCGACTCTGTTGCATATATTTTAGAAGAAATGGGCTTGGAAAAATGCGGAACTCACGGCACAACCGCGGCATTGGCACTTTTAAATGATGCGGTTAAAAAGGGCGGAGTTATGGCAAGCTCATATGTAGGCGGCTTATCGGGTGCATTTATTCCTGTGTCGGAAGATGCAGGTATGATTGATGCGGCTAAAAAGGGCGCTTTGACATTAGAGAAGCTTGAAGCTATGACGTCTGTCTGCTCGGTGGGACTTGATATGATAGTAGTACCTGGCGACACTACAAAGGAAACTATTTCCTGCGTCATTGCAGATGAAGCGGCAATCGGTATGGTAAACTCAAAGACTACCGCAGTCAGAATTATCCCCGCACCCGGCAAAAAGGTGGGCGATATGGTGGACTTTGGCGGACTTTTGGGAACAGGCCCCGTAATGCCCGTTAACGCCTACGGCGGTGTCGACTTTGTAAACCGTGGCGGAAGGATACCGGCACCCCTGCAGTCGTTAAAGAACTAAAGGATGCAAGGATGTTAAAAATGTCCAGACCGCAAAAAGCATCGCTATAACAAGTTCGAAATGCGAAGTTCGAAGTTCGAAATGTTGGTAGATTTTTTGCAAAGCAAAAAATCTTTATCAATGAATATTCCCTGAGCTATATCCGTTATGAAGCTTTTTTC
>JAZNQG010000154.1:0-3687 GCA_045590035.1 Clostridia bacterium
TTTCATCTTTTCTAATTCACGGATAATGCTGTTTGCCTCATCTCTTGCATCGGACACCAAAAGCTTGGCTTCACGACGAGCATCTTCCATAATACGAGCCTTATTTTTATTTATCTTGGCTCTTTCCTTTTCGATTTCTTCTTTTAAGTCACGAATCTCACGGCGTTCTCTTTCGACTAATTCTCTTGCCGCCTGAGCCTTTATTCTGTTTAATTCAAGCTCGGAAACAACATCTTCGAATTTTACATCTTCGTCGCTTAAAATCTCACTCGCACGGTCGATAATTCTTTCGTCCAGTCCGAGCCTTTTAGAAATCGCAAACGCGTTACTTTTACCCGGCACACCGATTAAAAGCTTATAGGTAGGTCTTAAGCTTTCTACATCAAATTCACATGATGCGTTTTCCACGCCGTCGGTTGAGAGTGCAAAGATTTTTAATTCGCTATAGTGAGTTGTAGCAACAGTTTTTGCGCCGCACATTCTTAAATATTCGATAATCGAAATCGCCAAAGCCGCACCTTCTGTCGGGTCTGTTCCCGCTCCAAGTTCGTCAAATAGTGCTAATGACCTGTCATTTACATTCTTTAGAATATTTACAATATTTACCATATGCGACGAGAATGTTGATAAACTCTGCTCGATACTTTGTTCGTCACCGATATCGGCAAAAATTCTGTCGAATATCGCAACACACGAGTTTTCTCTTGCGGGAATATGAAGTCCCGATGCCGCCATTAAAGAAAACAGTCCCAATGTTTTAAGTGTTACCGTTTTACCGCCTGTATTGGGTCCTGTTACAATTAAAGTGTCAAATTTGTCGCCCAAATAAATATCATTGGCAACAACAGTTTCTTTCGGAATAAGCGGATGTCTTGCATTTTTTAATACCATTTTTCCGTCGGTATTTAAAACTGCTTCTGTTCCGTTCATATCTAATGAAAGGCGGGCTTTCGAGAATATAAAATCAAGCTCGGATATGATTTCATAGTCGGATATTATTGTATCTCCCGATTCGGAAACCAACACCGATAATTCCGCTAAAATTCTTTCAATTTCTCTTTGTTCTTTTATTTCAAGCTCACGGATTTCGTTATTTAAATTAACAACACTCGACGGCTCAATAAAAAGTGTCTGTCCGCTTGATGAGCTGTCGTGCACAATGCCGCCGACCTCCTGACGGAATTCTGAACGGACGGGGATTACGTATCTTCCCTGACGCATAGTTACAATCGGGTCCTGCAAAAACTTTTTATAATGATTGGAGCGCACCATATCGTTTAAGGTGTCTTTAATTTTTGCATTGGTTTGGCGCATTTTTCGGCGGATAGCCATAAGTTCTGAAGACGCATCATCGGCAATCTCGTTTTCCGATATAACGACACTTGTTATTCTGTCTTCTAACTGTTTATCCTTTATGATTCTGTCTCCCAATCCCCGTAAAATCACAAAGTCTTCCTTTATGTCGGACAAATAGTCCTTCATTCTTCTTGAAACATAAAGAGTACGGCTTACTCCTATAAGCTCTTTTAAATTAAGGACTCCGCCACTTTGGGCACGTTTTATACTTGCCGAATTTGAAGAAAGGGAAAGACTAACAGGCGGTGAGCCTATTCCTAATAGGACTGATACCGCCTCGCTTGTTTCTCTCCCCGCTTTATTTGCTTCATCAAGAGTCTTAAAAGGGACAAGATTTAATATTCTGTTTTTTACATCTTCGCTTTCGGTGTAGCCTGCAAGTTTTAAAAGTATCTTATCAAACTCCAGCACCTTAAAGGCTTTTTTATTCATATTAAAGCTTTACCCTTTCCAGTTTCTATTACGGTCTTAAGCCCATACCGCCTTCTAATGTTAATGTTTCACCATTCATATACTTAAAGTCGGGAGATGCAAGCTGAACGCAGACTCTTCCGATTTCAAGCTCTGAATCGCCGAAATGACCTGCAGGCGGAACGTGAACATTTGCCTTGAATGCTTCAGGATATGCCTTCTGGAAGTTTTCAAGCTGTGCAGTCCATGCTAAAGGACAAACTACATTTGTGTTGATTCCGTCCTTTGCCCATTCTGTTGCAGCAACACGGCTAAGACCGCGAATACCTTCCTTTGCAGCCGCATATGAGCACTGTCCGTAGTTTCCGAAAAGTCCTGCACCTGATGCAAAGTTTATAACACTTCCCTTAGTTTCCTTAAGGTAAGGATAGCAAGCCTTCATATAATAGAATGTAGCATAAAGACCCGAATACATAGCAAGATTAAACTGTTCTGTTGTATGGTCCTGAATTGTAACACCCGATGCAGATGCTTGTGCGTTATTGATTAAAACATCAATTCTTCCAAAAGCTTCGATTGTCTTTTCTACAACCATTTTTGCTGTTGCTTCGTTGTCGTTATTTTCCGAAATATCTGCAGCAATTGCCAAAACCTTGATGCCATAGAGCTTTTCTAACTCTTCTTTCGCCTTTTCAAGCTTAGAAACATTTCTTCCTGTGATAACAAGGTTTGCACCTTCCTTTGCATATGCAGTTGCAATACCGTAACCGATTGAACCGCATCTGCCGTCTGAAAGTGCCGCAAAGCCTGCACCTGTGATAATCGCTGTTTTACCCTTTAAAAAACTCATTTTATTTTCCTCCCTTTATTTTAATAAGATACACAATCTTATTGTTTACATTTCGTACCAAGTTTCTCTCCAAAATCAATCATAAATTATCTGTATAAAAGATCAACATAATTCCATAACAACACAGTACCTAAAGCAATAATGCCATGGAAAAATGGCAACCAACTAACAAACGATATTTTTCCATTTATTCGGGTTTTTATCAACGAAAAGGCATATGTGCCTGTGTATAAAGAACCAATTATCATTGTAATCAAAGCAACCACTGATTGAATAACTTCTCCTGTACCGAACAAACCCATCGTCAAAATACTAACCACGGAAAATGCCAACATAAATCCTGCAATCAGTGAAAACGGTATAGCCAACGCTTGAAAGGTAAACAGAATGATAATACCAATCTTGTTTTTCATTTATATTCTCCTTTTAGCTCGTCGTAGGCGAATTTAGCTGAATTCAACTTTGTTGAATTCATTATACCATTTTTTTCTTAAGTTGACAACAGAAATTCTATAATTTAGATAAATACTTGATTTTTTTGTCTGTATATTATAAAATGTATATGTATTTTTGAAAAAAGGAGGGAAAATAAGATGTTCGAGCTATCAGGAAGAATTGATGTATCAAGCTTTGGAAAAGGCTTAAATCTCCGTCTTGGCGACATAAACGGCGACGGTCTTTTGGAAATTCTGTTAATTCAGCCCAAAAAGACTCCTGACGACAGATTTTTCCCTCATGAAATAAGATTTATGGCGGCATATTCTAAAGATGCCGAACTTTTATGGCAAGTAGGCGAACCTGATATAGAGTCAGATTTTTCAGAAGAATTTAATCTTCCCTGCCAGATTTTTGACATTGACAATGACGGAAACAACGAGGTTTTATATATTTCGGACGGCGAGTTTATTATCCTTGACGGAATAAGCGGCAGTATAAAGAAAAAATATCCGCTTCCATCCCCCGACGCATGTGATGCAATTATAATTGCAGATTTGGAAGGCAAAGGGTATCCCAATAACATAATTCTAAAAAACAGATTTCATCAGCTATGGGCAATGGATTCAAATTTC
>JAZNQG010000155.1:0-3425 GCA_045590035.1 Clostridia bacterium
ATCGGCTCTTTGGTACTCTTTGGTATCATTATCCTTACAGTTCTTAAGTTCTCAGTATGGAAGAAGAGAAAGTAATGAAAAAGGTTAAGGAAAACTATTTAGACAAAATTCCCCAAAGGAACGAAACTTTTTCGTGGTATAAAGAAGAAAACGGAACGGTTACGATAGAAGTGGAAAACAAGGGCATATTTAACCGTATCGCCCAGAAGCTTTTAAAAAAACCGAAGGTAACAAAGGTTCACTTAGACGAAAACGGCAGTTTTATCTGGCCGCTTTTAGACGGTGATTTGACCGTTTCAGAAATTGGTGAAAAAGTCGGGGAACACTTTGGCGAAAAAGCCAATCCCTTATATGAAAGACTTATTAAGTATCTGGGGATATTGGAAAGTTACAGGTTTATAAATTGGAAATAAAAAGAGCGGGTCTGTTAAAAATGCACAGACCGTTCAATGACAAAAAATCTATATTTGCGAGATATAGAGCAGAGTAAAAACACATAAAACAAATAAAGGAATTCGCTTTTGAGCGAATTCCTTTGTGTTTTTTATGTCATTGAACTACGAACGAAACGAACCGCTCGGCGTACCGCAAGTACGCCGTCGGGCAGGGCAAAATGCGGGGTATCCGCATTTTACTTCGTTTCGTCCGTTCTGCACTATTTTTCTACACTCCGTTGGTTTTTTAAAACATCTTCGGTGTTATTTCTTCCTTGGATACGGCTTTTTCTCATCCGTTAAACCTGACAGATAATCCATGCTTGTATCAAGTGCCAAAGCTAATTTTCTTAACTGTTCAAAAGTAAAATATCGTTTTCCGTTTTCTAACTTTGAGTAATCGCTCTGGTCAATTCCTGTAAGCATCTGTATTTTAATTTGAGTAAAGCCTTTTTCTTTTCTAAGCTCTTTTAATCTGCTCATTATTTTTACTTCCTTATTTGTTTTATATAGCTTGCGGGCGACACTCCCATTTTTTGTTTAAATACCTTGGAAAAATATCCCGAATCGGAAAAGCCCGAAAGGGTTGAGATATCCGAAATGCTTGTAAATCCCTGCTCAATCAAGGTGCAGGAGTGCTGAATTCTTATGGTATTTAAATATTCTGAAAGCCCGATACCGACAGACTTTTTAAATATAGTTGAGATATATTTTTTGTTATATGAAAATTCCTGGCTTATGCTCTCTAAAGAAAGCGTGGAAAGAGAAAAATTGTCGTCTACATATTTTTTTATAAGAAGCGAAATCTCGCCCGATTGTTTCTTTTCGTCCGACAAGATGGTTTTTTCGCCGATTTTAGAAAAGGTGTAAAGCAAAACGCTTTCGCTTACTAAATCTGAAAGCTCGGTCTTTGCTAAAAGTCCGTTTTCCCAGAATGGCAAAAGCTCTGAAAAACCATGGAATACAAAATTCCTTTCGTTTACCCCGACCTTTTCCATTATCATATTTCCTCTTGCGCCAAGATAGGAGATATACATATATGAAAAATTATCAATATGTTCAATTCCAAACGGCATACCGGGGAAGGTAAAGAAAATATCGCCTTTTGAAATGGGGGTTTTATTACCTGCAGTATGAAAAATCCCCTTTCCGCTTTTTACTAAATACATTTTATAAACCGCCTGAGAAATCAAGGTGTTTTCAAACTTATTTGTGGTTTCTAATACGAAATTTATCGTATGGAGTGAATGATAGTCCTTGTGATAGGGAACAAAACGGCATATATTTTCCATAAAAACACTCTCCTTTTAAGCCAAGTATAGCAGACAAAACTTAAAAAATCAACATAAATATAACCATTTTACCATTTTATATGGAAAAATTCCATTGCCATAAAGATAAATCGGTGGTAGACTTAAGGTGTAAAATGTTTAATTCTTGCGAAAGGAAGATTTTGTCATGAAAAAGGTAAAAATTGGCGTACTTGGCGGTTACCGTGGCGCAAGTATGATTAACTATTGTAAAAGAGCGGATAATGCAGAGGTTGTAGCAATCTGTGATAAAAATCCTATAGTTTTAAATGCGCAGAAGGATTTAGCAAAGGGAATGGATATTCAGTTCTATGAAAACTTTGATGAATTTTTAGAGCACGATATGGATGCAGTAGTTCTTGCAAATTATGCACACGAGCACGCGCCGTTTGCAATAAAAGCTATGAAAAAGGGGCTTCACGTTTTTTCTGATGTGTCGCCTGTTCAGACAATGAAGGAAGCCGTTGAGCTTATAGAAACTGTTGAAGAAACAGGATGTATTTATGACTACGGCGAAAACTACTGTTATATGTTGGCTCCTTATGAAATGAAGAGACTTTTAAAGTCGGGCAAGCTTGGCGAATTCGAGTATGGTGAGTGCGAATATATTCATAACTGCGAATCTATCTGGCACGCAATTACATACGGCGAAAAAGACCACTGGAGAAACAATATGTACTCCACATTCTACTGCACACATTCTTTAGGTCCCATAATCCATGCAACAGGTTTAAGACCTGTATCGGTTACAGGCTTTGAAGGCACAAACAATGAGAGAAAGTTAAGAATCGGTGCAAAGGGTGGTGCTTTTGGTCTCGAGATGGTAACATTGGAAAATGGCGGAATCATAAAGAGTATCCACGGAGGACTCTATAAAAATTCTATCTGGTATTCGGTTTACGGCTCAAAGGGAAGAGCTGAATGTGCAAGAGAAGATGCAAAAGCAGGGCACATCGATAAAATCTATGTAAACTGCGACGAATATTCAGGACAGTACGGAGAAGAAAAGTTAGAGGTTTATAAGCCCGACTTAGGATTTGGTGATATCTTGGAAGATTTCGGACACGGCGGTTCTGACTTTATCTCAATGTGGCACTTTGTTGAAAAAATTAAGGGAAATCCTGATGCTGATATTATCGATGTATATGAAGCACTCGATATGTTCCTTCCCGGAATGTTCGCATACCGCTCAATTTTGGCAGGCGGAATCCCGATGGAAATTCCGAATTTGAGAAATAAGATTGATCGAGAAAAGTGGAGAAATGATGTAGCCTGCACAGACCCCAAGGTAGCGGGCGACCAGCTACTTCCGACTTGCAAAACAGGTACACCCGAAATTGAAGACGCTGTATATGAGAGAATGAAGGAGCTTTGGGACAAGGAATGTGAAAATCCCGAAGAGGGAACATATATGCACGCAGCGCTTAACATAGGCACAGAAAAAACCGAAGAAGAAAAGAAAATCAAAAATAAACATATAAATATGGGCGGAGACGAAAACTAATATGTATTACTTACTTATTGCTATTGCCACGATAATGTTCGGGGTGCAATTTTTAACCAATGAACAGTATCAGAAAGAAACAGGCGGAGGACTTTTAAATTCGCTTAAATATTCTGTCTATTCATCGGCTATAGGCTTTGTGGCACTCCTTATAATCAATAAATTCGGGTTTAATAT
>JAZNQG010000156.1:0-2184 GCA_045590035.1 Clostridia bacterium
ATTTCTTCGCCGCAGTTAGGGCAGATGATAGGAGCTTCGTCATCCAAAGTGTCAAAGTCAATCATAACATCTTCATTGCAGCTCGGGCACTGAATCTCGAAAAATCCCATATCGTCATCTTCGTCATAGTCGAAGTCGAAATCGTCATCATCTTCATCGTCAAAATCGTCATCGTCATAATCATATACGATTTCTTCAACTTCGTGAAGGTCTTCGTCGATTTCGTCAAGCATTTCTTCGATTTCGTCCTGCTCTGCCTGCAAGTCTTCAACAGCTTCGCAAAGTTCATCAACCATATCGATAAGCTTTAATAAAAGCTTGTTTTCGTCCTTGTCTTCATTTAATTTAAATCCGTCAGCAAGACCCTTTAGGTATGCTGCCTTAGAAGTTAAGCTATCCATTTAAAGTTTCCTCCTTTTAGGAATTAAACTCTTTCCATATATTCGCCTGTTCTTGTGTCAACTCTGATGATATCTGAGCCGTCAACAAACAAGGGCACCTGAATAACTGCACCTGTTTCCAAAGTAGCAGGCTTTGTAGCACCTGTAGCTGTATCACCCTTGAATCCCGGCTCTGTTTCAGCAATCGCAAGCTCAACGAATGTCGGGGGCTCGATACCGAATACGCTACCCTTGTATGAAAGAATCTTACATACCATATTTTCTTTTACAAACTTAAGTGAATCGCAAATCTGGTCTTTACCGATAGGAATCATATCGAATGTTTCCTGATCCATAAAGTAGTAAAGATCGCCATCATTGTATGAATACTCCATATCCTTTCTTTCGATATGAGCTTTGGGCATCTTTTCTGTAGGTCTGAATGTCTTTTCAACAACGCCGCCTGTTATAACGTTCTTAAGCTTTGTTCTTACGAAAGCTGCACCCTTACCCGGCTTAACGTGCTGGAATTCAACAACCTGCCATACGTTTCCGTCCTGTTCAAATGTAACACCGTTTCTAAAATCTCCGGCTGTAATCATAATATTTTCCTCCAGTAGTAAATTTAGTTAAATATATTTTAATATATTTTCTTGGAAATTACAAGTCTTTTTATTAAATAAGTATCAATTCTTTTGGACTTTTTGATAAAACTTGGGCTTTTCCGTCCGAAATAAGCACCAAATCTTCAATCCTGACACCGAACTCGCCGTCGATATAAATGCCCGGCTCAACCGAAATTACCTGTCCGTTTTCGACACGCCCTTCGGCTTTTGGCGAAAAACACGGATTTTCGTGAATTTCAATTCCGACGCTATGCCCTAAAGAATGACCAAAATTTTTACCGTACCCTGCATTTTCTATTATATCCCGTGCAGTTTTATCTATGTCCTTTAAATCTTTTCCGACTTTGATTTCGGAAAGTGCCGTCAATTGTGCTTTTAAAACGGTGTCATAGACTTCTTTTTCCTTTTGGGAAACAGGTCCTATATGCACAGTTCTTGTCATATCCGAGCAGTAGCCGTCTAAGACGCATCCAAAATCAAGTGTCAGCATATCGCCTTTTTCTATTATCTTGTCTGTCGCTGTACCGTGCGGCATGGCTGACCTTACTCCGCTTGCGACTATTGTGTCAAAGGAAAGCTTTGCGGCTCCGTTTTTTCTTAAGAAAAACTCTATTAAAAGTGCCACTTCTATTTCGCTAATTCCAGGCTTTATCAGGTCTAACACATAGGAAAACGCCATATCACCAAGCTCTTCGGCAGCTTTAAGCTTTTTTATTTCATCTCTCGATTTAATCTCTCGTGGCTTTTTTATTATGTCGCCCATTGGCACAAATTCTTTATTTACCTTTTCTTTTAGCTTGTTTAATCTTCCGACTGTAAGATGTTCTTCCGAAAACCCCACATTAACTTCTAAAAACTCTGAAAAAAGCTTGTCTATCCCGTCCTTTATATCAAAAATCTCAAAATCGGGGCAGGAAATTTTTGCATTGTAGGTGTATCTCGAGTCGGTAACCAAAACCTGTCTTTTATTTGAAATCAAAAGGCTTACATCTTCCGAATTAAAACAGGAATAGTAAAAAACATTTGCCTTATCTGTTATATAGACAATAGTACTATCGGGAATAAGACTTCTTAAATTTTTAAGCCTTTCCATTTATAAGCTCCTTTATCGCTTCTATATATCCGTCCCAGCCAAGTCCTGAAATCTGGCGAATGCAGGCGGGTGCGGTTACCGAAAT
>JAZNQG010000157.1:0-10936 GCA_045590035.1 Clostridia bacterium
CATTCCGCCGCCGAAGCCTTCGCTCATCATTAAAGCCGTCTTTTTATCAACGCCAAAATCTTCTGAAAATGCCGCAACAACCGACTGCGCACAGTTATATCCGTTATTAAAATAGTTTATCGCAATTTCTCTTTTTGTCATAATTATCCCCTACTTTAATTCTAATGATGGTACTGCGTTCAAATTCAAATCCGCCCTGTCGCCATTTAAGTATCCAAAATATCCTGATGCCGCAATCATTGCAGCATTGTCGGTACAGAGAATGGGAGACGGGTATATTACATCCATTCCGTATTTTCGAGCTTCCCTTGTCAGCATTTCTCTTAAATGACTGTTAGATGCAACTCCGCCTGCTAAGGCTACTGTTTTTACGCCGCTATCCCTGGCTGCCCAGATTGTATGCGAGCAAAGTGCTTCGCATACCGCCTCCTGAAAGCTTGCCGCAACATCGGCCTTATTTATTTCTTCATTTCTTTGTTCTGCCTTATGAAGATAATTTATAACCGCAGTTTTAACTCCCGAAAAGCTAAAGTCAAGGCTTCCTTCCGCCATTTTTACTCTCGGGAAGTCTATTTTTTTTGGGTCTCCTTCTTTTGCAAGCTTATCAATTAAAGGCCCGCCCGGATATCCAAGCCCTAATACTCTTGCAATTTTATCAAATGCTTCGCCTGCCGCATCGTCCCTTGTTCTTCCTAAAATTTCAAAGTCGGTGTAGCTATTTACCTTTACGATATGACTGTGTCCGCCCGATGCAACTAAGCATACATACGGTGTTTTAACTTCCGAGTGCTCGATATAATTTGCAGTTATGTGCCCCCTTATGTGATGGACAGGCACAAGCGGTTTTTTTAGGGCAAAGGAAAGTGCCTTTGCATATGAAACTCCAACCAAAAGTGCACCGACCAAACCAGGTCCGTATGTTACCGCTATTGCGTCAATATCGTCAAAGGTTACTTTTGCTTTTTCCAAAGCTTCGTCAACCACATATGATATATTTTCTATATGCTTTCTCGATGCTATCTCGGGCACAACTCCGCCATAGATTTTATGCAGGTCAATCTGTGAATTTATCACATTTGACAAAACTTCTTTTCCGTTTTTTACAACCGCAGCCGCCGTTTCGTCGCACGAGCTTTCTATTCCTAAAATCAATGTATCCATTCTTTTAATTCCTTCTTACTTATCAATATACAAAGTCATTATAACTGCATCTTCTAATGGTTTGTGATAATAATCTTTTCTTATCCCCAAAGGCTCGAAACCAAATTTAGCGTAAAGATTTTTTGCAGGTTCGTTGCTTTTTCTTACTTCTAAAGTAAGAAGACTTAACTTCTTGGAAATCGCATTTTTTATCGCATATTCCAAAAGCTTTGATGCAATTTTTTGCCTTCTGTATTCGGGCAAAACCGCAATATTTGTTATATTTCCTTCGTTTAAAACATTCCAGTACCCGATATAACCCACAATTTTTTCTTCATCTGTTGCTAAGTAATATGTGGCAATCTCGTTTTCCGCTTCACATTCAAACTGATTTTCCGACCACGGCACAGAAAATGATACTTCATCAAGCTTTGAAAGCTCATACGCATCTTCCTTTGTCATGGGGCGGATTTTTATATTATCCATATCTATCACCGTTATTTTAATTTTTCGGCAACTTTCTTTAAAAGAAAATTAAGTCTTTCGGCGCACTCTTCGTATTCTTTTACATCACCGCCGTATGGGTCGGGAATATCTCCGTCTTCGCCTGCAAATTCCGAGAGTGTATATGTCTTATCCCCCGCATACTCCGATAAAAGCATCTTATGTCCTTCGGTCATTGTTAAAATCAAATCACTCTTTTCCAAAAGCTCTGTGTTTATTGGCTGTGAATGATGAGAAAGCATATCGACTCCGTACTTTTTCATAACAATTATTGCCTCGGATGATGAGCCTTCGCCTTCAACGGCAAAGACTCCCGCCGACTCAACTCTTACATCAAGATTCATTTCTGTCGCAATTCTGTCAAACATATACGCCGCCATCGGTGAACGGCAGGTATTTCCTGTGCATACAAATAAAATGTTCATACTGTGCTCCTTATATGTTCCCTTAGGATATGTGCCGTACATTTCCGCCTGCTGATTTAAATAGACGGTTTTTAACAGCCATCCCATAATCATCATCGTCCTTAAACTGTGCAAATACTCTCTTGACTCCAAGCTCGTCAAAGCGTCTTAGTGCTGAGAAAAGTCTTTCCGCATAGCTTTCGTTGTTTTCTCCCATAAAGATTACTAAATCAGCATCAAAGCCGAATCCGTCATAGCACATAACCCCTGTTACTGTGTCTTTATTTTCTTTTAACCGATTCTTAATTTCTTCAAAAGTTAATTTAGTGTCCCCTTCAAATACAACCACATCCGCATCGGGTGCATAGTGCTTATATTTCATTCCAGGTGAGCGCGGTGTTTCAGAGCTTTCCACCTGACGTGTTACATGCTTGTCCACCGTTACATTTGGTGTTACGGTCAAAAGGTCGGATTTTGTTATTCCGCCCGGACGAAGAATATTAACACTCCCCGACACAATTTCAACAACCGTTGACTCGACTCCGACCGAACAGTCTCCGCCGTCAATTATTGCATCTATTCTGCCCATCATATCGCCGATTACGTGTTCTGCTTTAGTCGGGCTTGGTTTTCCCGAAAGATTGGAGCTTGGCGCCGCAATCGGTACACCCGATGCTTTTATAAGTGCACGCGCAATCGGGTGCGACGGGATTCTTACCGCAACCGTATCAAGCCCTGCGGTAACTGTATCAGATATGGTAGCCTTTTTCTTAAGTATTACCGTCAAAGGCCCGGGTGAAAACTTTTTAAATAGCTCTATTGCAACTTCCGGTACATCTTCTGCTATATCATAAAGCTCTGAAATGTCAGCTATATGCACAATCAAAGGATTGTCCCCAGGTCTGCCTTTAGCGACAAAGATATTCTTTACCGCATCTTCTAAAAAGGCATTTGCACCGAGTCCGTAGACAGTTTCGGTCGGGAAACTCACAAGGCCGCCGTTTTTTATTATTTCGCCCATTCTTTTGATATTTACATCATTTGGGCTTTCTATTTTTATTATTTCTGTGTTCATTTCTGATATTTTCCTAACAGTCCGTATTTCATTTCCCAAAGCTTTTCCGACAAATCGACATAGTATCTATGCGGATTTTCAAATCTCTTTACCTCTTCCCAGAGTCCGTCAACTTCCATCTTGCAGTATTCCTTTAATACTTCAAGCTGGGGTGTATCATAAACCAATTCGCCTTTTTGGAATATTCTCTTTAAAAGCGGACGTGCATAGAAGTTTGTAACCGTTTTTCTCTTCCATGTGTGCTCAGGGTCAAAAATTTCAAACGGCTTTGTGTCGTCAATCGTTTCACCGTGAAGAGTGATAACATCTGCAATCGCACTCGATGTTTCTCTTGAATAGAGTCTGTAAACCTGCTTAAAGCCTGGAATTGTAATCTTTTCAACATTTTCCGAAACCTTGATTTTGGGTTCGACAGTTCCGTCTTCTTTTTCTACTCCGACAAGCTTATAAACACCGCCGAAAACAGGTGCCGACTTTGATGTCACAAGTCTTTCGCCAACGCCAAACGAATCGATTTTCGCACCCTGCATAATCATATCACGGATAATATACTCATCAAGTGAGTTTGATGCAACTATCTGGCAGTCGGGGTATCCTGCATCGTCTAACATCTTTCTGCATTTTTTGGAAAGATATGTGATGTCGCCCGAGTCGATTCTGACACCCTTGGGGCGTTTGCCCAAAGGCTTTAAAACTTCGTCAAAAACCTTTATTGCATTGGGAATTCCCGAAGACAAAACATTATATGTGTCAACAAGCAAAGTACAGCTGTCGGGATATTCTTTTGCATAGGTTTTAAATGCTTCATACTCCGAGTCAAAAAGCTGAACCCAGCTATGTGCCATTGTGCCGAGTGCTTTTACACCAAAATCTCTGTCGGAAATTGTGCAGGCAGTTCCTGCGCATCCGCCGATATACGAAGCTCTTGCGCCATAGATTGCACCGCTATACCCTTGTGCACGTCTTGAGCCGAATTCCATAACGGGTCTGCCTTGGGCAGCTCTTACAATTCTATTTGCCTTGGTTGCGATAAGGCTCTGGTGGTTAATAGTCAAAAGTACCATTGTTTCTATAAGCTGAGCCTGCAAAACAGGGCCTCTTACCACAACAATCGGCTCGTGCGGGAATATGGGTGTGCCTTCAGGGATTGCCCATACGTCGCACTCAAATTTAAAGTTCTTAAGGTAGTCTAAAAATTCAGGAGAAAAAAGGTTTTTGCCCCTTAAATACTCGATATCGGCATCGGAAAATTTAAGATTTTCTAAATATTCGATAAGCTGTTTTACACCCGCCATAATAGCAAATCCGCCATCGTCGGGAATACGCCTGAAAAACATATCAAAATAAGCCACGGTATCCGCTTTTTCGTTATTAAAAAAGCCGTTTGCCATGGTAAATTCATAAAAATCTGTCAGCATTGTATAGTTTCTTTCTTTCATTTTCCCATACCTTTCTTTAGCCTTTGATACACAAAAATCGTTCCAACAACCGCAACACACGGACATTCGAACGATTTATTTTTATGTATTAAATCAATTATAGCCTCCGCCGCCTCTGCGGTAGCCGCCTGACCTTTTTGAGTCATTTGAGCGTTTTAATGCCTGCATTTTTTCATCAGCATCCTGTTTAAAACGGCTTAGCTTATCTTCAAACGATAAATCTGCCGAAGAAGGTGCTCCCCAGTCAATGTCCGCAGGTCTTACGGGCGCTTTAGGTCCTTTATCAAAAGTCTTCTTTTCGCGTTTTTTAGGCTCTAACGCCTGCTTTATGGAAAGACTTATCTTTCCCGAATCATCTATCTTTACGACCTTTACTTTAACTTCGTCGCCCTCTTTTAAGTGGTCGCCTATATTCTCCACATAATCTCTTGCGACTTCGGATATATGCACAAGTCCCGACTGCTTGTCGGCTAATGTGATAAATGCTCCGAAGGGCATTATTTTGGATACCTTACCTTCTACTATGCTTCCAACCTCTAATGACATTTCTGGAATCCTTCCTCCCCGATGTGCTTTACTTTTCTGCTACGTCAACAAAAACTATCTCATCGCTCTTTACCATACCCAGTCTGTCGCGTGCGATTTTTTCAATGTACTCATCAGTATCCATATTCTCACGCATATCGTCAACTTCCTGCTGACGCTCTTTTTCTTCGGCAATTTTGGTTTCAAGCTCGCTGATTGTCTGTTTGTTTTCGATAATGGACGGCTGTACGCCTATACCGCGAATTATCATCACAAGAGCTACTACCACAACTACTGCGCCTATTCCGACGGTGCTTTTTATGAGCTTTACTGTCGGCTTTTTCTCTTCTTTTCCGATTGCGTAATCCTGCCTTTTCTCTCTGTTCATTAACAATTCTCCCAATACAGACTAAAAGTCTTGTTTTTACTGCGTTTATAACCTTACCTATCGTGCAATACGATATCACTATAATTTTATAAAAAAACTTAATTGGTGTCAATAGAATTTTGGAAATAAACACACAAATTTTGAAAAAAATTTGCCATAAAACCTTAAAAAAGGGAAATATTATCCGTCCTAAAAGAAAAATATACAGAATTACCCCTAAAAACAGCCCCAAAGGTATGTAATAGCGAAAGGCGGCAAAGTTATAATAAATAACCGAAAAGCTTATTATAAATGCACCCAAAGACAGTATAAGTATATCCGATATAACCTTTAAAATGCGGTATTTAAAATACGGCAAAAATGCGGCTTTTATAAAGTGGTAACAGACCCCAAGACATAGTCCCGTAAGACACATAAATAAAAAACCAAACGCTTCATTTTCAAATACAGGATACATTATCTTAAAACACTCTCTAAAAATCCCCGTTTTTCTTTTCTCTTTCTGTATTCTATCGTGTCAATTCTCCCCGTTGCTTTAAGCTCGCCTGTTTCGTCTGACATCTCGGATATTTTTAAGTTATCCCCCTTTATTAAAACTGCTCCCATATTGGTGTCTGCCAAAAGCTCTTTTTCGGAAAATGCCAGAACTTCCAAAACTCCTGAAAGTGTAAGTCTTTCTCTGTTTTTAAGACACATTTCCTGATTTTTTCCAATTATTTCTTCCCTTGAATTCATAATTTGAAACACACTCTCCTTCCGTCCCCGAAAAGAAAGGGGACATATAATCTATTATATGTCCCCAAAGTGTGTTTTATTATTTGTCTTTCAGCAAATCACGGATTTCTGTAAGTAAAAGTATTTCTTCCGAAGGTGCCGGTGGTTCTTCTGCTTTAGCTTCCTCTTCTTCCTTTTTAGCAAGTGCTTTTAGACGGTTACTAACATTTGCGATAACCTTTACCATTGCAAATATTGCTAAAGCAGTTAAAAGAAAATCAATTACTGCCTGCAAAAAGAGTCCATACGGAATTTCGGTTGTGCCTGCCATAAAGATAAGCTCACTTACATTGGCTTTGCCTGTAAGTATTGTTATTAAAGGCATAATCACATTCTGAGTAAGTGCAGTTACGATTTTTCCGAATGCACCACCCATGATAACGCCGACAGACATATCGAATATGTTGCCACGCATAACAAAGTCCTTAAATTCTTTAAAAATTGCCATTTATATACCCCCTGTTTATTTGATATATACCATTTTATCACAGAGAAAAATTTTTTTCAAGACGGACATAAATATTTCTCTATAATACTTTACATTTTGAAGAAAAAAAGGTATAATAAGTAGGTAGAATATATAATTAGGCAGGGTTTTGATATATGTTTGATCTTCAGAATATTTTACTCGGTGTGCCGACAACTCTTTTAGCACTTACCGTTCACGAATATGCGCACGGTTGGGTATCGGAAAAGTTAGGTGACCCGACTCCGAGAATGCAGGGAAGACTCACTTTAAATCCTTTGTATCATTTAGACCTTTACGGCACAATTTTGATGATTATAACAGGCTTCGGCTGGGCAAAGCCTGTAAGGGTAAATTCGAGATACTATAAAGATGTTAAAAAAGGAATGGCTTTAACTGCAGCGGCAGGGCCGATAGCTAATTTTTTACTTGCAATAATCGGACTATTTATTGGATTTTTAATTTCATTCCTTATGATAAAATTTGGCGCAGGCGAAGGTGCTATATACACAGTTCTCGACATCGCATACTTTTTCGCAGTGAGAAACCTTTGCTTTATGGTATTTAACTTAATACCTTTCCCGCCGCTTGACGGCTTTAAGGTAGCTGGGCTATTTATACCCGGTAAATACTATTATCAGATTTTAAGATACGAGCACTATATTATGTATGCACTTATGTTTCTTGCACTGATAGGTGCATTTGACTTTATCATAAGTGGCGGAGTTTTCTTCTTCTTAGACATAATAGCATCCGCTCTTTCTAATTTTTTCGGAATTTTTATGTGAGTATAGGAATTTAAAATTATGGAAAAAATTCAGTATAAGCTTGAAAATTTCAACGGGCCATTAGACCTTTTATTACACCTTATCCAGAAAAACAAGGTGAGCATCTGGGACATACCCATTGTTGAAATTACCGAGCAGTATTTAGAAGCGATAGAGGGAATTGAAGATTCGGCATTAGAAGACACAAGCGAATTTTTAGTTCTTGCGGCACAACTTTTGTATATTAAATCAAAGCTTCTTCTCCCCAAACCCGAAACCGACGAAGACGAAGAAGACCCGAGAGACGAGCTTGCAAGAAGACTTGAAGAATACAAGCTGTTTAAGGAAGCATCGCAGAACCTTAGAAAAACAGAATTTTCGTCAAGATATATGTTCTTTAAGGGCGAAGAAAAAATATCATTCCCCGTCCCCGAATATGACCGTCCGCACGGAGTAGACGAGCTTTTAGAAGCTTTTAATATGATTTTAGCAAGACGGGAGCGTACAAAAAAGCCCGAAAAGAAGGCTTTTTCAGGGATTGTAGGACGCGAAAAGGTATCGGTTGAAGATATGGCCGAAAAATTAAACCGTTATTTAGATGTCACGCCCAGACTTTCCTTCCATTCGGTATTTAAACCCGAGGAGTCTCGCCCCGAAATGATTGCAACATTCTTAGCAATTCTTGAAATGATAAAGCTCGGTACATTATCGGCAGAATACGACGAAAACAAAAAGGATTTTGTATTGGTACGTATATAACAAAAGAGAGGAGATAAAAATCCGACGTGGAAAATATGAATATTGAATGTGCCATTGAAGGCATACTTTTTGCGGCAGGCGAACCTGTAAAGCTTGCAAAGATTGCAACAGTTCTGGAAATTTCCATAGAAGACGCCAGACAAGCCGCCGAAAATTTAAAAGACAGCTATGATAAAAACGCAAGAGGTCTTAAAATAATCGAAATTGACGAAGGGTATCAGCTTTGCTCACGCCCCGAATATTACGCATACATACAGGATATTTTAGGCGAGCAGCGCCGTCAGGCGTTATCCAATGCAGCAATGGAGTCGCTTGCGATAATTGCCTACAAGCAGCCCGTTACCAAAGGTCAGGTTGAATTTATAAGAGGCGTAAATTCTGACGGTGCGGTAAACCGTCTTGTAGAAAGAGGCTTGGTCGAAGAATGTGGAAGACTTGACGCTCCGGGTCGTCCGATTTTATTTAAAACAACGCAGAATTTCCTTCGTTGCTTCGGACTTAAAACTCCCGACGAGCTTCCCGAGATTGATTTTTCAAAAATCGGCAAGGAATACGAGCAGTACGAGATTGAAGGAATATAAACTTTTTTAAAAGAAGGTGGTTTTTAAGGTGCAGATATTTTTAATAATTCTTTTGTGCCTTTTGGTGCTTTTGGGGATTTTAATTTTTACTCCCATCCGCCTTTTCCTTACCTTTCATAAAAAAGACGAAGATGCCGATTTTAAGGTAGTATTAAAAATCGGATTTTATAAAAGAGTTTTATATCCGTCGGAAAATGAAGCTCCAAAAAAAGAAGAAAAGTCCGAAAAGCCGTCGGTAAAGGACAGGATAACTTCAGGAATTGAGCTTTATAAGATGATTTGGGAAGACGCAAAGGAAATTCTTTTATATGCTTCAAAAAATGCTTTAAAGTTTGAAAATTTAACATTTCACATAGACTACGGCACGGGAGATGCAGCATCGACTGGAATTCTATACGGAGTTATATCGGGAATTGTATATGGGATTTGGGGAATTATCGGAAATAATGCAATTCTCGAATCCTACGACATAGATATCCGCCCCGACTACTACAATACTTTGCTTTCCTTAGACTCAAAGTGCATAGTAAAACTTCGGAATGTGCATATTATAATTATCGGATTTAAAGTTATAAAACTACTTAAGAAAATGAAAAAACAGAAAGGAATGTGATTAAAATGGCAGAACATCCACTCCAGGGAATTATGGATACGGCTATGAGCAATATCAAGGCTATGGTTGATGTAAACACCATAATCGGCAACGCCGTTACAACTCCCGACAACACAGTAATTATCCCGATTTCAACAGTATCCTTTGGCTTTGGCGCAGGCGGAAGCGAGGTTCAGGGAAAGAAACCCAATATCGTAGACGGCACTAATAATCCGCTATTCGGCGGCGGTGCAGGCGGCGGAGCAAATATTAAGCCTGTTGCATTTTTGGTGGTAGGTAACGGAAATGTAAGACTTCTCCCCATCACCTCAACATCATCACCTGTTGACAAGCTGATTGACTTAATGCCCGAAATGGTTGATAAGGTGAATAATGCTATTTCTTCAATGGTTAAGAAAAAGGAAGAAAAGCCCGCAAGCGAAGAAGAATAATCAAAAGGGCGTATGCTTTTGGGTATACGCCCGTATTTTTTAAGGATGGTAACAAAAATGCCCTTTACACAAAGAGACAAAATTCTGTCAAAAGTACAGAAACCCACAAGATATACAGGCGGAGAGATAAATTCCGTTATGAAAGACAAAACAAAGGTCGATGTAAGATACGGCTTTGTTTTCCCCGATACATACGAAATAGGAATGTCGCATCTCGGCATTAAGATACTCTATCACACCTTAAACGAAAGAAAAGACACATGGTGCGAGAGAGTTTTTGCGCCGTGGAGCGATATGGAAGATTTAATGCGCAAAAACGGTGAAAAGCTTTTTGCATTGGAGTCGGGCGATGAAGTAAAAGACTTCGATATTTTAGGAATCACTCTCCAGTATGAGCTTTGCTACTCGAATGTTGTAAATATGCTTGATTTAGCAGGAATTCCAGTACTCGCCAAAGACCGAGACGAAACTCACCCTATAATCTGTGCAGGCGGACCTGTCGCATATAATGCCGAGCCGATTGCCGAAGTTTTTGACTTTTTGATGCTTGGCGAAGGCGAAGAATCAATTCACGAAACGGTTGATGTGTATCTTGAATGGAAAAAATCAGGCAAAAAGGATAAAAAAGCCTTTTTAGAAAAGTTGGCTCAAATTGACGGCGTGTATGTGCCTTCATTTTATGATGTCGAATATAACTGCGACAACACAGTAAAGAGCATAACTCCCAATAACCCCAACGCAAAGGCGGTTATCAAAAAGAGAATTATGTCCGATTTTGATAAAACTCCCGCTCCCGACAAAATTATCGTACCATTCGGCGAAGTTGTGCACGACAGAGTAATGCTTGAAGTCTTTAGAGGCTGTATAAGGGGTTGCCGTTTCTGTCAGGCAGGATATGTTTACCGCCCTGTAAGAGAGAGAAGACACGAAACCTTAACAAAGCTTGCAGACAGTTTATTAAATTCAAGCGGATATGACGAGATTTCCTTGTCTTCCCTTAGCACAAGCGACTATAGAGAACTAAAAGAGCTTACCGACTGCCTTATCGATATGACAGAAGAGAAAAAAAT
>JAZNQG010000158.1:0-12441 GCA_045590035.1 Clostridia bacterium
TATTTCAACCAACACCACAGGTGCACAGTCAAATAACAGCACATATCTTCTTGCGATGTTAATAAATGGTGAAGCACGTGGCGAAACATATGAAGGACAGGTCGCAGTCGGTGCGGTTGTTTTAAACCGAGTAAAGCATTCGTCATTCCCCAATTCAATTGCAGGTGTAATATACCAGAGCGGTGCATTTACCGCAGTTGACGACGGGCAGATAAATATGTCGCCGACAGACTCCTGTATGAGAGCCGCAAAGGATGCCCTAAACGGCTGGGACCCGTCAGGCGGTGCAATTTACTACTATAACCCCGTAACCGCAACAAACCAATGGATTCGCTCGAGACCAATTATTAAAAGAATCGGAAAGCATGTGTTTTGTAAGTAAAACATTTAATTAAAAAATCCACCCAAAAGGGTGGATTTTTTATTACTTAAGTTCTAAGCTCTTTGTAAGAATTAGGTTGTCAGCACAGCCTGTTGAAATCTGGAATTCACCAGGTTCTGAAACGAACTCGTTTTCTGCGTTCCAGAATTTAAGCATTTCTTCTTCAATTGTAAATTCAATTGTCTTTCTCTCGCCTGCTTCAAAATAAACCTTCTTAAAGTCGATAAGCTGCTGAATAGGACGAACAGTTGATGCAAACATATCGCGCATAAAGAGTAAAACTGTTTCTTTACCTGCTCTGTCCGAGTCATTATGTATAGTAATCTTAACTGTTACCTTATCGTCCTTTGTCATTTCGTTTTGAGATAATTCTAAGCTCTCGTATACGAAATTACTGTATGAAAGACCGTGACCAAACGGGAAGAGTGCTAAGTTTCCGCAGTCTATGTAGTTAGACATATACGGTAAATAATGTCCCTCATCCGCTTTTGTAACCGGATGGCAGGTGTTCGGATGGTTATAGTAAAGCGGGCACTGACCTGTAGCCTTCGGGAAGCTCATTGAAAGCTTACCTGACGGGTTAGCATCACCAAAGAGAAGGTTAGCAGCAGCCGAACCGCCCTCTGTACCGGGGTGCCACATATGTAAAATCGCTCTTGCATCGTCGGCTACATTTGATAAAACAAGCGGTCTTCCTGCAAATGTTAAAAGAACAACATTTTTATTAACCTTTTTGATTTCATGAATTAACTCTTCCTGTGCGCCCGGCATTTCAAGATGTGCTCTTGACTTACCTTCACCGCTATAATCCTGCGGTTCGCCTACGCACATAATAACAACATCTGCGCCCTTGGCAGCCTTGATAGCTTCCTTAAAGCCATCCTTCCCGTTTTCGCCCCAGATGTATGATGCACCCTTAGCCACCTTAATTTTTGCATTCGGTAAAAGCTTTTCGATACCTTCTTTAACTGTTACAGACTCTTCGGGTCTACCCATACAAGCCCAGAAACCGATAATCTGCTTATTATCAGCCAAAGGTCCGATTAAAGCAATCTTCTTTGTCTTTTTAGATAGCGGTAAAATTCCGTCATTCTTAAGTAAAACTGCACATTCTTCGGCAGCGCGTTTAACAACGGCTCTGTTTTCTTCTGTTAAGAATTCGTCAGCTTCTGCCTTTTCAGATGCAGATCTATACGGGTCTTCAAATAGTCCAAGCTTATCCTTTAAGTCGAGAACTCTTAAAACTGCCTTATCAATATCTTCTTCTGAAATTGTGCCTTCTTCAACCAATGTCTTTAAGTTACGCATATATACCATTGAGCACATTTCAATATCGCAGCCGTTTTTAAATACTACCTTTGCGGTTTCTTTTCTGTCTTTGGTATAGCCGTGAGCTTCAAAGTCGTCTACTGCATGGTAGTCGGAAATTACAACGCCGTCAAATCCCCACTCATCCTTCAAAATCTTCTTCATTAAAAATTCGTTAGCAAGTGCAGGGATACCATTAAGTGTATTAAATGACGGCATAACCATTGTTGTACCTGCATCAATACAAGCTTTATATGCAGGAAGATAGAATTCACGAAGTGACTGCTCAGGGATATCGACTCTGTTATAGTCTCTGCCCGATTCTGCACCACCGTATGCTGCAAAGTGCTTAACGCAGGTTGCGATGTTTTTGGGGTCTTTTAAGTCATCGCCCTGGAAAGCCTTAACCTGAGCTGCACCCATTCTGCTGTTTAAAAGTACATCTTCACCGCAGGTTTCCATTACTCTGCCCCATCTTGCATCTCTTACATAGTCAACCATAGGTGTAAATGTTACATGAACACCGCCGGCTGAAGCTTCCTTTGCCGCAACTCTTGAACAGTCATATGCAAGGTCTGTATCAAATGATGCACCAAGTCCTAAGGGTACAGGATAAATGGTTCTGTATCCGTGAATTACGTCCATCATAAATAGCATCGGGATTTTGTTTCTGTCATTTTCAAGATGCTTTTTCTGTGCTTCTCTCATTTCAAGAGCATTTGAAAAATTAAGCACACTTCCGATACTGTTAATTTCTTCCTCAGTAAGTCCAAGCTTTACATCATTACCTGTAATCTCTGCACTTGATTTTACAACAAGCTGAGTATTGTACTGGCAAAGCTGTCCGATTTTTTCTTCCAATGTCATATTAGAAAGAATTTCTTTAATGTTAGCCATTTTTGTCCCTCTCCTTTAAGAAGTTTTCTTATACTTTTGATTATATCATAAAGCCATAAATTGTCAATCAAAAAAGGGCAATTTAAATAAAAAAGAAGCCTTGAAATTCAAAGCTTCTTTTGGATTATTATTTTGTAAGTTTTCTTACGCAATCTGCGCAGATACCGTCAAATCCTTCGATTGTTCCGACAGTTTCTGAGTGTACCCAACATCTTCCGCACTTAGGATGCTCTGATGCCTTAACTTCTACCGATACAACTTCTCCCTTAAAGCTATCTGCAGGTGCGTCTTCTTCTACAGTTGCCTTTGAAGTAATAAAGATTTCTGCAAGTTCGTTTTCCATACCTTTTAAAAGTTCTAAAAGGTCACCTTTTGCATAAACTGTTACTTCAGCATCAAGTGATTTTCCGATAATCTTCTGATTTCTCATAGGCTCGATTGCCTTATTTACATCATTTCTTACATCAATTATCTTATCCCACTTTTCTGATAATGCTTCATCATTATATTCGGGATTAACCTTCGGCATAGATGCAAACATTACGCTCTTTTTGTCATCCTTATCATAATGCGGCATAAACTTCCAGATTTCTTCTGCAGTATAAACGATTACAGGAGCTAAAAGTCTTGACAAAGCATCCAAAATCATAAACATAGCTGACTGTGCACTTCTTCTTTCAAATGAGTCAGGCTTTTCTGTGTAAAGTCTTGACTTTAGAATATCAAGATAGAAGTTACTTAAATCTACAATACAGAAGTTAAGGATTGCATTATAGAGCATATGGAATTCGTAGTTTTCATATGCCTTGATTGACTTTTCGATAACAGAATTTAACTTTCCGATTGCCCAACGGTCAATTTCTAACATATCCTTGTAATTAACCATATCAGTGTTCGGGTTAAAGTCATTGATATTTGAAAGAATGTATCTTGCAGTGTTTCTTATCTTTCTGTAGCCTTCGGAGAGCTGTTTTAGCATTTCCTTAGACATTCTCATATCTGTTCTGTAGTCAGCTGATACAACCCAGAGTCTTAATACATCTGCACCGTACTGGTCGGTGATTTCCTGCGGAGAAATAGAATTGCCTTTAGACTTTGACATCTTCTTACCTTCGCCGTCCTGAATCATACCGTGTGTGATTACAATTTTATAAGGTGCTTTCTTTTCTGTTGCAATACTTGTAAGAAGCGATGACTGGAACCAGCCTCTGTATTGGTCGTTACCTTCTAAGTACATATCAGGCGGATACACCAAATCGTCTCTTTGCTTACATACTGCTCTGTGTGATGAGCCTGAGTCAAACCAAACGTCCATAATGTCTGATTCTTTTGTAAATTCACTACATCCGCAAGAACACTTTGTACCTTCAGGCAGAATCTCGGATGCATCCTTTTCCCACCACATATCAGGGCCTTCGGTTCTGAAAAGCTTACTTACTGCAGAAATTGTTTCGTCATTTATAAGCTCTTTTCCACAGTCCTTACAGTAGAACATCGGAATGGGCACACCCCATGTTCTCTGTCTTGAAATACACCAGTCGCTTCTGTCAACGACCATTGATGTAATTCTGTCTTCACCCCATTCGGGAATCCATTTTACACCCTTGATAGCTTCAACTGCATCGTCTTTCAGTGCATCAACAGATGCAAACCACTGGTCAGCAGCTCTGAAGATGATTGGATTATCACATCTCCAGCAATGCGGATACTGGTGGATAATTTCTTCTGCACCAAGTAAATGGCCTGTTTCCTTTAATTTTGCTAAAATTGCTTCATTTGACTTTTCATAGAACATACCCGCGAATTCGCCTGCATCTTCTGTCTGGTAACCCTTAGAGTCAACGGGAACAACAGTTTCAATCTCGGGGTAATTCTTACATACCAAATAGTCTTCAGCACCAAAGCCAGGAGCAGTATGAACGCAACCTGTACCAGCTTCCAATGTTACATGGTCGCCAACGATTACCAAAGAGTCTCTGTCAATAAACGGATGTTTGCATACCATATATTCAAGCTCCGAGCCAACAAATTTCTTCACGATTTCATATTCGCCAAGACCTGTTGCCTTTTTAACTGATTCGATTAAGTCTGTTGCAAGAACATAGGTTTCACCGTTATCAAACTTAACTAAAGAATATTCAAAGTCAGGATTTAAGCAGACTGCAAGGTTACCCGGGAGTGTCCAGGTTGTTGTTGTCCAGATAACAAAATAAACCTTTCCCAAGCCTTCAAAAAGTCCCTTGTCGTCTTTTACTTTAAACTTAACGAAAATTGAGGTTGTCTTGTCTTCTGCATATTCAATTTCAGCTTCTGCCAAAGCAGTTTCACAATGCGGGCACCAGTAAACAGGCTTAAGACCTTTATAGATAAGGCCTTTTTTAGCCATTTCGCCAAACACTTCAACCTGGTCAGCAACGAAATCATTTTTATAGGTGATATACGGGTTATCCCAGTCACCTATTACGCCAAGACGCTTAAACTGACCTTTTTGATTTTCAACATTCTGTTTGGCAAACTCACGGCAGGCTTGTCTGAATTTTACAGGTCCTGCTTCGTGACGATTGATTCCAAGCTTTTTAATAGCCTGCTGTTCAATCGGAAGACCGTGTGTATCCCAGCCCGGAACATAAGGCGCATAAAAGCCCTGCAAGGTCTTATATCTTACGATAATATCCTTTAGAATCTTGTTTAATGCATGGCCCATATGAATATCGCCGTTTGCATACGGAGGGCCGTCATGCAAAATAAAGGGAGTCTTTCCCTTATTTCTCTTTACAAGCTCGTTGTAAAGGTCGATATCCTCCCAGTATTTAAGTGTCTCCGGTTCTCTTTCAGGCAGGTTTGCCCTCATTGGAAAATCGGTCGACGGGAGATTTACCGATTTGGTGTAATCCTTGTTATTCTCGCACATCTTAAAAATTCGTCCTTTCGCTTTACATCATAAAAAACAACTTTAGGGACGTTGGGTAAAAACCCCACGTCCCTACTATTTTACTCCATTTTTTCCACAATTTCAAGTATTCCTGATAAATTTCCTTTAATTCTTGCTTTAAAGCTCTCAACTTCCATTTTAACTCTTGAAAGTTCGTTACGTTTTTTAGCAAGCTCTTCTTCGGTAATTCTTACGGCATCCTGGGACTTCATCTCGGCTTCGTTTAAAATCACATCCGCTTTCTGGTTGGCATTTTTCTCGATGTCTTCTGCAGCTTTCTGTGCAAGCATTATTGACTGCTGGAGTGTCTGCTCCATCTGTTTATAGTGCTCTAATTCATTTTTAAGCGATGTTACTCTGTCTCGAAGCTCAATGTTTTCTTTATAAAGTTTCTCGTAATCTGCACCTATAAGGTCTAAAAAATCATCAACCTCATCTGCATCATAGCCTCTTAATTTTACTGCAAAATCCTGATTCTGAATATCAATCGGTGTTAACATTATATTCACGCTCCCTAAATATATTTTTTAATTTTTATATGAAGTCTGCCGCTTCTGGTTTCACCGTCAACAGACATAACTTCGTATCTTCCAAAACCTCTTAAAGAAAGTGTGTCACCCGTTTTTATCGGGTAATCATTTCTTTCTGCTGCACGGTGGTTTACCATACACCGTCCGCTCTTTATAAAATCAGCCGTATTCTTCCGTGACAGCTTTAAGGTGCCAGAGAGAATACTGTCAAGTCTCATACTTGCGGCAACAATTTCCATGATTTTATATTCAGGTTCAGGTATAACTAAATCCGAAAACTCAACAGTCCTTGTTTTTACTCCGCAAGAAGAAACCTTTTCTATTCCCAATATCAAAGATGCAACATCATTTATTGAAAAAACATATGCACCTTTTTCGGTTACAATAATATCTCCGATTTTCCGTCTTTCCAATCCCAAGCCCAATACAGTACCAAGATAGTCTCTGTGCGAAAGGTCCTTTTCTCCCTTTTTGATAATCTCAACTACTGTTACAGGAAAATCTGTATTTTCCATTTCGTACCAGTCAGGAAAAAATCCTAAAACCTTCCGTTTTGCACCATCGTACCCGCCGAAAAAATATCCGCCAAAGTCCAATCTTTCTGCCCTTACAGTTTCTGCTTCCGCTTCGTCTAAAAAATCCGAAAACCTTGGTGTATTGTACTTTATAGAAAGCCTTTTAATATCGGAAATTTTGCTTTTTAAAAGTTTTTCGTTATCCATTTTAGGTAAAATTCCAAAAAAGGCATTGAAGAACAATGCCTTTTTTACTTACTTAATTAAAATGTGTTCCAATGAATACCTGATGTATCCTTTAAAACTTCTCCCATAATGTCCATCTGGCTGGGAGTTGCAACAAAGATGCCGCTTGTAATCTTCTGCATCTTACCGTCTAATCCGTAAACAGTACCAGATACAAAATCGATTACTCTTCTTGCTTCATCAGGATCTAGTCCGCCAACATCAACTATAACGGGACGACGGCGTCTTAATTCGTCAGCAACCATAGTTGAGTTATTAAAGCATTTGGGCTTTAAAACAACAATCTTAGCCTGATTGCTTCCGCCATCCAATGATACTACCTTACTGTTCTTTCTTGAAAAAATCGACTCTCTCTCACGAGGAGCTTCTTCATATTCCTCTTCTTCCATTTCAAACTCTTCATCTTCGTAATCATAATCGCCGAAGCCGAGCATATCTTTTACAGACTCAACAAAACCCATTCCTATTTTCCTCCTCACAAGAAAACTAAATATTATACTGCCTTTCTCCGAATATGGCACTTCCCACCCTGACCATATTGGAGCCTGATGAAACGGCTAATTCAAAATCACCGCTCATACCCATTGACAAGTATTTCATATTAACATTATCATATTTCTTCCGTGAAATGTCAACAAACTTGTTAAATGTGTTATCAAATTGTAATCTTTTTGAAACGTCCGTGTCAACTTTGGCCAAAATGGTCATAAGACCGACAATTTTCACGTGTTTTAGCTTTCCTGCGTGAAGCAAAAATTCTTCCAAATCTTCCATTTTTATCCCGAACTTTGTGTCTTCACCCGACACGTTTATCTGGATTAAAATTTCCATCGTTTTTTGGTGCTTTTCGGCTTGCCTTTCAATTTCGTCCATAAGCTTAATAGAGTCAACCGAGTGAATCAGCGAAACCTTGTCAATTATATATTTTACCTTATTGGTCTGGAGATGCCCGATTAAATGCCATCTTACAGGCTTTACCTTGTCATATTTATCGAGTATTTCCTGCACCTTATTTTCGCCGATATCGGTAACACCCAAATCAATCGCTTCATTTATCATTTCTACAGGATGAGTTTTGGTAACTGCAATCAAAGTAACATCTTGGGATTTATTTATTTTCGCTTTTTCTATTCTTGTCTCTACATCCAGAAGACGTTTTTCAATCACTTTATATCACCCCTTTTATTTTTCACCGACAACAATCATATCATATGGTCTTAATTCTCTGTTTACATCATCGGTTGCGACCTTTACAATCGCCTTTTCTTCATTTCTGAAAATGATGTCGCAGGGTTTAAATATTTCCTTTGCACCCTGACGCACCATAACACCGCTCTGTCCGTCATTTACTCTTACGGCAGAAACAGGGATTTCAAATCCCGAATAGCTGTTTTTGATAATCTCAACACCGCTCCAGCGGATTGAAAATGCACCTTCCGAAAAGCTTTCGCATTTTAAGAGAACTACGCATTTTTTCTGCTTCTCTGCTTCGTCCGAAATACTCTCAACAGTTGCCGTAATCTGTTCACCCGGCAGCTTTTCAAATCTTACATCTACGCTGTCGCCTTTTTTAACATCGGCTATGTCTTCCTTATTTACCAAAGCCATAACATACCATTCGTGATTGTCTATGGTCTTACATACTTTGTCGCCCTTTATAACGGGAACTTTTTTCTTTTTGTCTTCACGGGAGAGCTTTCTTTCTTCTTCCGGCTTGATTTCGGCAAAATCTGCTACCGTCATCTTTTTTGCATTTTCCATATTGAGCACATTTTCATATCCGTCAATTTCAGTTGAATATATGCCCGAACCGGTTGCCAACACATCGTATCTTTCGGCTCCCAATTCTCTTTCTATTTTGTCTCTTTCGGCAATAAGAACTGTAAGCTCATCATTTGTTTCCTGAGTAACGCCGCCAGAAGACACGGCACCTATTTCATTTTTAAGCTCTGAAATTCTTTTTACATCATTATTTGATGCTGCTTTTAGAATTTCTTCATAAATCTTGGCAAGTCTGCCTTCCATAGAACCGCTGTCCTGTGTGAACTCCGAGCTATCAACTATATGCGAGCTTTCTTCTAGAATCTTTTCATTTAAAGTTCCAAGCTCCTGAAGTATTATTTCATCAACACGTCCCGAATATATGCTCATAATTCTTCTGTCACGTCCGACTCTTGAGCCTTCTCTTGCAAAGCTGTAGCTTGTGCCGTCAATTCCTGCAGTATATACTGTTTCATCTCTTACAATAAAAGCATCACCTTCCGAAATTTCTTCATAGGTTACAGTATATGCAGAAATTGTAGTGGCAGGCGCACTTATGTAGCTTATTAAATAATAAATTGTCGCACAAATTATTGCGGCTAAAATTGCCAGTACAGTTTTTTTCATAATAATTTCCATAGCCTTTCTGCCCACAAATAGTAATTTAAAATATATACACGCTTTTCTTATGGGCGGAATAAGGCGTGTAATGGAAATTATGCACATCGCCGTTTTGTGCCTCGAAAGGCACAAAAGTTCGGCGGTGCAATACAATCTGCCATAGGAATAACGTGACCTTTCACGTTATTCCTCCGCTAAGGCACTATTCGCCAAGCAACATATTTATCATATCCCATACCGTTTCTTTTCCCTCGTCACCTTTGGTTGAAAACGGTACCAACACATCATCTTCGGTAAGCTCCAATTTTTCATAAATACGGGTTAAATTCGGCTCAATTTCGCTTTTATTTAACTTGTCGGTTTTTGTAGCAATTACAATTACAGGCTCACCATATCTTACAGTTCTTATCCACTCGAGCATCATAATATCGTCCTTGGTCGGCTCGTGTCGTGAATCGACAAGCAAAAAGATTGTCTTAAGCTGTGGTCGGTTTGTAAGATAGGATTCTATCATATCTCCCCAGTCCTTTATATCGCTTCTGCTTCTTTTTGCATAGCCGTAGCCGGGTAAGTCAACTAAAAATATTGTCTCGTCAATATCATAAAAGTTGATTGTGATTGTCTTTCCGGGAACACCGCTCACTCTTGCTAATGATTTTCTGTTTAAAAGCTTATTTATAAGCGAGCTTTTTCCGACATTTGATCTTCCTGCAAAGGCAAACTCAGGCACTCCTGTTTTTGGGTACTGATTGGGCTTTACCGCAGAAACCAAAATTTTCGCATTGTGTATGTTCATTGTTTTCACCTCTTTAGTTTAACTCAAACCAAGGCATTTTTTAAAACCTCGTCCATACTCTTGACGGGTATGAATTTAATCTGTGATTTTACTTCTTCGGGAATTTCGTCGATATCGGCTTTGTTACCAAAGGGAATAATTACGCTGTCAATTCCTGCTCTCATTGCGGCGATTGACTTTTCTTTCAGTCCGCCAATTTCCAAAACTCTTCCCCTTAAAGTAATCTCACCCGTCATAGCAATATCCGCTCTTACGGGCTTTTTTGAAAGTGCACTCATAACAGCAGTTGCCATTGTGACTCCTGCAGACGGTCCGTCCTTGGGGACTGCTCCTTCGGGCACATGAATATGTATATCCTTGGTTTTATAAAAATCCTTACGGATTCCAAAGTCATCTGCTTTGGAACGTATATAGCTTATCGCAGTTTTTGCAGATTCCTGCATAACGTCACCGAGCTGGCCTGTTAATTCAATCTTGCCTGTTCCGTCCATAACATTTACTTCAACAGACAAAGTGTCGCCGCCAAGGCTTGTCCACGCAAGGCCCCTTACAATACCGATTTCTTCCTTTTCGTTTTTCATATCAAACGAATATCTTTCCTTGCCAAGATAACTTTTTATGTTCTTTTTAGAAACGGTAATCTTTCTGCTGCCTTCAGAAAACTTTAACGCAATCTTTCGCATCAGGGACGCTACTATTCTTTCTGCCTGTCTTACACCCGCTTCTTTGGTATAGGCAGTGCATATTTTCTCGATTGCATCATCAGTAATCGTGTAATTTTTATTTGAAATCCCGTTTTCTTCTGCCTGTTTGGGAATTAAATATTTTTTTATAATCTCGGCTTTTTCAAAATGGGTGTATCCGCTGATTTCGATTATCTCGAGTCTATCTAAAAGTGGACGGGGGATATTTCCCAAATCATTTGCAGTCGCTATAAACATTACATCTGACAAATCATATGGAACATCTAAGAAATGGTCCTTAAAGGCTTTATTCTGCTCATAGTCCAAAACTTCTAAAAGCGCAGATGCGGGGTCACCCTTTATATCTGCTCCCATTTTATCGATTTCATCTAAAAGTATGAGCGGATTTTTAACCTTGGCAATTGCCATAGCTGACATAATTCTTCCAGGCATTGCGCCTATGTATGTTTTTCTGTGGCCGCGAATTTCCGCTTCATCTCTTACACCGCCTAAAGAAATTCTTACATATTTTCTGCCGATTGCACGGGCAATCGATTTTGCTACAGATGTTTTTCCTGTTCCCGGAGGGCCAGAGAGACATATAAGACTTCCCTTTGTGCCACCCGTAAGCTTTCTTACAGCCATCTGTTCTATAATTCTTTCCTTAACCTTCTCTAAGCCGTAATGGTCTTCGTCAAGTATTTTCCGTATATTTTCTATATCAAGGTTTTCATTAGTCTTATCTTTCCACGGAAGCTCTAAAACTGTATCTAAATAATTTCTCGAAACCGCAGTATCTGCACTCGAGCCTGCCATTTTTTCAAACCTTGAAATTTCCTTTAAAATCTTCTCGTTTATTTCTTCGGGAAGATTAAGGGCTTCTAATTTTTCCCTGTATTCTTCGGCTTCGTTTTCGACACCTTCACCAAGCTCTTCTTCAATTATTCTCTTTTCTTCACGAAGAAAATAGTCCTTTTGGTTCTGGTCCATCTTCTGCCTTACTTTCCCGCCCAGCTCTCGTTGAAGCTTTAAAATCTCGGTTTCATAGCCTAAGCAGTTTATAAATTCTTCGCATCTTTCAACAGAATCTTCCATTTCAAGAAGCTCCTGTTTGATTCTAAAATCCAACCCTGACACGCCGATCAAACAATCGCAAAGTGCACCAAGTGTCTTTATTTCATAAACTCTTTTTCTTATTTCGTCGCCTGATATAACCTTTGCATACTTTGTATATTCTTCAAATACTTCGTGAAGAGTCCTTGCAAAGGCAGTATTTTCCTTCGACGGTTCTTCCTTTCTTTCGTCTATCGTTTCTGCAATGACCGTCATATAAGGGTCCTTTAATGCAGGAGAAAGAAGAACAACTCTCTTTATTCCCTCAACCATAACCCTTACCGCACCACCCGGGAGCTTTACAACCTGCTTTACTTTTCCGTATGTCCCGACAGAATACACATCGTCAAATGTCGGCTTTTCTTTATTGGGGTCTTTTTGAGCCGATAAAACTATCTCTTGTGTGCCAGACATTGCAGAGTCAATAGCTCTTTTTGATACGTCTCTTAAAACATCAAAGCTTACAGTTGAGTTTGGCATAACTACTATATTTCTTAAAGCCACCAAAGGCAATACAAAATTCATTTTAATTTCTTTCTCCTTTTATTTAAGAGGCGAATCGCCCCTTGACATATTCATAAAAAATCCTGCATCTTCAATCTGCTTTTTTAATTTCAAAAGTCCTTCTATACTTTCAGCACCTGCCGACAATTTGTT
>JAZNQG010000159.1:0-11277 GCA_045590035.1 Clostridia bacterium
AAAATTCTTGGCGTATCGGTACAAACTGTGGAGCAGGCAATCCTTGCCGAAAAGATGGGCGCCGATTATTTGGGTGTTGGTGCTATTTTTACAACAGGCTCAAAGGCTGATGCTGAAAATGTAAGTATTGAGACACTTAAAGAAATATGTAATTCTGTAAAAATCCCTGTTGTTGCAATTGGCGGTATCGGAGTAAACAATATTTTAAAGCTTCAAGGAAGTGGGATATGCGGTGTCGCTGTTATAAGTGCGATTTTTGCGGCAGATAATATTCAAAAATCAACATCCGAGTTAAAAAAACTTGCAAAGCAGGTGATAAAATGATTAAAGGCGCAATATTTGACTTAGACGGAACAATCATTGATTCGATGTTTATATGGGACACGGTAGCAGAAGATTATCTTCGTTCTCTTGGAAAAGAACCAAAGGAAAACCTTAGGGAGACTTTTAAGACTTTCACGCTTTTCCAATCGGCTGAATATTACCGTGAACACTATGGAATAAAACTATCTGTCAGAGAAATTATTGATGGTATAAACAATATGGTTACTGAAACATACAAAACCAAAGTGTCGCTTAAAACAGGTGTAAAAGATTTTTTGAAAAGATTACATTCAAAAGGCGTAAAAATGTGCGTTGATACAGTAACAGAAAGACATATTGCAGAAGATGTGCTTTGTCGTCTTGGTGTACGGGAATACTTTTCTCAAATATTTTCATGCAACGATATGGGGCATGGCAAAGAATCACCTGAAATTTACAGAAAAGCGTTAAAATATCTTGGAACTAATAAGAATGAAACTGTAGTATTTGAAGATGCATTTCATTCATTAAAAACAGCCAAGGATGATGGCTTTTTGGTTGCTGCGGTTTATGACGAACACGAGCCAAGACAGAAAGAAATAAAGGAAATCTCAGATTATTATATAACTGACTTTGAAAGTTTTTGCTTTAGCTCAAAAATTAAAACTGCTCTTACAATTGCGGGCAGTGATTCGATTGGTGGCGCCGGAATTCAGGCAGATATCAAAACTATGACCATGAATGGTGTTTATGCAATGAGTGCAGTTACGGCACTTACTGCACAGAATACTCTTGGTGTGAGAGCAATTCTTGATTCGACACCTGAATTTCTTAAAGAACAAATTGATGCAGTGTTTGAAGATATCTTTCCCGACAGTGTAAAAATCGGGATGGTATCATCCGACGAACTTATAAAAGTAATTTCTGAAAGACTAAGGTTTTATAATGCTAAAAATATTGTAGTTGATCCCGTGATGGTTGCGACGAGCGGATCGTCTCTTATTAAAACAGATGCGGTGAATACCTTGACAACAGAACTGTTGCCGATTGCAACGGTTGTTACTCCGAATATTCCTGAAGCGGAAATCTTATCAGGTATGAAAATCAAGTCAAGTGAAGATATGATAAAAGCGGCAGAATGCATAGGAGATAACTATGGTTGCAGTGTACTTTTAAAAGGCGGACATAGTATAAATGATGCAAACGACCTTTTATATGAAAATGGCAGATTTTTGTGGTTTGAAGGGAAGAGAATAAATAATCAAAACACTCACGGTACAGGATGTACTTTATCAAGTGCCATTGCTTCTAACCTTGCAAAAGGATATAGTCTTGAAGAATCTGTAAAAAAAGCGAAGGACTATATATCTGAAGCATTATTTTTCAGTATTGATTTAGGAAAAGGCTCAGGACCTTTAAATCATGGCTATAAAATGTGACACATTATGCGAGTATTGTTGCTATCTGCTTAATGCTTATGGCATAATCTTCAGGTGTAGGCACCTGCTTGGTAATGTACTTTGACTCTTTAAAAATATCTCGGTGTAACATTTTATTGTGAACCTGAAGAAATAATTTTGTAAATTTAAATTGACAGATTGAAATATTTTTCATATAATTTTATGTAATGAGTATAACATAAGCTCTTGCTTGTAAGATACTTATTGAACATTTAATATATTGTTATATGAACGGGGGTTCAAAAAAAATGAAAAAAGGTTTAGCATTTATATTAGTGTTTGTACTTTTGCTAACTGCACTTGCACCTTTGGCGGTTACGGCAAGTGGTGCAGAAAGAGGAAAAATCAGCTATGGAGCACTTACAATGTTTTCCGACGGTCCTACGATTACGGCAGCGCATATTGAGTGTTCGCTTACAGGTTATGAAGAAGTAAACGGTGAAATGCACGCAATTGCGATGGTAACGACGGAAGGAACTCCTAATATCACATCAATCATTGATCTTGATGAACAGAAGGTTCTTCATAAGTATGAGCATACAGACTTCGGTGGCTATGCTTATAGAGGCGACGTTCATTCAGACGGCAGAATGATTTTGGGTGCAGGTAATGACCTTATTCAGTATAACCCTAACACAAAGGAATTTAAGTACTTGGGTACTCCGCCGATGAACTGGTCGGGTATGTATGGTGATATAGTAATTGATGAAGAAAGAGATGTTATATTCACAACAGAATCAAACAGAGGTAATGTCAGCATTACAAATATGACAACCGGACAATCCAGCGTATTGGTTAATATGGCAAGCTACTGGGTGAGCGGCTCCTCTATTGGTGAGTATGGCGATTACATCTATACATCAGGTTCGTGGGTTCAGGAAGACGGTACGGCAAACCTCTGGAAAATCCACAAAGACAGCGGTCAGGTACAGAAGATTGAAAACCCAACAGAAGATGAATTTACTGTTTTTTCATATACAAGAGCAATCGGTAAATACATAATAACCGTCGCTTCGTACAGAGGTGGCGGGAGCGACGAGTTTATCTATGATACCGAAACTGGTAAATGGAGCGAATTTGACAAAAATTATGACATAAAGGGATCTATGATATCAGATGTACATGACGGCAAGAGAATGTTCATCAATGCGAAGAATAGCCGTGTATGTACAATTGATGAAAACCTTAATATTGTTCAGTACGATGTGAAATTTTCTAACTATCTTCGCGGTACAGGACCATGGGTTAAGATTAACAATCCGAAGCTTTCCGGCTATTCGGCAGTAACAGCCCAGTATAGCGGATATATTCATGCAATTAACCTTGAAACAAATTCAATTGTAACAATTGACTGTGATGTTCCAGCCCCGGGTCTTCCGCACAGGTATTCCTACTTAAACCCGATGGATGATATGCTTTATGTCGGTGCTTTTAAAGGCGGTTCTGTAGCAGCAGTCAATACAAATACAGGTGTGGTAAAACACCTTCCTGCCGGTCAGCCGGAAGGTATGACATATGACCCTAAGACCGGTTACTTTTACCACGGCGACTATACCAGTGCAAACATATATGAGATTAATACTCAGTATACCAGCAAAAGTTTTGGTGCTGTAGGCAGTAGTGCGACAGGATACGGATATCAGGACAGGCCCTTTGACCTTGAGGTTGTAGACAGAGAACTTTATATAGCCACACTAGCTAACGGCGACAAGAACACAGTAACGGGTGCACTTTCGGTCATTGACTTGAATTCGGGTAATAAGACGGTATGGGAGGGGATCATTCCTAATCAGTCACCTGTTACAATAACACATAGCGGAAGATATTTATACGGAGGAACATCTGTAAATTCGTGTAACGATTACACAACTGCTGGCGGTGCGGCAAAGATATTCAAGTTTGACACAGAGACCAAGACGCTGGTTAAGTCTGTTGATTTTGCAATTTCCGGTGTTTCAGGTGATATTGCAATTTGCAGAATGCTAGAGATAAGTCCCGACGGTTCAACCTTGTACGGCGGAACAGACGGTGTTATCTTTAAGATGAACCCCGACACACTTGAAATTACTGACTACAATATCTATAACTCGTCAGCGATTCCAAAGAGCAAAGGTGTAGGGCGCGCACAGGCATGGCACGAGGCTAAGATTATATTTGATAACAGAACTGGTTATGGATTCCTTTCAGGAAGATTTGGCGGTGTAATCTTTGATCCTGACACGCTTGAAATAGTTGCAAACGCTCCTGACTATGGATTTCTTGCAGGTATTGATTCTGATGGGGATGCGTGGTTTGTTCAGGATACAACTGTTTATAAGGCTTCGATTATCCGTGAATTGCCACCTGCTGGCGACAAAACCGCTACATTAACCTATAAAAATGGAGATACAGTAGTATACACAAATAACTACGCATTAAATTCAGTAACATCAATCTACAATTCACTTTCTTCATCTTCGGATAAGAAATTCTGCGGTTGGGAAGACGGAAACGGCAAGCTCTGGCAGACTGGAGAACAATATACAGTAACAGACGATATGACCTTTACAGCAAAATGGGCGGAAAAATATACCCTTCATTTTGAAACAAACGGCGGTAGTGCTATTGCTGATAAAGTAGAATGGTCAGACACAGATATTATAATTTCTTCTTATACAACCCAAAAAGACAACTTCGTGTTTGAAGATTGGTATGAAGATAAAGAGCTCACAAAGAAAATTACATCTAATTTTAAGTTGACAGAAAATAAGACAATTTATGCAAAATGGAGAAAAAATGACGGCGGCGGTGGCGGCGGTGGCGGCGGTGGTGCTGCAAGCTATACGCTAACCTTTAATACTACCGGTGGAAGCAAGGTTTCTTCGATTTCTGTTTCCGAGGGAAAAACGGTTGACCTTTCAAAATACACACCAACAAAAGACGGATATTCATTCGCAGGTTGGTTTACAGACAGTAATCTTTCAAATCAGGTAAAGGAAATAAAGATTACAAAAACCACAACAGTATATGCAAAATGGACTGCTGTAGTGGAAACGAAGCCTAATTATAAGCCTGACATTTTAACCGATGAGCATTATGCTTATATAGTAGGCAGAGATGGCGGAATGATTGCACCCACACGCGACATCACAAGAGCGGAAGTTGCCTCAATTATTTACAGACTTCTTAAAGAAGATGTAAGAAACAAAGCAAAAACAACCGAAAATGTTTTTAAAGATGTAAATGACGGTGATTGGTTCGTGACAGAAGTTTCAACTCTTGCAAGCCTTGATATAGTAAAGGGAAGAGGGTTAGATACTTTTGCGCCCAAAGCTAATATTACAAGGTCTGAACTTGTAACTATATTCGCAAGAATGGTTGATGTTGAGTGTGATGGAAAACAGCTCTTTAATGATATAACAGGCCACTGGGCTGAAAGCTACATCAATGAAGCAGCAACAGCGGGATGGATTGTTGGCCATAACGATATGTTTAGACCCAACGATAATATCACAAGAGCAGAAGTTATGACTATGGTTAACAATGTACTAAATCGTAAGCCTGAAACAAAGGATGATTTACTCGATGGTATGTTGACATGGGTGGATAACGCTGATGAAAATGCCTGGTATTATCTTTCAGTTCAGGAAGCTACAAACAGTCATACCTACGAAATGAAGGCTGACGGAGAATATGAAAAGTGGACTGCTTTGATAGAAAATCTTTCTAGGTAAAAGCAGAGATTCTTATACCATAGGTTAATTAAAGTTTTTAAGAGCACTTCATATGGTTCATATGGGGTGCTCTTTTATATATTAAAATGCGATGGGAATCTTAAATATAATACGGGAATAAATAAGATTTAAGAAAAGCATATTCGCATAATATCATATAATATTTTGATGAAAATAATATATAATTTGTAAAAAATTGTCTTGCAGTTAGATAAAATGTATGATATAATTGGGATATAGAGTGTTAAAAATGTGCAAAACACTCAAAAAAATGAACCAAATTTATAAGGGGGAATCATTTTGGAAAAACTATTTAAGATCAAAGAACGTGGAAGCAGCGTTCGTACCGAGATTATTGCGGGTATTACAACATTCTTGGCAATGTCATATATCCTTGCAGTAAACCCCGGTTACTTAGGCAGCATTCCCGGCGCAACACCTGCAGGAATCTTTATGGCAACTGCATTGTCTGCTGCTATTGCTACATTATGTATGGCATTCTTTGCTAACTATCCTGTAGCTTTGGCTTCAGGTATGGGACTTAATGCATTCTTTGCATTTACAGTTTGCGGAGCTATGGGATATTCATATGAAGTTGCTCTTACTGCAATTTTAATTGAAGGTATTATCTTCATGATCCTTTCGATTTTCAAATTCAGAGAAGCGCTTGTTAATAAGATTCCGAACAACTTAAAATTCGGTATCACAGCAGGTATTGGTTTGTTTATTACAATCATCGCACTTTTGAACGCAAAGATTGTAGTTGCTGACCCTGCTACAACAGTTGCAATGGGCGACTTGGCATCTCCCGGCGTTGTTTTGGCACTTGTTGGTCTTTTGATTATCGGTGTCCTTAACCACTTCAAAGTTCCCGGTGCAATCTTACTTGGTATCATTATTACATGGGTACTTGGTATCGTGGCTGAATTAATTGGTTGGTATGTTCCCAATCCTGATGCTGGTGTTTACTCAGTAATTCCGAATCTTTCATGGGATGCAATCAAGGCTAACTTTGCAGCTCCTGCATTATTCAAGTTCGACTTTGCATATATTGCTAAGGATATCGCAGGCTTTGTTTTAGTAGTATTCACATTCCTTTATACAGATATTTTTGACACAGTTGGTACTTTAATCGGTGTTGCTCAGAAGGGCGACTTACTTGACGAAAAGGGCGAGCTTCCCAATGCATCAGGTGCTTTGATGGCTGATGCTGTTGGTACAGTAGTTGGTGCATGTCTTGGTACTTCAACAGTTACAAGCTACGTTGAATCAAGTGCCGGTGTTGCAGCTGGTGGTAAGACAGGTCTTGCATCTGTTGTAACTGCGATTATGTTCATTGTTGCAATTATCTTTGCGCCTATATTCCTTGCAATTCCGAGCTTTGCTACAACACCTGCTATGCTTTATGTTGGTCTTTTGATGCTTTCTGCAATTAAAAAGGTTGACTTTGACGCAGATGCTGCAGATGTTATCGGTGCATTCCTTGCAATCGTTATGATGCCGCTTACTTACTCAATTGCAAACGGTATTATGTTTGGTATGCTTGCTTGGGTTATCTTAAAGGTATTCACAGGTAAAATTAAGGATATCAGCGGTGTTATGTGGATTTCAGTTGCATTGTTTGCTGCATTCATCGTATTAAAAGTTTTAGGCTTGGCATAATTAAGTTTTAATTAAAAGGTCCTTTTAATAAGGGCCTTTTTTATTTTGAAAAATGTATTCTAATAGCTTATCAAATATTGACAAATAAGATAAATTTTGATAAAATCAATAAGGTTATGAATTCTAATAGAGAAAGGATTTGATTATATGTCATCACCTAAGGTTGCGGTAATCATGGGAAGTGATTCCGATTTTGACAAAATGAAAGCGTGTATCAAACGGCTTAAGTCGTTTAATATAGAGCCGGTTGTAAGAGTTATTTCGGCTCACAGAACACCGTATGAGGCAGAGCAGTTTGCAAAAAATGCCGAAAAAGACGGAATAGAGGTAATAATTGCAGCAGCAGGCAAAGCTGCACATCTTGGCGGAGTTTTAGCGGCATTTACAACTTTACCCGTAATCGGTGTTCCCATTAAGTCATCCACAATGGACGGACTTGATTCACTTTTATCAATGGTACAGATGCCGAGCGGTATCCCTGTTGCTTGTGTTGCGATTGACGGAAGCGATAATGCAGGTATATTGGCAGCCCAGATGCTTTCTTTAAAGTATGATTACTTAAAGGATATGTTAAATGAACACAAGGCATCTATGGTAAAGGGTGTAATGGAGAAGGATAAAAATTTACAGAGTTTGGTAGCAGAACTTTAATTTAAGAAAGGGAGTAATTAAAAATGGCAGAAGCATATAAAGCAGCCGGCGTTGACGTAGAAGCGGGCTATGAATCGGTAAGACTTATTAAAGATCATGTAAAAAGAACAGTTATTCCAGGTGTTTTAGGCGGCATCGGCGGATTCGGCGGTCTTTTTGAGATTCCGGCAGGATATAAAAATCCCGTACTTGTTTCAGGTACAGACGGCGTTGGTACAAAGCTTAAGATTGCATTTTTACAGGACAAGCACGACACAATCGGTCAGGACTGTGTTGCAATGTGTGTAAATGATGTTGCATGCTCAGGTGCTAAGCCGTTGTTCTTCCTTGATTATCTTGCAGTAGGTAAGAATAAGCCCGAAAGAATTGCAGAGATTGTTAAGGGTGTTGCAGACGGTTGTGAATTGGCAGGTTGTGCGTTGGTTGGCGGTGAAACTGCCGAAATGCCCGGATTTTACCCTGTTGATGAATATGACCTTGCAGGTTTCTCTGTAGGTATTGTTGAAAAGGACAAGATTACCGACGGCAAAAGAGCAAAAGCAGGCGACGTTTTAATCGGTATTGCATCAAGCGGTATCCACTCAAATGGATATTCTTTAGTAAGAAAGGTTTTTGACTTAAATTCCGACGGTGCTAAAGAAAGACTTTCAGTTTACTCGGATGAACTTGGTAAAACAATCGGTGAAGAGCTTTTGACACCGACAAGAATATATGTAAAACCGCTCCTTTCCTTGATTGAAAAGGTTGGTATTAACACAGTTTCACATATAACAGGCGGCGGATTTATTGAAAATGTGCCCCGTATGCTTCCTGAAAACTTAAATGCAGTTATCCATAAGGGTTCATGGGATGTTTTACCTGTATTTAATATGATGCAGAACTTAGCAGGTCTTACAGAGCTTGATATGTATAACACATTCAATATGGGTATCGGTATGATTTGTGCAGTGAGTGCTGACAAGGCTGACGAAGCTATCAGAGTACTTACAGCTTGTGGCGAAAAGGCATATATCTTAGGTGAACTTACTGAAGGTAAGCAAGAGGTAGTAATATGCTAAAGAGAATAGCAGTTTTAGTGTCTGGCGGCGGCACTAATCTTCAGGCGCTTATTGATGCCCAAAAATCAGGTATCATAAAAAGCGGCGAGATTGTGTGCGTTGTTTCAAATAAACCCGATGTATATGCTTTGGAAAGAGCAAAAAATGCAGGAATTGAAACTAAGGTAATTACAAGACAAGAATCAGGCGACAGATTTGACGAAGATATAAGAGACTATCTTTTAGAAAAAAAGGTTGACCTTATTGTGTTGGCAGGTTTTCTTGCAATTATTAAAAAACCGCTTTTAGATGCTTTTAAAAACAGAATTATAAATGTTCACCCATCACTTATTCCGTCATTTTGCGGAGACGGTTTTTATGGATTAAAGGTCCACGAAGAAGCTTTGAAGTATGGAGTTAAGGTAACGGGTGCGACAGTTCATTTTGTAAATGAAATAACCGACGGTGGAGAGATAATTCTTCAAAAAGCGGTTTATATCAAAGACGGAGACACTCCCGAAATTCTTCAAAAGAGAGTTATGGAAGAGGCTGAATGGAAAATACTTCCTGAGGCAGTAGAAAAAATACTTAGTAATTTATAAGATGGAGGCAAATATTATGCAAACACTTAATATTTTTGATGAACTTAAAAATAACGCTTACCCTGGTCGTGGTATTGTAATCGGCAAAACACCCAACGGTAAATTTGCTGCAACTGCATATTTTATTATGGGCAGAAGTGAAAACAGCAGAAACCGTGTATTTGTTGAAGACGGTGACGGTATAAGAACCCAGGCTTTTGACCCGTCAAAGCTTACAGATCCCCATCTTATTATATATGCACCTGTACGTGTGCTTGGAAATAAAACTATCGTTACAAACGGTGACCAGACAGATACAATCTATGAGCTTATGAATAAGCAGTTTACATTCGAGCAGGCGCTAAGAACACGTGAGTTTGAAGATGATGCTCCAAACTTTACACCGAGAATTTCAGGTATTATAAAGTCTGATAAAGACAGCTTTAACTATGCTATGTCAATTCTAAAGTCTGCAAACGGAAATCCTGATTCTTGCAGAAGATACACATATAGCTATGAAAATCCCGTTGCTGGTGAAGGTCATTTTATCCATACATATATGGGCGATGGTTCACCGTTACCCAGCTTTGAGGGAGAACCAAAACAGGTTTTAATGTATGACGATATGGAAGAATTTGCTTCTAATCTTTGGAAATCTTTAAATGAAGACAACAAGGTTTCACTTTTTGTAAGATACATTGATTTGGAAACTGGCGAAACAAAATCAAAGATTTTCAATAAAAATAAGTAATTATACTAAAAAAGGAGATAGCTATGAAAGAGATGCAATTAAAATACGGCTGTAACCCCAATCAGAAGCCGTCAAGAATTTTTATGAAGAATGGTGAATTACCGATTGAAGTATTAAACGGAAAACCAGGATACATTAACCTTTTGGATGCTTTTAACGGCTGGCAGTTGGTAAAAGAGCTTAAGAAGGCAACAGGTCTTCCTGCTGCAACATCATTTAAGCACGTTTCACCTGCAGGTGCGGCTGTTGGTTTACCTTTGTCTGATACACTTAAAAAGATTTACTGGGTTGACGATTTGGAACTTTCACCGCTTGCTAATGCTTATGCAAGAGCAAGAGGGGCTGACAGAATGAGCAGCTACGGCGATTTTATTGCACTTTCTGATATCTGTGATGTTCCGACTGCAAAAATGATTTCAAGGGAAGTATCCGACGGTGTTATCGCACCAGGGTATGAGCCTGAAGCTTTGGAAATCTTAAAGTCAAAGAGAAAAGGCACATATAATGTAATAGAAATTAACGAAAACTACATTCCTGAACCCATCGAGACTAAGGATGTTTTCGGAATTACATTCGAGCAGGGAAGAAATGAGTTAGTAGTTAATGATGAACTTCTTGCAAATATTGTAACCGACAATAAAGAAATGCCCGAAAGTGCAAAGAGAGACCTTATGATTTCTTTAATCACACTTAAATATACACAGTCAAACTCAGTTTGCTATGTAAAGGACGGTCAGGCAATCGGCATCGGTGCAGGTCAGCAGTCAAGAATACATTGTACACGTTTGGCAGGCAGCAAGGCTGATAACTGGTGGCTCCGTCAGTCTCCAGAAGTTCTTGGTCTTAAGTTTAAGGACGATATCAGAAGAGCTGACAGAGACAATGCTATCGACGTTTATATTTCTGACGAATATGAAGATGTATTGGCAGAGGGCGTATGGCAGAATATTTTCTCGGAAAAGCCGCCTGTATTCACAAGAGAAAAGCAGAAAGAATGGCTTTCAAAGAACATAGATGTTGCACTCGGCTCTGATGCATTTTTCCCGTTTGGCGACAATATCGAAAGAGCTAAAAAGAGCGGTGTTAAGTATATTGCACAGCCCGGTGGTTCAATCCGTG
>JAZNQG010000160.1:0-4771 GCA_045590035.1 Clostridia bacterium
ATTATAGCAAGTCCTCCACATCTCGGGACAGGTTTTTTATGCATTCTTCTGTTGTCTTTCGGTATATCAATAGCGCCTATTAAATATGCAACTCTTTTTGCAAGCGGTGTTGTACCAAAGCTTAAAAGAAATGATATCAAAAATGCAAATGCAAGGCACCAAAAATCTTTAGTAGTCATTTAAAGACAAAGTCCTTTCTTTAATTAAACAACAAATCCGACTTTTTTATATACTTTCTTAAGTGTCTTCTCAGCTAAATAAGTTGACTTCATAGCGCCATCTTTATAGATAGACTCTAAATACTTCTTATCAGCCGAAATTCTGTCAAATTCAGCGCGAATCGGTCTTATACATTCAACTACCGCTTCTGCAACATCACCCTTAAAATCGCCGTATCCTTTGCCCTGATAGTCATTTACCAAATCAGCAATTTCTCTTCCCGTTACAGCTGACAAGATAGTTAAAAGGTTGTTAATTCCCGCTTTAGTATCATCACCATCGCGGTATTCGATAACACCTTCAGAGTCGGTAACCGCACTCTTAATCTTTTTTGCAATAACATTCAAATCATCAAGCATTGAAATATAAGCCTTGGGGTTTTCGTCAGATTTTGACATCTTTTTAGTCGGCTCCTGAAGGCTCATAATCTTAGCTCCTGCTTTAGGCATAAATCCTTCAGGGATTTTAAACACATCTCCGTAAACGCCGTTAAAACGTTCTGCAATATCACGGCAGATTTCAATATGCTGCATCTGGTCTTTACCAACGGGAACTAAATCCGCCTGATACAAAAGTATGTCAGACGCCATCAAAACAGGATATGTAAAAAGACCTGCGTTAATGTTGTCGGCGTGCTTTTTTGACTTATCCTTAAACTGTGTCATTCTGTTTAACTCGCCCATATAGGTATAGCAATTTAAAACCCATGCAAGCTCGGCGTGGCAGTGGTTATGCGACTGAACAAAGAGAATATTCTTCTCAGGGTCAAGACCGCATGCAATATAAAGTGCTAAAAGCTCCAATGTTCGTTTTTTAAGCTCCTGGGGATTCTGACGAACAGTTATAGAATGAAGGTCCATCATTGCATATATGCAGTTATATTTATCCTGAAGCTCTACCCAGTTTTTGATTGAGCCTAAATAGTTTCCGAGTGTAACATTACCTGACGGCTGAACGCCCGAAAATATGGTTTTTTTATCTTCCATTTTAAAATCCCTTTCGGTATTAAAGTAATTCTGTCAAAACTTCGCCAAGTCTCTTTATTCCCTCTTCAATCTTCTCTAACGTTGCGGAAGAATAGTTAAGACGGAACATATTTGACGGTGCATTCATATCAATCTGGAAATTAGACCCTGGAACAATTGCGACATTTTTCTCTAAAGCTTTGTTAACTATAGGAGAAATATCGTCAATAGTCGGGCATTCGCACCATAGGAAAATACCGCCTTCAGGCACAACCCATTTAACCTTGCCCTTCGGGAAATATTTTTCCATAGCATCTACCATACACTTACATTTTTTGCCGTAAAGCTCGCAGTTTTTGGCTATGTACTTGTCAATATCATACTTTTTCATAAACTCAACACACATAAGCTGAGTAAGAACGGGAGTATGAACATCATTTACCTGCTTTAAAACTTCGATTTTTTCAGCAAGCGGAGACGGTGCAATTAAATATCCAAGTCTCATACCCGGAGACAAAATCTTAGAAAATGAACCGGCATAGATAACTCTGCCATCTGTATCCATTGATTTTAGTGTCGGCAAATCTTCGCCTGAAAATCTCAAATCACCGTAAGGATTGTCTTCCAAAATCAAAATATCATATTTAGAAGCAAGGCATAAAACTTTCTTTCTTTTTTCCAAAGACATTGTTGTACCTGTCGGGTTCTGGAAAGTCGGAATTGTATAGAAAATCTTGATTGACGGGTCGCTTTTCAAAACTTCTTCAAGGCCTTCAACAGAAACACCGTCATCTTCTACCTTTACACCAACAAGCTCTGCTTCATATGTACGGAAGGCATTCAGGCTTCCGATAAAGCTCGGACTTTCAACAACAATCTTGTCGCCTTTATTTAAAACAGCCTTCGCAGTTAAGTCAATTCCCTGATTTGCACCTGTCATAATAAGTACAGAATCATTCTCCGAATAGGAATTTACCTTTTTAGCACGACTAATTGCACATTCACGCATTGCGGGATGTCCGTCTGTTGTGCCGTACTGAAGTGCTAAAGTCGGACTTGTCATCAGGATTTTGCCCGCAATTTTAGATAACTCTTCACCAGGAAAAAGCTCTGCTGCAGGGTTTCCGCCGGCAAGTGATATAATATCAGGGTTTGCCATTCTTTTAAACATTTCACGAATGGCAGAGCCTTTCATCGACTTAACTCTGTCAGCCATAAATTTTGTATATTCCATTTGATTCATTCCTTTATTTATTGATTTTTGCCCAGCTGTCTTTAAGACCAATAACTCTGTTTAAAATAAGCTTTTCATCAGTCGAATCCTTATCCTTACAGAAATATCCCATTCTTAAGAACTGATACGGCTCTCCGACCTTCATATTTTCAAGATACTTTTCAATCTTACAGTTTTTTAAAACTTCTATAGACTCGGGATTTATATTCTCTATAAAGCTTCCGTTAGTCTCATCAGACGGATTTTCAACATTAAAGAGTCTGTCATAAAGTCTGATTGTAGCGTCAACGCACGAGTCCTTTGAAACCCAATGAATTGTACCCTTTACCTTTCTTCCGTCTTCCGACTGACCGCCACGAGTTTCGGGGTCATATTCACAGTGAACAACTTTAACTTCTCCGTTTTCATCTTTTTCGCAGGAAGTCGGTGTTACATAATATGCACCCTTTAGTCTTACTTCACGCCCGGGAGAGAGTCTAAAGTACTTTTTAGGCGGTTCTTCCATAAAGTCATCAGCTTCTATATACAAGTGCTTTGAGAATGTAACAGTTCTCTTTCCCATGCTCTCGTCTTCAGGATTAACCGATACTTCGATTTCTTCTGTAACTCCATCTGGATAGTTGTCAATCACAAGCTCTATAGGATTTAATACCGCCATGGCTCTCGGTGCATTTTTATTCAGGTCTTCCCTTACGCAATGCTCCAAAAGTGAAAAATCAATAACACTGTTTGCCTTTGCAACACCAATTCTGTCGCAGAAATCACGTATTGCAGCTGCAGGATATCCACGTCTTCTCATACCGCAGAGTGTACCCATTCTGGGGTCATCCCATCCTGATACGATACCGTCTTCTACAAGCTTTAAGCACTTTCTCTTACTTGTCAAAGTATAGTTTAAGTTCATTCTCGCAAACTCAATCTGTCTTGACGGTTCTTCAAAATCAAGCTTTTCCAAAAACCAGTCATAAAGCGGTCTGTGGTCTTCAAATTCCAAAGAACAGAGTGAATGTGTAACACCCTCAACAGTATCGGAAATCGGATGCGCAAAGTCATACATCGGATATACGCACCACTTATCCCCTGTTCTGTGATGTGTTGCGTGAAGAATTCTGTAGATAATCGGGTCTCTCATATTAAGATTGGGAGATGCCATATCTATTTTTGCTCTTAAAACCTTTGCACCTGTTTCAAACTCACCGTCTGTCATTCTCCGAAACAGGTCTAAGTTTTCTTCAATGGAACGGTTCTTATAGGGGCTGTCCTTACCTGGTTCTGTTAAAGTACCGCGGTATTCTCTTATTTCTTCAGCAGTTAAATCATCAACGAATGCCAGACCTTTTTTAATAAGCTTTACAGCACAGTCATAGATTGTATCAAAGTAGTCGGATGCATAGAAAACTTTGTTCCACTTATATCCCAACCACTCAATATCTTCCATAATTGCATCTACATACTCAACATCTTCTTTAGTCGGGTTTGTATCGTCAAATCTTAAGTTACATGTTCCGTTATACTTTTTAGCATTGCCGAAATCTATTGATATTGCCTTTGCATGACCTATATGCAAATAACCGTTAGGCTCAGGCGGAAAACGGGTCTGGACTCTGTTATAAACGCCGTCTGCTAAATCCTTTTCAATAGCCTCTTCTATAAAATTTCGGCTTACAATGGTGTTTTCTGTTTCCATATATCTTCTCCTTATTTAAGAAAGCTTATTGCATTATCAATCCTCTTGATTGTTTCATCATATTCCAAAACTGTTGTAATCCAGAATAGGTCTGGTGTATTGCTTCTGCCTGTAATTGCAATTCTGATTACCGTTGATACGTCGCCAACGTGTCCCTTGTAGCTTTCGGGGGACTCTTTATAGAGTTTCGGACTGGGTGCAAATCCCATCTTTTCTGCCATATCACGAACACGTGGGAACCAGTCTTCAGCTGTTAAGTCCTTTGTATGAACATTTTTATACTCTTCTAAAATGTTTATTATATCTTCCTTAGAAACATTTTCAGGAAACTCAAAAGATGAAGGTTCAACATAATAGTATTCAGTATAATCCTTAATTTCATCCCACTTGGCAATATCTTTTCTCGGCTTTTGGTTTCCTCTTTCGACGCCTAAAACCTTAATAGCATATTCCCTGTCGGAAAGTCTTTCATAAAGCTCTTTGTCATTAGTCTTAGCCCATTTATAAACCAACTCATAAACAGTCTCGGCATCTAATGTTGAAATATAATTCTTTGAAATATCGTTAAGCTTTAAAAGGTCAAAGAGTGCTCCTGCTTTACTCATTTTTGATAAAGCAAACGGGAATTTATTGATATCTTCTGTCTTATTAGCCTTTCTCCACTCT
>JAZNQG010000161.1:0-8253 GCA_045590035.1 Clostridia bacterium
GGCACAACTGTTCAGGTTTCCGATACAGGTCTTACACCTGGCGGCGGAGTTAAAAACAGGCGAAATGAAATCAGTAAAAGTACTCTCGGAATTCCCGTAATTTCAATAGGAGTTCCGACTGTTGTTGATAGCGATACCGACGACTTTTTGTTTTTAACGCCAAAGGATATTGATTTAATTTTGGACAGAATGAGTAAAACTATTGCAAATGGTATAAATAAGGCAATACACAAAAATTTAACCGTTGAAGAGATTGAAAGCTATATAGGTTAGGGTTGACATTATAGGGCAAAATTGGTAAAATAGACTTAAAAATTTAAGGCTTTTTCGGAGGCAATTATGGTAACTTCAAAAGAAATTAACAAAAACATAACTCTAAATTTTATACCGATGGTAAAGCTTAAGACAACATCTGTTGGTATTTATATTCACTGTCCGATTTCAAATGAAACTGCAACCTGCAATGCACTTTTATCTGGCATTATGAAACAGGGTTCAAAAAAATATCCAACCCGTGCCTGTCTTATAAAAAGATTAGATGAGCTTTACGGCTCAACTATAGCATCAGGCGTTTCAAAAAAGGGTGAGGACCATGTTTTATCCTTTGAAGCAGAGTGCATAAGAGATAAATATACCAAAAACGGCGAAAAGCTTTTAGAAGATGTCATTGGCGTTTTGGTTGAGATTATATTTAATCCTGATATAGAAAACGGCGCTTTTAAAGAAGATGTGTTCTTGTCGGAGAAGAAAAATCTTTTCGATAAAATCAAGGCTGAAATAAATGATAAAAGAGTATATGCGGCAGAGAGAATATCCGAAATAACATCAAAAGGCACACCATACAGTGTATCAAGACTTGGAGATATTGATACTTTAAGCAAAGTTACTGCAAAGTCATTATGTGATTATTATAACAAGATGATAACATCTTCAATGATTGATATTTATATTGCAGGCGATGCGGATTTTGAAAGTGTGTATAAAAGTCTTTTGGAGAAATTTAATAACTTTGATTTTAATAACTCAAAAATCCCTGAAACTTCCATTCTTAATGAAACAGAGAAAACCGAAGAAGTTATCGAGAATATGGATGTTACTCAAGGGAAACTCGCAATGAGCTTTACTACTAAAACAGGTCCAAAAGACGATGATATCTGGGCACTGATTGTGTGGAACAGTATCTTTGGCGGCGGTGCACATTCGAAGCTTTTTAACAATGTAAGAGAAAAGCTGTCCCTTGCATATTATGCAGGAAGCCAGATGCATAAATTTAAGGGCTTTATTTTAGTAAATGCAGGTGTCGAATTTTCAAATATGGACAAGGCAAAGGACGAGGTTTTGCTCCAACTTGACGAAATGCGTAAGGGAAACATAAAAGTCGAAGAGATAAAAGCCGCAAAGATGGCACTTATAAACAGTGCAAATTCATATTATGACGACCAGATGTATATTCAGTCATTCTATCTTGGTGAGAAAATTGCGGGAACAAACTATGATATCGAGTACTATAAAGAGAAGATATCTGAAGTTACAATAGACGATGTAAAAAAGATTTCGGAAAAAATTAATCTTCACAGTATATATAAGCTGTTGGGCAAAGAGGTGAAATAAATGGAGAAAAGATTTGACAATATAACAGGTGAAACTCTTTATTATAAAAATCACCCGAGCGGACTTGAAATTTTCATAATGCCTAAAAAAGGGTACTCATCAAATTACGCTCTCTTTGCTACAAAATACGGCTCGGTTGATTCGTCATTTAAAGTGCCTGGAGAAAGCGATATAACAAATGTTCCTGACGGAATTGCGCACTATTTAGAGCACAAAATGTTCGACCAGCCTGATAAAACCAATATTTTTGATGAGTTTGCTAAATACGGCGGAAATGCCAATGCATTTACAAGCTTTAATATGACAGGCTATTTGTTTTCATGCACAGACTGTTTTTATGAAAACTTAAAGACACTTATGGACTATGTCCAGACCCCGTATTTTACTGAAGAAAGTGTCCAAAAAGAACAGGGGATTATCGGTCAGGAAATCAAGATGTACGATGATAATGCACCTTGGAGAGTCTTTTTTAACCTTTTGGGTTGCCTTTATAAAAATCATCCTGTCAAAAAGGATATTGCTGGCACGGTTGAAAGTATTTCAAAAATAGATGAGAAACTCCTTTACAGATGCTACAATACATTTTACAATCTTTCAAATATGGCGATATTTGTAACAGGCGATTTTGATGTAGAAAAAACATTGTCTGTTATTGAAGAAAATATTAAGAATAACGAGCCGTTTTTAGAAGAAATCGAAAGACATTTCCCTGATGAACCAAAGGCTGTAAACAACCAATTTTACTCACAGAAATTATCTGTTGCAAAGCCTTTATTTATGATAGGGTTTAAGGATACTGATATTGGCTATGGCGGAGAAAAGCTATTAAAGAAAAGTATCGAAATGGAAATTCTCTCCGAAATGCTTTTTGGCAAAAGCACAGACCTTTATAATGAGCTTTATAATTCGGGCCTTATAAATAACACTTTCTCATCAGAATTCAATCCGCAGATATCATATGGATTTATGGCATTGGAAGGAGAGTCAGAAGATCCTAAAAAGGTATATGATACTATTCTTGACACAATTGAAAATACAAAGCTTTCAAAAGAAGATTTTGACAGAATCAAAAAGGTTGTTTGGGGAGATTTCATCCGCTCATTTAACGATATTGAAAGCTATGCACACACATTTATAACAGAGCTATTTACTGGTTGTAACTATTTTGACTACCCCAAAGTTTTTGAATCTGTTACGTTTGAAGATGTAAAAAAACGATTTGAAACTAATTTTAAAAGGGAATATTCAGCACTTTCAGTTGTAGAACCAAAATAATTTTCCGCACAAAAATCTTGTTTTTAAAGTAATATGATATAGCAAGATTTTATATAAGAGGCGGATAATGATGGATAGTACGGTTTTTTATGCGCTTATGCTTACGGTATTTGCAGGACTTTCTACCGGTATCGGAAGCATAGCCGCACTGTTTGCCAAAAGACAAAATACTAAATTCTTAGCAGGCTCATTAGGATTTTCGGCAGGTGTTATGCTTTATGTTTCAATGGTTGAAATGCTGTCTAAGGCAAATACCTATTTAGAAGCGTCAAAAGGACTTGTTTTGGGAAGAATTTATTCAAGCGTATTTTTCTTTCTTGGAATATTCTTTATTGCAATCATTGACTTTTTTGTGCCTTCTGCAGAAGGCGACATAGGCATCTCTAACACAAAGGGTGAAAACAGGCTTAAAAGAATGGGACTTATGACGGCACTCGCTATAAGTATTCATAATTTTCCTGAAGGGCTTGCGACATTCACATCGGCACTTAAGGATTTGCATCTTGGAATATTTATTGCAGTTGCTATTGCGATTCATAATATCCCTGAGGGGATAGCAACATCTGCACCGATATATTTTTCGTCAGGTAGCAGAAAGAAAGCATTCTTGATTTCTTTCTTTTCTGGAATGACAGAACCATTGGGGGCAATTATCGGATATATTATATTAAGACCTTTCTTTTCAGATTTTGTCTTCGGAGCTCTGTTTTCTTCGGTCGCGGGAATAATGGTATTTATCTCGTTAGAAGAGCTTTTGCCGATGGCGAGGGAAATGGAAAACGGCAGAGTAACAATTATCGGCGCAATATTGGGTATGATTATAATGGCGGCAAGTCTAATATTATTTTTATAAACAAGAACAGTCTGGTTAAAATTGTCCCTATTACCACTTTTTGCTCGGGGCGGTACACTCGTACAGCACCACTCGCTGCAAAGCGGCAATATAAACAATTTTCTCACAGACTTAGTTTGATAAAAGGAGCTAGTATTAATATTATGGTAATCACTTCTACGAAAAACGATACATATAAACTCGTAAAATCACTTCTTAACAAAAAGGGAAGAGATGTATCAGGACTTTATACTGTTGAAGGAATAAAGTCTGTTTCTGATGCGATAAAGTCGGGCACTAGGATTAAGTTTTTGGTTAAAGCCGAAAGCTTTAACAATATTTCTTTTGACGGAGAAATTGTATCGGTAAAGGACGAAATATTTGACGGATTATCTGACACCAAAACTCCACAGGGTGTTTTGGCAGTGATAGAAAAGAATGAAAGAAAAGAATTTAAAAAGACAGGGAAATATGTGTACCTTGATAATGTAAGAGACCCCGGAAATCTTGGCACAATTATAAGATGCGCTGATGCAACGGGGTTTTCGGTTTTACTTTCACCAAATTCTGCCGAGATTTATTCTCCAAAGGTTGTTAGATCTAGTATGGGTAGCTTTTTTAATACCGAAATATATGAGAATGTCACATATGAAGAATTAAAAGAGAGCGGTCTAAATATTATTTCAGGGGTTCTTTCTGATAAAACCATTGACTACAAAGATTGCGACTATTCAGGCAATATTGCAATAGTTATCGGAAATGAAGCAAATGGTATTTCTGACGAAGTTTTATCTTTTACCAATCAGTTTGTAAAAATCCCTATTTTAGGAAAAGCCGAGTCTTTAAATGCTGGAGTTTCGGCTGCGCTTTTAATGTATGAGGCAATAAGATAAAAAAATTAAAAGAAAGGACAAATATGTCTTTTCTTTTTTTGTATTTTGTGATAGAATAGGTGTAGTATATAATTTGGGGGATTATTATGCAAAATTTGTTTGTTAATCTTGATAAAAATTCATATAATATAAGCTTTAATAAAGATTTTTTGTCTTTACCCAAAGTTTTATCCGATATAAATGCTCCCAAAAAGCTTTTTATAATAACTGACACGAATGTTGAAAAGCTCTATCTTGATGAAGTTAAGGGTATTTTAACTAAGTCGGGATATGATGTTGGTTTCTTTTCATTTGCTGCGGGCGAAGAAAACAAGAATCTCGCCACCATACAGTCCATGATATCTTCCATGATGAAGCACGGTATGGATAGAAAATCTTTAGTTTTGGCTCTTGGCGGCGGAGTGGTCGGAGATATGGCAGGCTTTGCATCTTCGATTTTTATGCGCGGAGTAGATTTTGTTCAAATTCCGACAACTCTTTTATCACAGTCAGATAGCTCTGTCGGCGGGAAAACGGGGGTTGATTTTGAAGGATATAAAAATCTTGTTGGCGCTTTTCATCAGCCAAAGCATGTTTACATAAACGTTTCAACTCTAAAAACTTTACCCGAAAGAGAGATAATTTCAGGACTTGGAGAAGTTATAAAGCACGGAATTATAAAAGACAGCGAATTCTTTGAGTTTTTGGAAAAATCAAAAGAAGAAGTAAAAAGCTTGACTTATGACACCTTAATTAAAATGTCAAAGATAAACTGCTCTATTAAAGCTAATATTGTATGTGAAGACGAAAGAGAGGCATCTATAAGAGCATATCTTAACTTTGGACACACAATAGGACACGCTATAGAGTCTTTATCTTATTTTAAGCTTTCGCACGGAGAATCGGTCGGACTTGGTATGATTTCGGCATCTTATATTTCATATAAAAGGGGATATATAGATAAATCTGATTTTGAAAGAATTATAAATATCTTAAAATCCTACGGGTTTAAAACGAAGACCGTGATTTCAGATTACGAAAAAGTTTTATCTCTTATGAAAAAGGATAAAAAGACCCAAAACGGTAAAATAAGATTTGTACTTCCTACCAGAATCGGCGAAGTTAAAATATTTGATGATATAACTGAAAAAGAAATAATCGAATCACTAAATGTAATTAAAGAATAACAGAGGTGTTTATATGTTTTCGTGGATAATAATTGCCGTGGCAGTTATTTTAATAGACCAGCTTTCAAAATTATTTATAGTTTCAAATGTTTCGTTATATGAGCATTTTACTTTTATCCCAGGTATTATTGATATTGCATACGTGAAGAATACAGGGGCAGCATTCAGTATTTTAAATGACCACACTTGGCTTTTGGGAGCACTATCTATAATAGTGTCATTATTGATAATACTTTATATGGTAAAAACAAAGCCTATGGATAAGTTAACTGTAATCTCTGCAGGTCTTGTTTTAGGCGGTGCTTTGGGTAACGGAATCGACAGAATTGTAAGACAGTATGTGGTTGATTTTATCGAGTTTTCATTTATCAACTTTCCTGTTTTCAATGTAGCTGATATTGCAATAACTGTCGGCGCTTGTCTTATAATTTTGAGCATTATAATCTCAGAAAAAGAGTTAAAGAAAGATAAGGAAGAATAAATGGAAGAGATATTTTTGGTTTCGGAGGATGAAGGAGTCAGAATAGACACCTATCTATCCGATATGATAGACGGAATATCACGTTCCTTTGCACAGAATCTTGTGCAAGACGGAAAAGTTACAGTAAATGATAAGACTGTAAAAAAGAATTATAAAGTAAATATTGGCGACAGAATTTTAGTTTTAGTTCCTGAGCCTGAATCTTTGGAAGTAACACCCGAAGATATACCGCTTGATATTCTCTATGAAGACGATGATGTAATTGTAGTAAATAAACCGCAGGGAATGGTTGTGCATCCGGCAGCGGGCAACTTAAGCGGAACACTTGTTAATGCTCTTTTATTTCATTCAGGCAATAGTCTTTCTGCAATTAACGGTGTTATTCGCCCAGGGATTGTTCATAGAATAGATAAAGATACTTCGGGTCTTTTGGTAGTTGCTAAAAATAACAAGGCGCATCTTCATCTGCAGGAGCAACTTAAAGAAAAGAAAGCAAACAGAAGATATTTAGCGCTTGTTTTGGGAAATGTCAAAGAAGAAGGAACTGTCAACAAACCTATTGCCCGTTCTCCGTCTGACAGGAAGAAAATGGCGGTTGTAATGGGCGGAAGAGAAGCAGTTACTCATTATAGACCGCTTAAACATTATAGGGGTTATACTCTTTTAGAATGTGTGTTAGAAACTGGCAGAACACATCAGATAAGAGTTCATATGGCGTCAATCGGTCATCCTATTGCAGGAGATAAGCTCTATGGTGCAAAAAATGATAAAACCAAATCGGCAGGACAACTGCTTTTAGCTAAAACATTAGGGTTTATTCACCCGACTACGAATGAATATATGGAATTTTCGTGTGAAATTCCTGATTGGTATGAAAATATATTATCAAAACTTGGAGAGGAGATATGAGCTATGTCAAAGCTTAAAGTGTGTGTTATATTCGGTGGAAAATCACCCGAACATAACATCTCATTAAAATCTGCAAAATCGGTTCTTTTGAATCTTGATCGAGATAAATACGATATAATAATGTTGGGAATAACAAACGACGGTGAATGGTTTAAATATGACGGCTCGCCCGAAGTTTTGGAAAATGACGGCTGGCTAACTGATAAATCATATCTTACAAAGGCTGTTATTTCGCCTGACTCAAAAGACGGTTCAATTATAGTGTTCGGTGACTCTGTTTCGTACATTAAACCTGACATTGTTTTTCCTGTACTTCACGGCGAAAACGGCGAAGACGGGACAGTTCAGGGACTTTTAGAGCTTTCAGACATTAAATATGTTGGAATGGGAGTTTTATCTTCCGCTGTATCAATGGATAAAGCATATACAAAAATCATTTTTAAATATGCCGGAATTCCGCAGGCTGACTGGGTGACAGTTATTAAAAATGAGTTATCCGATATTGAAGCTGTATCTGATAAAATTGAAAATAAATTAGGATATCCCTGCTTTGTTAAGCCCTGCAATACGGGTTCTTCTGTAGGAGTAGGTAAGGCTCACAACAGGGATGAACTAAAAGAAATGCTTAAAAATGCTTTTCAGTTTGACAGAAAGGTAATTGTCGAAGAATTTATCGACGGACATGAGGTTGAGTGCGCAGTGCGTGGTAATGACGATGTTTTAACAAGCGTTGTCGGAGAGATTATCCCGACAGTTGAATTTTATGACTTTGATGCAAAATATTCCGATTCTTCAACAAAACTTGTAATACCTGCAAACTTACCCGAAAAAACAACAGAAGAAATCCGTACTCTTGCAAAGAAAGCATATATCGCGCTTGACGGCACTGGGCTAACCCGTGCAGATTTCTTTGTTAAAAAGTCTGACGGTAGTGTTGTTATAAACGAAGTTAATACTTTGCCAGGATTTACAAATATCAGTATGTACCCGAAATTATGGATTGAGAGCGGTATGACATACTCTGGACTTTTAGATGAGCTTATAAGACTCGGAATGGAAAGATAAGATATGAATAATAAAAGTATT
>JAZNQG010000162.1:0-3373 GCA_045590035.1 Clostridia bacterium
TGTTGCGGCATTTTCAATAAATGTAGAGCTTTCGCTTATATTTTTAGCAACTGTACCGATTTTGGCTTTGGGACTTTGGTATATAATGTCACACGCTCACCCGACATTTGAAAAGGTTTTTAAAACATATGATAAACTAAACGCGGTGGTCGGCGAAAATCTTCACGGAATAAGAGTTGTAAAGAGCTTTGCAAGGGAAGATTTTGAAGAGAATAAATTTAAAAATGTTTCGGGCACTATATATAATTATTTTACAAAAGCCGAAAAGCTTTTGGCATTTAACGGACCCTTGATGCAGTTTTGTATGTATTTAAGTATGCTTTTTATCTCGTGGTTCGGAGCTAAAATGATAGTATTGTCGGGTGCAAATCCCGAAGTTTTGACAACGGGCGAGCTTATGAGCCTTGTAACATATACAACGCAAATTCTAAACAGTCTTATGATGGTTTCAATGCTCTTTGTTATGATTACAATTTCGAGAGCATCGGCCCAAAGAATATGTGAGGTTTTAGGGGAAAAAAGTGATATTGTATCGCCCAAAAATCCCATTATGACCGTTAAAGACGGTTCGGTTAATTTTAAGAATGTGAGCTTTTCATATTCCCGTCAGGCAGAAAAACCTGTTTTAAAGGACATCTTTGTTGATATTAAATCGGGTGAAACTGTCGGAATTATCGGTGCGACGGGTTCTTCTAAGTCAAGCTTGGTTCAGCTTATCCCAAGACTCTATGATGTATCGGACGGCGAGCTTTTGGTAGGAGGAGTTAATGTAAAAGATTATGACATTAAAGCCTTAAGAGACGCAGTTTCGGTAGTTTTACAGAAAAATACACTTTTTTCAGGCACAGTAAGAGATAACTTAAAATGGGGCGACGAAAATGCTACAGATGATGATATTATAAAAGCATTAAAAGAGGCGTCGGCGTATGGGTTTATTTCAGAGCTTCCTGATGGGCTCGATTCTCAAGTCGAGCAGGGCGGTGCCAACTTCTCGGGCGGACAGAAACAAAGACTCTGTATCGCAAGAGCACTTTTAAAGAACCCGAAGATTTTGATTTTAGACGACTCTACAAGTGCGGTTGATACTCAGACGGATAAGCTTATAAGAGATGCTTTCAGAACCGAAATTCCCGACACCACCAAGATTATAATTGCGCAGAGAATTGACTCGGTTATGGATTCTGATAAGATTATCGTTTTGGAAAACGGTGAAATTATCGCAATGGGCACACATAATGAGCTTATGGAAAAGAGCGAAATCTATAAGGATATTTATTCTTCACAGCAGGAAGGAGGCGATTTAGATGAGTAGACCTCCAATGCGTGGGCGTGGCATGCAAATGCACGGAAAACTCGAAAAACCTGACTCAAAAACGGTAAAACGCCTGTTTTCCTATATCGGAAAATATAAGCTAAGATTTTTGTTCGTATTTTTATGTATTTTATTAAGCTCTGCCGCATCGGTAAGCTCTTCGATTTTCCTAAAGGTCCTTATTGATGACCACATAACACCGATGCTTTTAAATAAGAGCACCGATTTTTCGGGACTTTTGGCGGCACTGTTTGTTATGGCAGGAATCTTTTTGGTTGGCATAGTTTCAACATATCTTTATAACAGAATTATGGTAACTATTGCACAGGGCACATTAAAGTCTATAAGAGACGATATGTTTACGCATATGCAGACTTTGCCGATTAAGTATTTTGACCAGAATACCCACGGCGACATAATGAGCCTTTATACAAACGACACCGATACTCTAAGGCAGATGATTGCACAGTCTATTCCCAATGCAATTTCGTCGGTAATAACTATTATTTCGGTTGTCGTTTCGATGCTGATTATTTCAATTCCGCTGACTGTTATCACACTTCTTGGAATATGGATAGTAGTTATAATGATAAAATATATATCCAAAAACGGAAGCTCGAATTTTGTATCTCAGCAAAAGGCGGTAGCGGCTTTAAACGGATATATTGAAGAAATGATAACTGGGCAGAAGGTTATAAAGGTATTTAATCACGAAGAAAAGTCAAAGGAAGGCTTTGATAAACTAAATAACGAGCTTTTAGGTCATATGACCAAGGCAAACTCCTTTGCAAATATCTTAGGTCCTGTCACAAATAACTTAGGCTATGTGCTTTATGTATTCTTGGCGTTTATCGGCGGTATTATGGCGATAAACGGTATGTGGAATGTAAGCTTAACAGGTACAGGCATTATTACACTCGGTATGATTGCATCATTTCTGCAGTTTTCAAGAACTGTAATTATGCCGATTAACCACGTGTCCCAGCAGATTGCGTCTATAATTATGGCGTTTGCGGGAGCGGGCAGAATTTTTAAGCTTATTGATAGCGAACCCGAAACCGACGAAGGCTATGTGACCTTGGTAAATATCGAGAAGGTAAACGGCGAGATAGTGGAAACCGATAAAAAGACGGGACTCTGGGCGTGGAAGCATCCCCATTCAACGGGGGAGACAACCTACACCGAGCTTTCCGGTAAGGTTGAGCTATTTGATGTGGACTTTGGCTATACCGAAGAAAAAACGGTACTTCATAATATAACACTCCACGCAAAACCTGGTCAAAAGGTTGCATTTGTCGGTGCGACGGGTGCGGGAAAAACCACCATTACCAATCTTATCAACAGATTTTACGATATTGCCGACGGCAAAATCCGCTATGACGATATAAACATAAATAAGATTAGCAAAAAGGATTTAAGACGCTCTTTGGGAGTGGTGCTTCAGGATGTAAATTTATTTACAGGCACAGTTATGGAAAATATCCGCTACGGACGAATTGATGCAACAGACGAAGAATGTATTGAAGCTGCCAAGCTTGCCAATGCAGACGGATTTATAAGAATGCTCCCCGACGGGTATAACACAATGCTTGACGGTGCAGCATCGGGACTATCCCAAGGTCAAAGACAGCTTATCTCAATTGCCCGTGCGGCAGTTGCAGACCCGCCCGTTATGATTTTGGACGAAGCCACATCTTCGGTTGATACAAGAACCGAAAAGATAGTTCAGCAGGGTATGGATGCGTTAATGAAAGGCAGAACTGTTTTCGTAATCGCCCACAGACTTTCTACAATCAGAAACTCCGATGTCATTATGGTTATGGAAAAAGGCAGAATTATAGAGCGCGGAAGCCACGAGGAACTTATGGAACAAAAGGGAAAGTACTACACTCTTTACACAGGCACATTTAAGGCGTAGCCCTTTCGGTGTAAAACGAAAAAATTAAAGGCAGAAACAAAATTGTTTCTGCCTTTTCTTGGCTCTTCTCTTGCTGAGTGGTGATAATAAATATTATTTTTTGAAAATAAACAAATACTCATGCGCTATAAGCAAAAAATTAT
>JAZNQG010000163.1:0-14926 GCA_045590035.1 Clostridia bacterium
GAGATAAGATGCATTATATGTGAGACAGAATTTTCACACAGCTTTGTCCAGACCGAGCTTATGATGCCAATTCTCCCGATTATAAGATGCCGTACATTCGAAGAAGCTATGGAAATGGCAGTAAAGGCAGAACACGGAAACCGCCATACAGCACATCTTCACTCCAAGAATGTAGACCATATGACAGAGTATGCAAAGGCAGTATGCACAACAATCTTCGTTAAAAACGCTCCGAGCTATGCAGGAATTGGTTTTGGAAGTGAAGGACATACCACCTTTACAATAGCAGGCCCGACAGGTGAGGGCATTACCTCGGCAAGAAGCTTCACAAGACAACGCAGATGCGTGCTTGTTGACAGTTTGTCGATAGTCTGATAAGAAAGGACGGAAAGCTAAAATGGATGAAAGACAAATAGCGAGCCTTGTAGAAAAGGTACTTGCCGAAATGGGCGGGATTCCCACACCGACAAAGAAGGCGTCAGGTGGCGCTATTCCCAAAACCGCAAAGGTTGCAATGCTTACAGGTCTTAACAAAATCGAAGTTAAGGAATATCCGATGCCCGAGGTTGGCGATGATGATATTTTAGTAAGAGTTGAAGGTTGCGGTGTCTGCGGAACAGATGTTCACGAATGGAAAAATGACCCGTTCGGTTTAATCCCTGTCGCACTCGGACACGAGGGTAGCGGTGAGATTGTCAAGATGGGTAAGAATGTGAAGCTTGACAGTGCAGGAAAGCCTTTAAATATCGGCGACAAGGTTGTAACCTGTATGATATTTAAGGATAACCCCGATATAACAATGTTCGACCTTAATAAACAGAATGTCGGCGGTGCAGATGTTTACGGACTTTTGTCTGATGACGAAATACATACAAACGGCTGGTTTTCCGATTATCTTTTAATAAGAGGCGGATCAACCGTATTTAATGTAAGTGATTTAGACCTTGACTCAAGAATCTTAATCGAGCCGTGTGCGGTTTTGATTCACGCGGTTGAAAGAGCAAAATTAACTAACATTTTAAGATTTAACTCAAGAGTAGTAGTTCAGGGCTGCGGACCTATCGGACTTATCTGTATAGCAGTTTTAAGAACAATGGGTATCGAAAACATCGTAGCAGTTGACGGAAATGAACAAAGACTTGAGTTTGCAAAGAGAATGGGTGCAACCCAGTCGGTTAACTTTATGAACTATAAGGGTGCTGACAAGTTAGCAGAAGGCGTTAAGGATGCATTCGGCGGATACTTGGCTGACTTTGCATTCCAGTGCACAGGCTCACCCGTTGCTCACAGTAATATCTATAAGTTTATAAGAAACGGCGGCGGACTTTGTGAGCTCGGTTTCTTCATAAACGGCGGAGATGCAACAATCAATCCGCACTTCGACCTTTGTTCTAAGGAAATCACATTGGTAGGCTCATGGGTTTACACCTTAAGAGATTATGCTACAACATTTGATTTTCTAAAGAGAGCTCAGGCAATCGGACTTCCGATTAAAGAGCTTATCACACATCGCTTTGGCTTAGACGAGCTTAACGAAGCAATGGAAACAAATGTTAAGCAAAAAGGACTGAAAATAGTTTACATCAATAAGGAGATATAAACTATGGAAGCAGTTGGAATTATAGAAATGTTCGGATTTGTGGCGGCAATCAAGGCGGCAGACGCGGCGGCAAAGGCAGCTGATGTAAAGGTTATCGCCATTGATTCAAATAAGCCCGCAAATGCCGAATCGGTAGAAGTACCCCTTATTATGTGTGTCAAGGTTCAAGGCTCGGTATCAGCTGTAAATGCGGCTGTTGAAGCGGCGGCTGAGGCGGCAGAAAAAACAACGGGACTTATCCAGAAGCATGTAATTGCAAGACCCACCGAGGGAACACAGATGATGGCTCTCCGTTCTTCAGTCGGAAGAGACAGAGTCGGACACATTAAAAACAATGCATAAGGGCAAATAAATTTCTTATATCACGGATTTTCCGTAAAACATAAAAGTTTTTAAATTTGAAGGGAGTAAATATCATGGAAGCATTAGGAATGATTGAAACAAGAGGTCTTACAGCATCAATCGAGGCTGCAGACGCTATGACAAAGTCAGCAAACGTACAGTTAGTAGGTACAGAGAAAATCGGTTCAGGTCTTGTAAGCGTTATCGTAAGAGGCGATGTTGGCGCAGTTAAGGCTGCAGTTGAAGCAGGTGCTCAGGCTGCATCAAGACTTGGTGAGCTTGTTGCTCAGCACGTAATTCCCCGTCCTCACGCTGATGTTGAGAAGATTCTTCCCAAATTCTGATTAAGAGAGGGATAGACTATGGAATTTTCCTTAGGATTAGTTGAGGTTTCCGCTCTCGGTAATGCAATTATGATGCTTGACGAGATGACCAAGGTGGCGGATGTTGAGTTTGTGGCGTGCGAAAGAAAATTGGGCGGCAGACTTGTAACAATCGTCGTAAAAGGTTCGGTTTCAGCGGTAACCGCATCGGTTGAAACAGGAAAAGCGGCGGCAATTCGAATGAACTGCTTTAAGGCGGCTGAAGTTATTGCAAGACCGCATAAAGAAATACTTAAGTTTTTGCACTTGGACGAAGATGAAGTAAAGGTAAATTCCGAAAGTGCAGCAACTAATCAGGGCACAGTTCCATCAAAAAAAGAAGAAACAGTGTCCGAAAAAAAGCCCGCTCCTAAAAAGGCGGCAACAAAAAAGGCTGAAACCCAAAAGGCTGCTCCAAAAAAGACAGCCCAAAAGGGTACAGATAAAAAGACTCCGACAAAACGGAGCACAAAGAAATCAAGTTAATTATTGAGCGAAAAGCTCTAAAAAGAGGAGGATACTAAAATGGCAGTAGAAGCATTAGGTATGGTAGAAACAAGAGGTCTTGTTGCAGCAATCGAAGCAGCAGATGCAATGGTTAAAGCAGCTAACGTTCAGCTTATCGGCACAGAGAGAATCGGTTCAGGTTTAGTTACTGTAATGGTAAGAGGTGATGTTGGTGCAGTTCAGGCAGCTACAGATGCAGGTGCAGCAGCAGGCTCTAAGTTAGGTGAGCTTGTATCAGTTCACGTAATTCCCCGTCCGCACGGAGATGTGGAGAAGATTTTACCTGCTATCTAATCGGATTGGCATAATCTTTAAAAAAGTCCTTTGGGGAGAGAAACATCTCTCCCCAAGGCAAAACTTCTTTTGGAGGGCACTATGATAGACGAAAGCATTGTAAGAAAGGTTACCGAAAGTATCCTTGAGATATTTAAAACTGAAAATGCGGACGATGGCATAAAGGTCGGTGTATCGGCAAGACACGTGCATTTGTCTCAGAAAGACCTTGAAACACTTTTTGGAAAAGGTCATGAACTCACCCCTAAAAAATATCTTATGGGCGGTCAGTTTGCGGCGGAAGAATGTGTTACATTGGTAAGCCCTTCGCTTAAAACTATTGAAGGAGTAAGGGTTTTGGGACCTGTAAGGAAAGATTCGCAGATTGAAATTTCCAGAACCGATACTTTTAAATTAAAGGTAAGCCCGCCTGTTCGTCCGTCTGGCGAAATAAAGGGAAGCGCACCTATGGCACTTGTAGGACCTAAGGGAAGCGTGTTTTTAAATGAAGGCTGTATTATAGCCAACCGTCATATTCATATGACACCCGAAGATGCCCTAAAGTACGGCATAAAAGACAACGATTTAGTAGATGTTGAAATTCAAAACTCGAAGCCGACTAAATATTATGATGTTCAGGTAAGAGTACATAAGGATTTCAATACAGAAATGCATATTGATACCGATGACGCAAATGCATCGGCGATTAAGACAGGCGACCGTGTAGAAATTCTCGCAAAGAAATAAATAAAAAACGGAGAATAAAGATATGTTATTGGCACGAGTTAAGGGAACTATTGTTTCCACAAGTAAAAATGAAAAATTGGTAGGCTACAAGCTTCTGATAGCCGAAGTTATAGAGAATGACAAGCCGACAGGGAAAGAAATTTTGGCTGTTGACGGAGTTGGTGCGGGCATTGGTGAAAAGGTTATCATTACCACAGGCTGCTCTGCAAGACTCGGTGTTGACAGAAATGATGCTCCCGTTGATGCGGCTATTGTCGGAATTGTTGACGAAATTCAGTAAAAAGGAAGGACATTTGATAAATGCTTCTTAACGATTTAAAAAAGTTAATATATGAAGCAGGCATTGTAGGTGCCGGCGGTGCGGGCTTTCCTACACAGAATAAGCTGTCCGAAAAAACCGAGATAATTTTAGTAAACGCCGCAGAGTGTGAGCCTTTGATGATGGTTGACCATCATATTTTCCAGAAGCACTTGCATTTGGTAGTGGAAACACTTAATATGCTTTTGGATACTATGGGGGCCAAAGAGGCGATAATCGGCATAAAGGGTAAAAACAGATATCTTTTAGACCCTAAGGTTGTAGCCGATATGGAAGGGACAAGGATTTCTGTAAAGGAAATCCCCGACATTTACCCTGCGGGCGACGAAGTGGTGCTTACATACGAAACTACGGGCAGGATTATCCCCGAGGGCGGTATTCCTTTGGATGTAGGTGTAATGGTATGCAATACCGAAACACTTTTTAATATCTGGAAGCTATTTAATGAAGACACTCCCGTTGTAGAAAAATATGTAACAATCGGCGGAGACACAGACCGTGATATTACGGTAAAGGTGCCCGTCGGAATGAAGATAAAAGAGCTATTTCATGCATGCGGATATAACGATTTAGACGGAAAAATGGTAATTAACGGCGGACCTATGATGGGAAAGCTTGTGAGCTTGGAAAATGATGTGGTAACCAAGACCACCAAGGGACTTTTGATTTTCCCGAAAGAGCACGAGGTTATCCAGAGAAGACTAAGACCTTTGTCTATCACATTAAAGAGAGCATCGGCTGCTTGCTGCGAATGTCATATGTGTACCGATATGTGCCCGAGATACCTAATGGGTTATGATTTAAAGGTGCATAAGGTTTTAAGAGCGGCATCACATTCGGAAATATCCGACAGTGAAGCATTTTTAAATGCCTCGCTTTGCTGCGGTTGCGGAGTATGTACGGTAATTGCGTGCCAGCAGATGTTAGACCCTCAGGCTATTGCAATGGAGATAAAGGGCGAGCTTGGCCGTCAGGGCTTTAGACGAAAGAATGGACGGAAGGTCGAAAATGTAAGCCCATATAGAAGCGGCAGACTTGTGTCTTCAAAGGTTTTATCAGAAAGACTTGGGCTAAAACGCTTTATGGGAAAAACGGTAACAAGAGATATGAGAACCTTTGACCCTGAATATGTGTATATCCCGATGTCTCAGCACGTGGGAGCACCTGCCAAACCGTTGGTTAAAGTAGGAGACAAGGTAAAAAGGGGAGATATGATTGCAAAAACCCCTGAAAATATGCTTGGTACCTGTATGCACGCAAGTATTAGTGGACAGGTTACAGAAGTAACCGACTTTAGAATAGTTATTAAGAAATAAGGCTCTTTATAAGGATGGATTATAATGATAAAGTCAATTGGCTTAATTGAAGTTATGAATATATCAAAGGGCATTAAGATTACAGACGAGATGCTAAAAAGTGCCAATGTTGAACTTATTGATTCGGGCAGTGTCTGCCCGGGAAAATATGTTACTGTCATTGGTGGTAACTTAGCGTCCATTTCTGCGGCGGTAGAAAGAGCGGCGGCTATTGCGGAAGGTGCACTTATTGACAAGTTTGTAATCGGTAGCCTTGGTGATAAGGTCTATGACGCCGTTTCGGGAACAGCAAATGCTACCCCGAAAGGTGCTCTTGGCATTATCGAAACCTTTACGGCGGCGTCGGCTATAAAAGCGGCAGATGCGGCGGTAAAGTCGGGCGTAGTTGATTTGATAGAGGTAAGAATTGCCAGAGGTATGGGCGGTAAATGCTTTGTAGCATTGACAGGCGAAGTTGCTGATGTTTTGGCGGCTGTAGAAGCAGGTGCAAAGATAGCAATAGATGAAGGCGTTTTAATTAACACAGAAGTTATTGCAAATCCGCACCCTGATTTATGGCAGACAATTATATAAAAATAAGGGAGTATCGAAAGTATTTTTCCGATACTCCCATTTTGGCGTTTTATGGAAGGAGAATTTAAGGTGTTAGCGGTTGAAAGAAGACGAAAAATTGAAGAAATTATAAATAAGGAAAAGAGTGTTTTGGTTATTGAGCTTGCAAAAATGTTTGAAGTTACTACCGAAACTATAAGAGGCGACTTGGAAAAACTTGAAAAGCAGGGCGTTTTGGTAAGAACATACGGCGGTGCTACACTACTTGAAGGCTCGGACGCTGATATGGATTATTTAGAAAGAGCGACAGTAAATGCCGAAGGAAAAGAGAGAATCGGACGCCGTGCCGCAGAAATGATAAAGGATGGCGAGACCATCTTCTTAGATGCTTCCACATCCTGCTATTACCTTGCAAAATCCATAAAGGATAAGAAGGGTATCACCGTTATCACCAATGCCGAAAGAGTCATTTTAGAGCTTCAGGGACTTGATAACATAAAGGTTATATGTGTTGGCGGACTTTTGCACGCTAAAAATATGTCCTTTATCGGAAGAATTGCCGAAGAAACAATCAAAAAAAGCTACTATGCAAATAAACTCTTTTTCTCGTGCAGGGGTGCGACTATTTTAAGGGGTTTAACCGAATCTAATGAAGAAGAGGCTGAAATAAAAAAGGCGATGATGGAAAGAGCGGAAACCTCCATTTTTCTTTGCGACCACAAAAAAATCGGCAAACTCGGTGTGCCGATAGTGTCCGATTTAAAGTCGGTTGATACAATTATTACCGATACAAAACTGACAGAAGAATGGAAAACAGTTTTGTCGGACAACGATGTTAATGTTATTGAGGTTTTAAAATAACAAAGGAAGTGTGAAAAATGGCAAAAGACTATAAAATCAATATGTTAGACGGCGGGATTTTCGGGAAAATGCTTCTTTTTTCTGTACCTATTATGCTGTCGGGAATGCTCCAGCTTTTGTTTAATACGGCTGATACAATAGTTGTCGGAAAATTTGCTGGCGAAGCATCGCTTGCGGCAGTTGGGTCTAACAGTGCCCTTGTAAATATTTTTATAAATCTTTTTGTGGGACTTGCCGTGGGAACCAATGTAATTGTAGCACAGTCAATAGGAAGCCGTAATGATAAACTGGCACATGACACTGTACATACATCGGTTCTCTTTTCTTTGTTTGCAGGAGTCGTTCTTGCAATTATCGGGTTTTTTGCTTCAAAAACTGCTTTAAGACTAATGTCAACACCCGATGATGTAATAGATAAGGCAACATTATATCTTAGGATATATTTTCTTGGAATGCCTGTAACTATGCTTTATAACTATTCCGATGCAATAATGCGTGCAGTAGGCGATACAAGAAGACCTATGATATATTTAATAATTGCGGGTGTAATAAATGTTCTTTTAAATCTTTTGTTTGTAATCAAATTCAAAATGGATGTTGCTGGCGTTGCGATTGCGACAATAATTTCGCAAATCGTAAGTGCGGTTTTGATTGTCAGAGCACTTATGAAAATAGACGGACCGTGCAGACTTGATTTAAGAAAACTTAAACTAAACAAAAAGATACTTTTAAGAATGATGAAAATAGGAATTCCGTCAGGAGTCGGCGGAATGGTAGTTTCTTTTTCAAATATTTCCATACAGTCTGCTGTAAATTCCTTTGGAAAGATTGTAATGGCAGGCAATGCGGCGGCTATCAGCATTGAAGGATTTTTGTGGATTGCAGTAAGCGCTTTCGGTCAGGGTTCGTTGAGCTTTACAGGGCAGAATTATGCTGCAGGAAATATGAAAAGAATAAAAAGAATTGTCCTGACCACTTCAGCAATAGCAGTTTCGGTAGTAGCAGGACTTTCGCTGATTTCGGTAGCATTTTCTAAAAATCTTCTGTCTCTTTATTCTGATTCTTATGAAGTAGTAAAAAACGGAATGATAAGAGCCGTGTATAACTATCCGCTTTATTTTATTCTATGTTTTACTGAGATTTTTGGCGGAGCATTAAGGGGTATGGGAAGATCGGTTGCACCGACAATGATGATGGTTTTAACAACCTGTCTTTTCAGAATAGTCTGGGTATTTCTAATATTCCCCTTAAATCCGGTGCTTGAAAATCTTTACATTTCGTACCCTGTTTCGTGGATACTTGCGGCAACCGTTCATATTATATATTTTGCGATAGTTTTCAGGAAAGAGAAAAAAACTATGGTAATTTCCCGTGGAATATGATATACTAAGATATAATAGACATATTTTGGATTTATTCCGGAAAGGAAACAATATATAAATGGGACTTTTTGATAAGATTTTCGGCACATATTCCGAAAGAGAGCTAAAAAGAGTACGCCCTATTGCCGACAAGGTAATGGCTTTGGACGATGATATGAAAAGGCTCTCCGACCTGGAATTGAAGAAAAAAACAAACGAATTTAAAGAAAGATTAAGGTCGGGTGAAACACTTGACGACATTCTTCCCGAAGCCTTTGCGGTAATGCGAGAGGCGAGCTTTCGTGTGCTCGGAATGAAGCACTTTTATGTGCAGGTTATAGGCGGTATCATTCTTCATCAGGGAAGAATTGCCGAAATGAAAACGGGTGAAGGTAAAACTCTTGTGTCGACTCTTCCTGCATACCTTAATGCCTTAACGGGCGACGGCGTTCATATTGTAACGGTCAATGACTACTTAGCAAAACGAGACTCCGAGTGGATGGGCAAGGTTTATAGATTTTTGGGTCTTTCGGTAGGTCTTATTATTCACGACCTTTCTCAAACCCAAAGAAAAGAAGCATATAACGCAGATATTACCTACGGCACAAATAATGAGCTTGGCTTTGACTATCTTCGTGATAATATGGTTACCTACAAAGAGCAGATGGTAGGGCGTGGCTATAACTATGCCATTGTCGACGAAGTTGACTCGATTTTAATTGACGAAGCGAGAACTCCGCTTATTATTTCTGGTATGGGCGACAGGGCTAATAACCTTTATAAAGATGCTGACCAGTTTGTAAAAAGATTAAAGAAGCTTGTTGTAACCGAGCAGGACGACAAAGAGCTTGTTACAGACGAAGTTGATGCCGACTACATTGTAGACGAAAAGGCAAAGACTGCGACTTTGACTCCGCGCGGTATCTCTAAGGCTGAAACTGCATTCGGAATAGAAAATTTAGCAGACCCCGAAAATATGAAGCTTCAGCATCATATCAATCAGGCACTCCACGCAAACGGCGTTATGGTAAGGGACAGACAGTATGTTGTAAAAGACAATGAAGTTATGATTGTCGATGAATTTACAGGCAGAATTATGCCAGGAAGACGCTATTCGGACGGACTTCATCAGGCGATTGAAGCAAAAGAAGGCGTCAGAGTCGAAAATGAAAGCAGGACTTTAGCTACAATCACATTCCAGAATTTCTTTAGACTCTATAAAAAACTCTCGGGTATGACAGGTACTGCTTTAACTGAAGAAGCAGAATTTCAGGAAATTTATAACCTTGATGTTATAGAAGTTCCCACCAATAAGCCTGTAATAAGACGGGACGAAGATGACTCTGTTTACAGAACCGAAAACGGCAAATTTATGGCGGTTATAAGACAGATTAAGGAATGTAACCAAAAAGGTCAGCCCGTGCTTGTAGGTACTGTCAATATTGATAAATCGGAAAAGCTGTCAGCTCTTTTAAAAAGAGAAGGCATAAAGCACGAAGTATTAAATGCCAAGTATCACGCAAAGGAAGCCCAGATTGTTGCGCAGGCAGGTAAAAAGGGTGCGGTTACAATCGCAACCAATATGGCAGGCCGTGGTACAGATATTATCCTTGGCGGAAATGCCGAATATATGGCAAAAAATGAGCTTATAAAAGAAGACATTCCCGACGAGATTATTGTAGAAGCAATGGGCTTTGCAGATACTGATAACGAAGAAATCTTAGAAGCAAGAAAGAAATATAACGAATATTTAGAAAAGTTTAAAGCCGAAATAAAGGACGAGCAGGAAGAAGTATTAAAGTCCGGCGGACTATTTATAATCGGTACTGAGCGCCACGAGTCAAGACGAATTGACAATCAGCTCCGTGGCCGTGCAGGACGTCAGGGAGACCCTGGCGCAAGTAAGTTCTTCTTGTCTTTAGAAGACGACTTAATGCGAATTTTCGGCTCGGACAGAGTAAAAACTTTGGTATCAAGCCTTGGACTTCCCGAAGATGAGCCGATTGAAATGGGACTTTTGACCAAGTCGATTGAGAATGCGCAGAAGAATCTTGAGGCAAGGCATTTTGACTCAAGAAAGCACGTTTTACAGTATGATGAAGTAATGAACGAGCAAAGAAAGATTATCTACCGCCAGAGACAGATGGTTATTGATGGGAAGGATATTTCCGAAACTATTAAAAATATGATAGAATCGTCCGTTGACAATGCTATTGCCGATTCAATCGGAATAAGCGAAATTCCTGAAGACTGGAATATTAAAGCGCTTTCCGAGTTTGCGTCACAAGTTCTTCAGGACAGGGGCGAATTTAAAATCTTAAAAGACGAGATGGAAACCATCACCAAAGAAGATGTAAAAGATAAGCTTATGGCGATTGCCTGCGAAAGATACAAAGAGCAGGAAGAACTCTTTGGCGATAAGATGAGAGAAGTCGAAAGAGTAATGATGCTTAGAGTTGTCGACACTCTCTGGATGGACCATTTAGACGAAATGGAGCATGTAAAACGAGAAATCGGACTTCAGGCTTATGCTCAGCACGACCCGGTTATCGAATACAGAAATGTGGGAAGCGAGCTTTATGAAGGAATGTTAGATGCCATCAAGAGAGATACCACTCGCTATGTCCTTTCGGTAAAACCGAGACCGCAGGTGGAAATTAAAAGAGAACAGGTTGCAAAACCTATTATCCCTGCGGGAGACGGAACTTTGGAAAAGCAGCCTAAAAAAGCTGACAAAAAGCCGGGCAGAAATGACCCGTGCCCCTGCGGAAGTGGTAAAAAGTATAAGCAGTGCTGCGGAAGATAAAAAGAAAATCAAGTTTAAGGATGTGTTAATGTGATAGAGTATGATGAATACCGTCTGCGTTTGCAGGGGTTGGAAAAAGCAATAGACGATTTAAAGGAGTCGCTTGATATAGAAGGGACCATAAAGGAGATTGAAGACCTTGAAAAACAGTCAGCAGCTCCTGATTTCTGGGACGATATGGAAAATTCCCAGAAGGTTTTGCAGAAAACGAAGCAGTTAAAGGATAAGGTCGAGCGTTATAATTCACTAAAAGGCGCGTGGGAAGATGCTTTGGTTCTTTGTGACCTTGCGAATGAAGAAAATGACGAGTCAATGTTAGGCGAAGTAAAAAGTGCGGCAGAGTCTGTTATAAATGACTTGGAAAAAATGACACTTGAAACACTTTTGTCGGGTCATTATGACAAAAATAATGCCATCATCACACTCCATGCAGGAGCGGGCGGAACAGAGGCTCAGGACTGGTGCGAGATGTTACTTAGAATGTACCAGATGTATGCCCAGAAAAACGGATATCAGGTGTCTGTAATGGATATGCTCCCCGGTGACGATGCAGGAGTCAAGAGTGCTACAATAACCATTACAGGTCTTAATGCATACGGATACTTAAAGGCTGAAAAGGGCGTTCACCGTCTGGTTAGTATTTCTCCTTTTGACGCATCGGGAAGAAGACATACATCATTTGCTTCAATCGAAGTTATGCCCGAAATCACCGACGATATCGAGATTGATATAAGAACCGAAGACTTAAAGGTAGACACATACAGAGCCTCGGGTGCGGGCGGTCAGCATATCAATAAGACCGACTCTGCTGTAAGAATTACACATATTCCAACAGGTGTCGTTGTTGCCTGCCAGACTCAACGTTCACAACATCAGAACAGAGAATATGCTATGCGAATGTTAAAATCAAAGCTTGCAGAAATTGCCGAGCAGCAGCAAAAAGAAAAGATTGAAGACATTAAGGGTGTTCAAAAGGAAATCGCATGGGGCAGCCAAATCCGTTCCTATGTATTCCACCCCTACACCATGGTAAAAGACCACCGCACAAGCCACGAAGTCGGCAACATTCAAGCCGTTATGGACGGGGATTTGGAAGGTTTCATTAATGCATACTTAAAGGCAGCAAGCTTAGGACAACTATAAAACTTCCAAAAAATGCACATAGACAAAAAAGGAATCTTTTAAGATTCCTTTTTTTACTTATGCTTTATGCGAGGGGATTCCAAAGGGGGCGAGCAGCCCCCTCTTGGTCGTTTCAAGGGGTCCGGGGGAAATCGAATCCCCCGGGGCTTTTGTTTCTTTTGGCCGCCAAAAGAAAAGAGAGAATTTATTAAACTATTTTGAGAACATAAAAAGGAATCTTTTTAAGATTCCTTTTTTAATACCTACATTATCTGTGAAAAAAGCCTAAAAAAGCCTTCCTTGATTTTAAATAAAAGCGGTCTTTTATGATACTCTTCCAATGTAAGAAGTCTTGATTTTTCTATATCGGCTTCAAAAATCTCACGGCATTTTTCTGAAAATTTTTCCTGATAGAAAAAAGCGTTTAGCTCAAAGTGAAGACTAAAGCTTCTTATATCGATATTCGTGCTTCCGATAGTTGCGATTTCATCATCAACCACACAGGTTTTTGCGTGAATAAAGCCGTTATAAAGATATATTTTAACTCCCGCCCGTATCATTTCTTCTACATACGAAAGACTGGAGTAGTAGACATATTTTTTGTCGGGAATCCCTGGAATCATAACTCTTACATCAACGCCCGACTTTGCCGCAGTAACCAAAGCATTTCTAAACGACTGGTCGGGAATAAAATAAGGACTTTGGATATATGCATATTTTCTTGCCGAATATAACATCTTTATTATTCCGTTTTTTATTTCTTCGTCGGGTGAATCGGGACCCTGAGACACTATCTGGATAGGCAAAGGTTCGTAGTTGCCACGGTCTTTATTTAAAGATATTTTTTCTAATTCTTTAGTCAAATTATCCCTTGCCGAAAAATCCCAGTCAAAGCAAAAATACGCAAATATAAGCTCGACTGCATCTCCCGTTATACGAAGATGTGTATCCCGCCATGGTTTTGTTTTCTTAAGCCCCATATATTCGTCGCCTATATTCATACCGCCCATATATGCAATTTTTCTGTCGATTACCACGATTTTTCTGTGGTTTCGGTGGTTTATTTTAGACGGAGTAAAAACGCTTACAGGGTAAAAACTCACTGCTCTTCCTGATTTCGTTTTGTTAAGCTGCCTTAAAAACTTTCGGCTTGTTAAAAAGCACCCGAAAGAATCATATAAAAATCTTACCTTTACGCCTTCGTTTGCTTTTTTTAGGAGCAAATCCATTATCCTTTTGCCGATTTCGTCTTTATTGAAGATAAAATAAAAAATGTTTATAGATTCTTTTGCATTTTCTATGTCTTTTAGCAGTCGTTCATATTTTTCTTTTGCATCGGTAAAAATTTCGGCATCATTTTTATCGGTCAAAAGGCAGTTGTGATTATTAAAATATCTTACAATATCAAGCCTTTCAATATCCCGTGCCTTCGGAAGATTTAAAAGTTCCTTCTGTGAAAAAAGAGCCTTTGCAATTTCTGTGTCGGAGAGCATCTTACTTTCGTAAATTCTCTTTGTATGACTTTTGACACCAAGCCCGAACACGATAAAGAAAACCGCACCGATTTTCGGAAACAAAAGAAAAAATAAAAGCCACGAAATGCTGACCGCAGGGTCTTTTTTTAAATAGAATACTATAATTATAACCAAAACAATATTTACAAGATAAATAAACGGAAAATCGCTCATTATTTAAAATGCCTCTTTTCTTTTAACATACTTATTGTAAATACCAATATATACCCCGTTAATACTCCAAAAAAATCAAGTAAAACATCTTTTACCATAGGACTTCTGCCAACCGGGATAAACTGTAAAAGCTCGTCTGTTATGGCTATAAAAAGGCCTAATAGAAGAATATATTTTGTGGTTAGTTTTAGTCCTTTTAAAGAAAAATATCCCGATAAAGTCAAAGACACGCCGAGAGAAAAAAACTCAGCAAAATGTGCGAGCTTTCTTATAACGGCGTGTGTCATTTTGAGTCCAAAAATATTTAAAAATGAATTTATAAAAGACAAGACTCTTCCGCTTGTTTCGGATGATATAGAGGCGTCTTTTAGGGAAGAAGAAAAGATAAAGAGCGTGATAATTATTGAAATAACAATAAAAACACGGCTCTTTTTCATATCTTTTAACCTTCTTTATCAATATTTTTTAATTCCGATGTCGTGTCTAAAATGGCAGTCTTTAAATGTTACCATCTCGACACCTTCATAGGCACGCTTTATTGCACTGTCTAAGTTATCACCCACTGCGGTGATACCTAAAACTCTTCCGCCGGCGGTTTTATATACGCCGTTATCTAACTTTGTGCCTGCGTGGAAAACTGTAATATCTTCACACTTTTTAATTTCGTCCAAACCCTTTATTTCGTAGCCTGACTGATATTTAACGGGATAACCGCCCGAAGCTAAAACTACACATACAGCGGCGTTGTCTTCCCATTCAATGTTAATCTCGTCTAATCTTTCGTCGATTACGGCTTCCATAATTTCAACTAAATCGGTCTTTAGTCTCGGGAGCACAACCTGAGTTTCGGGGTCTCCGAAACGAGCGTTGTATTCGATTACTTTAACGCCCTTTTCGGTCATCATAAGTCCGAAATAGATGACTCCCTTAAAGGGTCTGCCTTCTTTTGCCATAGCGTCTACTGTGGGAAGGAAGATGTTTTCCATACATTCCTTTGCCTTGTCTTCTGTATAAAGACGGCTCGGTGAGAATGTACCCATACCGCCTGTATTTAAGCCTTCGTCGTTATC
>JAZNQG010000164.1:0-6254 GCA_045590035.1 Clostridia bacterium
AATATGACCTTTAAAGAGCTTCTTGCAAAGGATGGAGAAGAGCTTTCGTTAGGTGATTTTTCTTTAAAATTTATAGTTGCGCCTAATCTTCACTGGCCCGATACAATGATGACTTATATGGAAAAGGATAAGGCTTTATTCTCCTGCGACGTTTTAGGTGCACATTATTGTTTTGATGGTCTTTTTGATACTGAAATCAAGAACAAAGCAGATTACGAAAAAGCTATGAAGGTGTATTTTGATTGTATAGTAGCACCTTTTAAGCCATTTGTTTTAAAAGGTATTGAAAAGATAAAAGACCTTGAAATTGAAGTGGTTTTAAACAGTCACGGTCCTTTATTAAAAGAATATATCGGCGAAGGTGTAGAGAAGTATATTAAATGGTCGACACCTGAAAATAAAGATAAAAAGTCGGCAGCTGTTTGCTTCGTTTCTGCATACGGATATACAAAAACTCTTGCAGAATGTGCATATAACACACTTTTAGAAGAAGGTCTTGATGCAGAGCTTATCGACCTTGAAAAAGAAAGATTTGATGGAGAAGAATATGACATTATCTTGTTCGGAACTCCGACAATCAACAGAAATGCTTTAAGCCCCGTATGGAATGCCCTTACTGGTCTTGATGTAATTTCGTCTGCAAACACAAAGTTCGGTGTATTCGGCTCTTACGGCTGGAGTGGAGAAGGTGCTATTCTTTTAAATAATACCTTGAAAGCTTTAAGACTTAAAACAGAAGACGAGCCGTTTAGAGTGCTTTTTAAACCGACAGAAAAAGACTTGGAAAATATGAAAGAGTTTACAAAGGGAATTATAAGTAAGCTTTAAGGGGATAAGTTATGCCTAAATTTTTTGTAGATCCTAATAAGGTTATGGGCGATATAATTACAATCGACACATCAGACGTTTTGCATATAACAAAGGTTTTAAGACTGAATGTCGGTGATACGGTAACTGTATCTGATTCAACATCTACCGATTATGAATGTGAAATTACAGAAATTTTGAAGGATTCAGTTTTATTAAAGGTACTATCCAAAAAGAATATAGATACAGAGTCAAATATCGAAATTACGGTCTTTCAGGCGCTTCCCAAAGCGTCAAAGATGGAATATATTATCCAGAAAAACACAGAGCTCGGTGTTGTAAGATTTGTTCCTGTAGCACTTTTGAGATGTGTTGTAAAGCTTGACAAAAAGGAAGAAGACAAAAAGGTTTTAAGATGGCAAAAAATTTCCGACGAAGCTGCAAAACAGTCGGGTCGCGGAATTTTGCCCCAAGTAACAGGTGTTCATAATCTTAAATCAGCGGTCGAAGAAATGAAAAAGTCAGACCTTTTCTTTGTACCATATGAAAGTGAAGACAATAATTCTCTAAAACCGTTTCTAAGAGGTAAAACGCCAAAAACAGTGTCATATTTAATTGGCCCTGAAGGTGGTTTTTCGCCCGAAGAGATCGATTACATAAAAGAACAAGGAATTCCTCTAATTACCCTTGGAAAACGCATTTTAAGGACTGAAACGGCATCTTTGGCAGTTACTAGTATGCTTATGTATGAAATTGGGGACATGGGTTAAGGTATATTTTTTGAATATTTCGGGTAACTGTTCATAAACTACTCTTAAGAGGTGAGTTTTTTGAACAAATACTTAAAATTGGCAAAGGACATTTTAATTCCATTATTGGTAGGTGGATTGGTAAGTTTTATCATAAATCCGTTTATAGATTACGGAGAGCTTATAAGACCACCGCTCGCACCGCCGGGATGGGTTTTTCCTGTTGTATGGGGAGTTCTGTACTTTTTAATGGGGGTAAGCTTCTATATTGCAGACAAGAAAAAATTAGATAATCAGGATAAATTGCTTTACTATTTCCAGCTTGGCGTAAATGCACTTTGGTCGGTATTTTTCTTTATCTTAAAGTGGCGTTTGTTCTCATTTTTCTGGATTGCATTCTTAGCAACACTTGTTTACTATATGATTAAGATGTTCTATAAGTACTCAAAGGTTTCCGCATATCTGCAAATCCCGTATTTTATATGGTGTCTCTTTGCGGCGTATCTCAATTTGGGAATATATTTATTAAACTGATTTTTAAAAAACTGCAAGGTGTTTTTCGCCTTGCAGTTTAGGACTTTTTAAAGGAAGGGAGTGAAAAGGTTATGGATAAATTTAAACTGGTATCTGATTTTCGGCCAACAGGCGACCAGCCAAAAGCGATAGATGAGCTCGCAGAAGGTATAATAAATGGCAGAAAGTTCCAGACACTTATGGGTGTTACGGGTTCTGGAAAGACATTTACAATGGCGAATATTATCGCTAAAGTAAATAAGCCGACACTTGTTTTAGCGCATAATAAAACTTTGGCAGCACAGCTTTGCAGTGAATTTAAGGAATTTTTTCCCGAAAACGCAGTGGAATTTTTTGTATCATACTATGACTATTATCAGCCTGAGGCGTATATTCCGCAATCTGATACATTTATCGAAAAAGACGCGTCGATAAATGACGAAATTGATAAATTAAGACATTCCGCAACCTTTGCACTCTTTGAAAGAAAAGATGTAATTATAGTTTCAAGTGTATCTTGCATATACGGTCTTGGCGACCCTGAAGATTACCAGAATCTTATGATATCTCTAAGAGTCGGTATGGAAAAGGGAAGAGACGAGATTATAAAAAAGCTTGTCGAAATTCAGTACGAGAGAAATGACATCAATTTTATCCGTAATAAATTCCGTGTCCGTGGTGATATTTTAGAGATTTTTCCTGCAAATAACGGAGAAAGAGCAATAAGGATTGAGTTCTTTGGTGATGAAATTGAGAGAATCGCAGAAGTCGATGTTATAACAGGCGAAGTCGTTGCTACAGGAAATCACGCTTTAATTATGCCAGCATCTCACTACGTAACAACGGGCGAAAAGATGCAGATGGCAATTGCTGCGATTTTGGACGAGTTATCTGATAGAATAAAGTATTTTAAAGATAAAGGAATGTTGATTGAAGCACAGAGAATAGAACAGCGTACAATGTATGATGTCGAGATGCTTCAGGAAATAGGTTTTTGCCAGGGAATAGAAAATTATTCAAGAGTAATAAGCGGAAGAAAGGCAGGTACTCCGCCTTATACTCTTTTAGATTATTTTCCTGACGACTATTTAATGTTCATTGACGAATCGCACGTAACTGTTTCACAGGTACGCGGAATGTATAATGGTGACAGAGCAAGAAAAGAATCACTTGTCGGATACGGTTTTCGTCTTCCTTGTGCATTTGATAACAGACCTCTTATGTTCGATGAATTTATACATAAGACAAACCAGGTGATTTTTACATCCGCAACACCAGGAGAATTTGAAAAGGAACATTCTGAATTCACTGCAGAACAGCTTATCCGTCCAACAGGTCTTTTAGACCCTGAAATTTTTGTCCGTCCAATCGAAAATCAGATAGATGATTTGATATCGGAAATAAATGTAGCAACCGAAAATAACCATAGAGTACTTGTTACAACACTTACCAAAAAGATGGCGGAAGATTTAACCGATTACTTAAGAAGTGTTGGAATCAAAGTAAGATATATGCATTCGGACATTAAGACAATCGAAAGAACTGAGATTGTAAGGGATTTAAGGATGGGTGCATTTGATGTTTTAGTCGGAATTAACCTGTTAAGAGAAGGGTTGGACCTTCCTGAAGTTTCAACTATTGCAATCTTAGATGCCGACAAAGAAGGCTTTTTAAGAAGTGAAACATCGCTTATACAGACAATCGGCAGAGCCGCAAGAAACGTTAATGGTAAAGTAATTATGTATGCTGATGTTATTACAGGCTCAATGCAAAGAGCTATTAACGAAACCTACAGACGCCGTGAGCTTCAGGATAAATATAATAAAGAGCATAACATAACACCAAAAACTGTCAGCAAGGGAATAAGAAAGATTATTGAGTCTATGACAGAAGTGACAGAAAAGACGAAGAAAGAAGAAATGGATATTGGTGTTATGATTGATAACTTAACCGATGAAATGCTTGCTGCGGCAGAAATGCTTGAATTTGAGAGAGCTGCAGAATTAAGAGATAAAATACAGCTGTTAAAGGAAAAAAAGAAATGAACAAATATATAAAAATCAAGGGAGCAAAAGTTCATAATTTAAAGAATGTAAGCGTGAATATTCCACGAGAAAAGCTTGTTGTTTTAACAGGACTGTCAGGTTCTGGAAAATCATCGCTTGCTTTTGATACAATTTATGCAGAAGGACAGAGAAGATATATAGAGTCTTTGTCAAGCTATGCACGAATGTTTTTAGGACAGATGGACAAGCCTGATGTTGAAAGTATTGAAGGCTTGTCGCCTGCTATCAGTATTGACCAGAAGACTACATCCAAAAATCCGCGTTCAACCGTTGGAACTGTAACTGAAATTTACGATTATTTAAGACTTTTATATGCAAATATCGGTGTTCCGCACTGCCCGAAGTGTAAAAAAGAAATCAAAAGACAAACTATCGACCAGATTGTAGATAGTATCCTGTCGCTTCCTGAAGGTACTAAGATACTTGTTTTAGCGCCTGTTGTTAAGGGGAAGAAGGGAGAACATAAAAAAGTCTTTGAAGATGCAAAAAAATCGGGATTTGTAAGAGTTATTGCTGATGATATTCAGTATGATTTATCAGAAGAAATAAAATTAGAAAAAAATATCAAGCACTCTATTGACATTGTAGTTGACAGACTTGTAATTAAAGACTCTATCAAGAAAAGACTGACCGATTCGGTTGAAACTGCATCACATCTTACAGGCGATATAGTTTCTGTAAAGGTGGTTGATGGTGAAACATTGCAGTTTAGCCAGACTCACGCCTGCACTGACTGTGGTATAAGTATCCCTGAGTTAAGTCCCAGAATGTTTTCTTTTAACAATCCGTTTGGTGCTTGTCCAGAATGTGATGGTATCGGATTTATCCCTAAAATCGATCCTGCATTACTTGTTTATGACGACAGCTTATCTTTAATAGAAGGTGCAATTTACGCGCCAGGTTGGGCAGCACCTGAGATACCCGATTCTATGGCGCATATGTATTACACGTCTTTAGCTAAACACTACGGAATAGATATAAATACGCCGTATAAGGATTTACCCGAGAGCTTTAAAGAAAAGGTGCTGTATGGTACTGGTGACGAAAAAATCAAAATGGAATACACCAGAAACTATGGCTCAGGCACGTATTTAGCACCTTTTGAAGGTGTTGCAACCTGTCTTGAACGTCGCTATAATGACGGAAAATCTGACTGGGCAAAGCACGAGATAGAAAAGTATATAAAAATTTCCAACTGCTCAAAGTGTAACGGCGCAAGACTTAACGACATTGTTTTAGGTGTAACAGTCGGAGGTCTAAATATAAATGAATTTACAAATCTTTCTATAAAGGAAGAGATGGAATTTATAAATAATTTAGTCCTTACCGAAAAGGAAGAGATTATTTCAACACAGATAATTAAGGAAATTAAGGCAAGATTGCAGTTTTTACTTGATGTTGGACTTAACTACCTTACGCTTACTCGCTCGTCGGGCACATTATCAGGCGGTGAAGCACAGAGAATTCGCCTTGCAACACAGATAGGTTCGGGTCTTACAGGCGTTCTGTATATTTTAGACGAGCCAAGTATCGGTCTACATCAAAGGGATAATACCCGCTTGATTTCGACTTTAGAAAACTTAAGAGATTTAGGGAATACGGTTATCGTTGTTGAGCACGACGAAGATACAATGATGGTTGCTGACCATATTGTAGACATTGGTCCGGGTGCAGGTATTAACGGCGGTGAAATTATTGCCGAAGGTACTGCAAAAGAAATTATGGCAAATCCAAAATCTATTACGGGTCAGTATTTGTCGGGCAAAAAGTATATTGAAATCCCCCAAAAAAGAAGAACACCAACAGGCTGGCTAAAGGTTGTCGGTGCAAAAGAAAACAACCTAAAGAATATCGATGTTGATATTCCGTTAGGCGTGTTCGCGTGCGTTACAGGAGTTTCGGGTTCGGGTAAATCTTCGCTTGTAAATGAGATTTTATATAAACAGCTTGCAAAAGACTTAAACCGCGCAAAAACTTACGGCGGAAAGCACGATAGAATCGAAGGCTTGGAACAGCTTGATAAAATTATCGACATAAACCAGTCCCCGATCGGCAGAACTCCAAGGTCAAATCCTGCGACATACACCAATATCTTTAATGATATACGTGAGATTTTTGC
>JAZNQG010000165.1:0-10246 GCA_045590035.1 Clostridia bacterium
TTCTTTAAATACTGGTCGATTGCATAGACAAACGCATTCTTTACCGCCTTGTCGGGTGCACCGCCGTATTCAAGCCAGCTTGAGTTATGATAATACTCGGTCATATTGACCTTGTTGGAGAAAAGGAATGCAATCTGCATCTTTAAACGGTACTCGCTCTGGTCTTCTCGGTCTTTACCCTTTCTTTCAGCTTCCCAAACTTCAGTTGTGGTAAAGCCTGTGTCACCGACCTTTTCGTTTAAGTAATCGATAATTCCGTTTTCATAGTAGTATTCATAAAGCTCCATACCACTTTCCGATTCATTAAAAAGGGTAAACTTTATGCCCGCATTTGTCATAGACTGACGGCGGAGTGTATCCTGATAATATTCTAATGGGATATTTATATCGGTAAATACTTCGATATCGGGTCTCCATTTCTGTACCGTTCCCGTCTTTGCTCTTAAAGGTGCTTTTTCTTTTGACAAGCCGCCCACATTTTCGCCCTTTTCAAAATGGAGATTATATTTAAAGCCGTCACGTATTACTTCAACGTCCATATATTCTGCAGAATACTGAGTCGCACACGCGCCAAGACCGTTAAGTCCTAAAGAATACTCATACATACCGTCTGCGGAATTATTATTATACTTACCGCCCGCATAAAGCTCGCAGTAAACCAAATCCCAGTTATATCTTCCTTCCTTTTCGTTATAGTCCAAAGGAATTCCGCGTCCGTAGTCTCTTATTTCAATAGAGCCGTCCAAAAAACGGGTTACTTCGATTTCCTTGCCGTAACCTTCTCTTGCTTCGTCTATTGAGTTTGATAATATTTCAAAGAAAGAATGACAGCAACCCTCAAGTCCGTCAGAGCCGAAAATAACACCAGGTCTTTTTCTTACTCTATCGGCACCTTTAAGGCTTGAAATACTGTCATTTCCGTAATTTTCCTTTTTTCTCGGCATATCTATACTTCTCCTTTTAGGGCATATATTACTCTTATTTTATATTATACTACATAATGGGTTATTTTGTCAATTTTTTTAATTTTAATCAATATATGCCGAATAACCCTAAGATTATCCGGCATAAAAATTACTTTTTAAATATTTTATTTTCTCCGTAGACTATATCATATATAGCGGCTGCATATTTTTTGTCTGTTTCCATTATTTCGCCGTCTGCCTTGTCGGTGGCATCTCCTGAGCTATCCACAAAAAGTCTGGACCTTGACATTAAAATATCAGGCTTTATATAGCTTGACAGCCAATTATAATAATCGGTCTTTTTAAGTCCCAGTCTTTCGACCACCGAAAGCCCTAAGAAAAGACTAGACTCTGTTTTGTCGGGGAGTGGCTCTTCTTCATAATTTGTCCAGATAAGATAGTCGGTAGTTAGCATCTTTTTTAGCTCATCGGGTGTCCAGATACTACTGTCGACACTTGAGATGTACCCCGTTTTTGAATAAACAGTTTCTCCGCTGTTACCTAATAAATTCGGAAGATGGTCGCCAAAAAAGACTATCATCACATCTTCATTTACATTTTTAAAATAATTGGTAAGACGCCCTAAAGCCCTGTCTGCATCATACACACCGTTTACATAGCTTTGAAGCGATTTTAAGTGTCCGTCTTCTAAAATATCCGACTTGATTTCAACAAATTTCTTTCCGCCGAATTTGTTTTCATAAAACGGCTGATGGTTTTCCATAGATACGGCAAAAAGGAACATAGGGGTCTTGCCTTTATTTCTGTAGAGCGAAATTATTTTTTCGGCAAGTGCCATATCCGATATATAACCGCCTTTCCTTTCTGCCCTTTCGGAAAACCCATCTTCAAATATAACATTATCAAACCCAAAGGAATCATATGTTATGCTTCTGTTGTAAAGATTTGAGTTATAGGAATGGATAAAGGTTGTGGAATATCCGTAATTTTTGAATATATCGGTTATAACAGGAATTTCCTTATATTTATCTCTCGGCATTATGTTAGTTATCGCTTCCGATTCCTTTAAGTGATAGCCTGCAATTCCTGTTAAAACTTCCATTTCAACATTTCCCGTACCGCCGCAGTATGCACTCGATATAAATTCTCCCGACGTATGCGTTTTGGATAAACGGTGGAAATTCGGTATCGGGTCTTTTTGAAAAGTCACCCCCTGAAGCTTTGTAACATCGAAAAACGATTCGGACATTAGAAATATTACCGTCGGAGTTTTTGAGTCTTCTTCATTATTGCCTATATTTTCAAGTTCTTTTTCTATCTTCTCCCGACGCTCTAAAGTATATACATCACCTTTTTTCGAGTCCCTTGCATAAGTCGAATACAAGCCTAATACAGTCGTATATTTAGTTACTCTTTCTTCCTGGGACATTGTGCCTTTATCAAAGGAAATCGCCCAAGCCTTAAATAGCGGTGTAAAAAGGAACAAAAATGTAAGAAAAACCGAAATTGCACCTGTAATAAGCCTTGTTTTTTTAGAAAATTTTATCTTCCAGTTTGAAATCCCTGAAAGGATTGAAAACTGGAAGAGCAAAGCTATTCCAAGAATTATGTATTTATTTACCGTTATCTGCGGAAGAGCAAACCCCGCAATTTCATTAAATTCGCCCGCCATACCCAATTCGGACAAAACCAATGGCATTCCGTTAATTATTACTTTATAGTAATTTATAAGCGAGACTACTCCCAAAAAGAGAGCAGAAATAAAAAATGCAGGCCACACACTGTTAAATATTGAAAATATAAGCCCTTCAAATATCAAAAGCACGGTATATTCAAAGAAAAAGCAGGAAGGATATTTCAAAAACCACGAAAAAGCCTTGGGAAAATCAGCAAAATGAATTATGTTATTCATAAATACCGTAACCACGGGAAGTAAAAACGAAAGTATTATAAAGAGAGTTTTTCTTAAGTTTTTCATATATTCTTCTCCTTTCCTTTAAAGTAATAGTAATTCTATACCTATTTTTATAAAATGTCAAATTATCTGTTTTTTAGCTATGGACAAAAAATCCCAATGGTGATATACTTTTCATAACATATGACTTTTTTAAGGAGGGTATTTATGACACTCGATTTTTCAAGAAACGGCGTATCCCTTATTTTTGAGACTTTAGAAGACGGAAGACTTGCCCTAAAGCACTTTTCAAATGATTCTTCCAACATAAACGAAGAAAAAGCTTTAAAGTGGTGTGCGGCATTTGAACTTCACTTAAGCGGAGAAAATCAGGACGACCACCACGGCGGAAAGCATACAGGGTCTTCAGGTTCGTTTTCCCTAAAGTACGAAAGCCACAAAGAATATGAAAATGAATTTGGCACAAAAATAGAAATCATTCTAAAGGACGAAAAAACCGAAGCAACTTTACATTATCAGTTCTATAACGGAATTCCTGCACTTCGCTCATGGTCAACCGTTAAGAATATCGGTTCGGAAGAATTCGGAATGGAATATATCTCATCCTTTGCATACACAGGTCTTTCTTTGGATAACCCGAGAATTATGATCCCCCATAATTCCTGGAAAAAGGAAGCAAACTGGAGAGATTATAGCCTGCTTGATGCAGGTCTTGACAGACAGAACGATTTCTCAATGAAGAGAATTATGGCATACAACACAGGTATGTGGTCTTGCAAGGAATATCTCCCGATGGGTGCATATTACGACAAATCTTCTTGCCTTTTATGGCAGATTGAAAGCAACGGCTCGTGGGAATGGGAAGTAAGCGATATTTCCAATCAGGTTTACTTAAGACTAAGCGGACCGACTGAGCTTGAAAATAACTGGTACAAGGTGTTAAAGCCGGGCGAAGAATTTGAATCGGTAAAAGCCTGCCTTACATTTGGCATTGACTTTGAAGATGCACTTTCCCATATGACAAAATACAGAAGAATTATCTTTGAAAACAGCGAAGCCAATAAAAAGCTTCCCGTAATATTCAATGACTATATGCATTGTCTCTGGGCAGACCCTACAACCGAGAAAATGCTCCCCGTAATCGACAAAGCAGCCGAGGCGGGTGCAGAATACTATGTTATGGACGCAGGCTGGTATGCAGACGGTACATGGTGGGAGACTGTCGGCGAGTGGTTGCCGCAAGCAAAGCGTTTCCCGAACGGCATCAACGAAGTATTTGATTATGTCCGCTCAAAAGGTATGATTCCCGGAATCTGGTTAGAAGGCGAAGTTATGGGAATCGGAAGTCCGATTGCCGACAAATTCGAAGACGAATGTTACTTTATGCGTCATGGCAAAAAGGTTATAGACCACGGAAGATATCAGCTTGATTTCAGACATCCGAAGGTAAGAGAGTATATTTCATCAATCATTGACCGTTTTTATAACGAATATGGTATAAGATACATAAAAACCGACTATAACATAGAAGCAGGTGTCGGAACAGAAGTAAATGCCGACAGCTTTGGCGACGGACTTTTAGGAAATAACCGCGCATATCTATCTTGGGTTGACGAAATCCGTGAAAAATACCCCGACCTTGTAATTGAGGGATGTTCAAGCGGCGGTATGAGAATAGACTATGCACATATGGCAAAACACCACCTTCTCTCAATCAGCGATAACGAAGACTGGAAGCATACCGCATATATTGCGGCTGCAATTCCGACAGCAGTTATCCCTGAGCAGTCGCTTGTATGGTCATATCCGAGAAAGCATAACACTTTATCAGAAATTGCATTCATTATGATAAGCTCAATGCTGCAGAGAATGAATGTTGCAGGCGAAATCTGGGATCTTTCCGACGAGCAAATGTCTTTGGTTCAGGAAGCAATAAAGGTTCACAAAAAGATAAGAAATCATATGGAGTCATCAGTTCCTTTCTATCCTTTGGGAGTACCCCAAAGAGAAGATGGCTGGATTTCTCTTGGATTTAAGACAGATAAAAAAGAATACCTGGCAGTATGGAGAATGGATTCTTCCGATAAGACAGTAAAGATTCCATATAATGCTGAAAAAGCAACTGTTCTTTATCCTTCCAATACAAAAGCAAAGATTAAAAAGGCAAAAGACTTTATAAAAGTAACCCTGCCCGAAAACTTCTCGGCAGTATTATTAGAACTTAAATAACAAAAAGGAGCTTTAAAGCTCCTTTTTTTATAGTTTCATAAGTTCTTTTGCAACTGTGTCTGCCAAAACTTCGTGTCCTAAATCGTTTGGATGAAGTCCGTCGGGTGAATATTTGTTCTTTGATATGTCAAATGGGTCTATCTCAAACAAATCAATATATTTAATATTTCTCTTTTTGAAAATCTCACGCATTTTATCTACATAGTCGGAAAGCACCTTGCCCTCATGCTTTGTCGGCTCGTTTTCATCGGTTCTGTGCAAGGGTGTCAAAAATATAATTTCTTTTCCCACAAAATCCTTTAAAAGCTTTGTAATAAGCGAATTTAATGCGCCACAAAATGTGTATATATCATCACTTTCAATGTCGCCCAATTTAGCATCGCCGTGACCAAAGTCATTAGTTCCGCCAAAAACCAAAACCGCATCTACGTCTTTTTCCATTATTTCCGCACGCATCTCGAAAGTATAGTCAAAAATTGTCATCTCACTGGGCACGGTCTGTCTTGCAATTCTTGTTCCGCCGACTCCGTAGTTATTGGCTTTTTTTAAACCATACTTACTTTTAATTACCTGATGATATACTTCCTCAGGAGTTGTCGCAGAAGCTCCTTGAGTGATACTGTCTCCCAAAAAATTTATTTTTAATCCTTCAATCTTCATTTTTATCGCCTCCGTTTTTGGTATTTTAACACACTTAGAGTCTTTTGTCTATAGGCAAAAAAATCAAAATGAAATTCACCTTGCTTTTTCACAAAATAACTACCTCTTTTTTTGTTTTTTCTCGCAGCATATCGGCAAAGGGCTCCAGGTCGAACGCCTCCAGAAATTTATTATTTTGATACGGTTGACCTTTTCCTAACTGTTCTGCTTTAGAAAGCCCCAAAGGATGATACGGCTCTAAATGTATGGCTATCACATTGTTAAGGGTGTTTGCCAAGTCGGCAAGATCCTCAAAATGCTCGAAAGTCATATTGATATCCGGTATAATAGGGCATCGCAAAATAATTTTTGCACCAACACGATTTAGAAGACGCAAGTTATCAAATATTACTTTATTTGAAACACCGGTGTACTTTATATGTTCTTCTTCCGGAAATATCTTGATATCATACAGCCATAAATCCACAAAGTCATTCAGTATGGTTAAATCTCTGTTTGAAAAGCCGCTGGTTTCAATGGCGGTGTGCAAGCCGTGCTGCTTGGCGAGTTTAAGAAGTGACAGCGTAAAATCATATTGTATAAGCGGCTCTCCGCCCGAAAGGGTTATGCCTCCGTCTGATTCTTCATAAAACGGTTTATCACGCAATACAATATCTATAACTTCTTCTGCGGTTCTTTCCTCTCCGCAAAGAACCAAAGCGTTGGAATAACAGACATCTACACATTTTCCGCAGCGCACACATTTTTCGCGGTCAAAAAGGTGTACACCATCCGTCAATGTATGCCCGTTAACAGCACATACGTTGCTGCAAGATCCACACGCAATGCACAGTTCGCCTTTATAGAAAAATTCGGTCGCAGTGCTTTTTGATTCCGGATTATGGCACCAAGCGCAATTTAGTGGGCAACCTTTCATAAACACAACGGTTCGGATGCCGGGGCCATCGGATGTTGAGAATCTTTGTATATTAAATATTTTCCCTTTACTATACATTGTGCGATGTCCTCAGAATAACTTCCTCCTGCATTTCAGTGGAAAGCCTTACGAAATAATCACTGTAACCACCGATGCGTACTACAAGATCTTGATACGCTTCGGGATTTTTTTGCGCATTTTTCAGCGTTTCGTTATCCACCACATTTATCTGCACCTCAAAACCTCCACGTTTCAGATATGTTTTGATGATCGATATCATTGCATCTAATGAATCTCTACCCAAGGATGCTTTGGAAAATTTGAGATTTACCGCAACACCGCCGATGAATTTGGAGTGATCCCATTTAGTTGATGATAGGACAGAGGCTGTCGGCCCATTCATTTCTCTGCCTTGGCAAGGGCCTGAACCGTCTCCCAAAGGGAATCCTGCTTTTCTTCCGTCGGGAGTAGCAGAGGTTTCCCTTCCAAATCGTTCGTGCATTACCCAACAAAAGACGCTGGGAATCAGATTTGAGTTGGAATGAAGACCTATATATTTTTTACACTCTTTAGCTATGTGTTCGGATAGTATGCCGAAATATTTATCTATATCATCAATATCATTTCCGTATTTTGGAATACGGTTGAGTATATGCTGTCTAAGAGTTTCATTACCCTCAAAATTATTATTAAGAATGTTTTTAAATTCGCCAAGCGTTAATTTTTGTTCATCAAATACAAGTGTTTTTATAGCATACAACGAATCAACAAGATTTGCCATTCCAACAAAGGACGGCATGATCCAATTATATCGAGCACCACCGCGTTCTATGTCCACACCCTTTTTCAAGCAGTCATTAACAAAGCAGGAAAGCAGCGGATTTATAGAGTTTTCTGCGCGAACACCGCGTAAATGATTTTCAGACTCAAAATTTGTTTTTATGTGTGAGTCAAGCTTCTTAAAATAAGCGTTTAACAAACTATCAAATGTTGAATATTTTTTGTTCATCAAATCCAGTAAAATCTGCTGCATATTTGTATACGGGCTTGCAACCCATGCATTTGATGCGGCTACGGGAGTGATTTCAACGCAGGTACTATGTATATAGTTGTGCGCTTGAGCCTCGTCAACTCCATAGTGCATAAGCCCCTTTGTTATCACATTATCGTTGAAAATGGCAGGATGTGAATAGCCTTTTAAAAGAAGTTCACATGCTTTTTCAAGATACTTTTCGGACATCCCGTCAACATAACAAAGACCTACAGCAGGGTAAACTAAACGGATATCATCGATTACCTGCATACACATTTCGGTAAGTTCATTTGCAACAATATTACCATGTTCATCACAACCGCCCACCATATAACCACTCGAAAGTCCGCTTGGAACACGCATATTTATCTGAATTCCAAGGCAATCAAGCAAAAGTTGAGCATATTCTTTTGTAATCGTTCCGTTTTGTATATCTCTTTCATAAAAAGGTAAAAGATATCTGTCGGGGTGACCAAGTTGGAACTGCTGGGCACTTGTCCTGAAAGGGTTGAGCGATAAACAGTGGGTAATGAAGTGAACCGATTGCACCGCTTCATAAAAGCTTTCGGCAGGATACGCGGGAACTTTTTTACATATTTCAGCAATTTTTTTAAGCTCACTCCGTCTTATTGTGTCGTTTGCTTCTTCACTCATTTTCAATGCCAAATCGGCATAGTTTTCAGAGTGCTTTACGACAGCCTCTAAACAACGTTTGCAACATTTATAATACGATTCTTTTTCTTTATCGCAGGTCTGCAAATATTTATCAATTGTTTTTATGGTTGCAAGTATTCCTTTTGAAAGCACTAATTCATAGTCAATTGCCATATGGGAATCCTGACCGCCGCCTGCTTTGTTTCGTCTCGCTTCTGTAATCGGCTCATATACGGTTTCCCATTCTTGTTGCTCTTCTGCGCTAAGTGGGATATCACGCTTTCCAACAATGAGCTCCCCGTCTGATATAGATGGGGTGAGATTTGAGAAGGCAAAATAAAAGGCTTCGGCATAGCGTTCTTCTTCCGTCAAATCGGCGTGCTGCTCATATTTTTTATAAAAAAGATAATGAAACTCATTGCTGAATTTTAAATTTTCAAATACCTGTTTGCGTAAAAATTCTATTCGTTCCATATGGCACCTCTCTATTTTTCTCCATTTTTATACTTGTATTATATTGTGAAATATGATATAATAATAGTATAATTCGTTCAAAATAATGTATTATCGTCTCAAATAGGGTGATGTTATGATTGATATTAAATTTCATTGTAGTGAAAAAAGAAATTTTCATAATGGTTTTTCGGTGCGTGCCTTCACCTATACGGATTATTCTATAGAAATGCACAATCATGATTTTTATGAGGTGAACATAGTTATGTCGGGCACAGGAATGCACTGCATAGAAAACGGCAAATTTAAAGCAAAGCGCGGAGATGTTTTTGTGATTCCGCCTTTGATTGCGCACGCATATACCGATACCAAGAACTTAGAGGTTTATCACATTCTTTTGCAAAGAAGCTTTGTTGACCGCAATAAAGCCGAAACAGAAAAGTTTGACGGTTTTTTACAACTCACTGAGATTGAGCCCATTTTACGAAGTAATTCTTCAAATGCATTTTTTCTGCACCTCGGTCAATCTCAATTGTTACAGCTTAAAAATGAGCTGGAATTTATTGATGATAACGGCGCATTTACCTGGGAAGAATGTGCGGCCCTTAAATACCATACAACTTGGAAAATACTTTATTGGTTTTCTTTGCTTTTAAAAGAACAAATCGGTATCAATAAGGATTCCGCAGACAAGCAATATGAGGTACAAATTATCAATTCCCTTGAATACATACATAAAAAATACAACGAGAGAATTACGATAGAAGAACTTTGTAATATGACATTTTTGTCGCGCTCTACTTTTTTGCGTAGCTTTAAGGCTATTTGTGGTATGGCACCAATAGAATATTTGAACAATTACAGATGTAAAAAAGCGATAGAGCAGTTAGATTCTTTTAATTGCTCAAAAACCGAAATTGCGCACAACTGCGGTTTTTATGATCTTTCACATATGGAGCGAATGCTAAAAAAATATCGGTGAATATTTATTGAAAAATCAGTATAAATCCCCTTAAAATACAGATAATAACAACACAATTTGTAATTTAAAGGAGCATTTATTTTATGAAAGCAACAGGAATTGTAAGAAGAATTGACGATTTGGGGAGAGTCGTTATTCCGAAAGAAATAAGACGGACTATGAGAATAAGAGAAGGGGACCCGTTGGAAATCTACACAGAGCGGGACGGTGAAGTGATTTTTAAAAAATACTCACCCATCGGCGAATTAGGCGACTTTGCCGTTTCATACGCCGAAAGCCTTGCAAAAACAAGCGGAAAAGGTACTCTTATAACAGACCGAGACAGTATCATCGCAGTATCGGGAGTGCCTAAAAAGGAGCTTTTGGAAAAGCGGATTTCAAGCGATATTGATTCTGTTATGAAGGATAAGCAGTCCTTTATGTCAAAAAGCGGCAAGGGGATTTCTGTCGCGGAAGGCTCTGACAAATACTCAGCAGG
>JAZNQG010000166.1:0-2392 GCA_045590035.1 Clostridia bacterium
GGCTTTTCAAGGTTTATTCTGGGCCTTGGGAAAAAGGTACTTTTGGCAAATACCTTTGCCGTTTTGGCGGACAAGGTTTATTTATATCACTCTTTGGGTGAGATAACTATAGGCTTTGCGTGGCTTGGCGCAATTTCCTACACACTTCAAATATTTTTCGATTTCTCGGGATATTCCGATATGGCAATCGGACTTGGCAGAATGTTCGGGTTTCACTTTTTGGAAAATTTCAATTACCCATACATATCAAAATCTATTACAGAATTCTGGAGAAGATGGCATATTTCACTTGGCACATGGTTTCGTGATTATGTCTATTTCCCGCTTGGCGGAAGCAGGGTTAAAAGCAAAAAACGGCTCATATTCAATCTTTTTGTTGTGTGGTTATTAACAGGCATATGGCACGGCGCAAACTGGACATTTATAGTCTGGGGACTTATGTACTTTGTGCTTTTGGTAATTGAAAAGCTGACAGGCTTTACTAAAAAAATCGGAAAATGGGGACATATCTACACCCTTTTCTTTGTTATAATCGGCTGGGTGATTTTTAGGTCCGATTCTTTGTCCGATGCTATACGGTATATCGGCTATATGTTCGGAGTCGGAAATAAAACTGCAAACGGGGGACTTTTTACAGGCTATTTAGAGCAGTATATAAAGATAATTTTAGTTGGTGTAATTTTCTCTTTGCCGACCTTTAAATACTTTGGCGACAAGATAAAATGCCAATGGATAAAAGATACATTATATGTAATTTCACTTGTGCTTGTGTTTATTTTGAGCATCGCAAGCCTTGCAAGTAATTCGTATAATCCATTCATCTACTTTAACTTCTAGGAGCATTTATGAAAAGAATATTAAAAGACATTTTAATATTTGTGTTTATTTTTACCTTTGTTGTTTTTGGCGTTTTGGGAGAAGGATATTTAGAGAAAGTAAAAACGGAAACTTTAAATTTCTTCCAAAATATAAAAACAGAAGGCTTCTTTTTGAGCTTTCAAAAATTTACAGACAGTTTAGAAATTGTATCTTCCGAAAAACTTTCGTATCACAAGGATTTAGTTAATGTAAACTCGGCTTTTCAGTATATAGAAGGAATAAGAATTGTCGAAAAGGACGGAATGACGGTAGTAAGGGCTAATAACAATTACCTTGGCAGTATCCGTGAAAAAATAGAGAATGATGATTTAGAAAAAAGAGCGGAGAATTTGGAAAAGCTTAAAAATTCTGCTAAAGAAAACGGGGCGGAATTTTTATACATTATGGCACCAACCAAAGGGTATTTTTCTGTTTATCCCGAAAATAGTGATGACCACAATCAATCAAATTGTCTGAGGTTTTTAGAGTTTTTGGATAAAAAAAATGTTCCGTATTTTAACATTATGGACCAAATGGAAAAAGACGGAGTAAAAGAAGAAGATATGTTCTTTATAACCGATCACCACTGGAGACCCGAGATGGCTTTCTGGGCAGTCGAAAAAACTCTGGAACATATAGATTTTCCATATGACACAGAAATTCTCGATTTAGAAAACTATGATGTTACCACATACGAAAACTGGTTTTTAGGCTCTCAGGGTAAAAAGGTCGGTAAGTATTTTACTCCCAGGGGAACAGATGACATAAAGCTGATTCTCCCGAAATTTAAAACCGACTTAACCGAAGAGCAACCATATAAAGACTTAACACGGCGCGGAGAATTTAAGGACATTTTAATGAATCTTTCCTTTATAGAAAATAAGGATTATTATACCTTAAATCCTTATGCCGCATATACGGGCGGAGATTTTAAAGAACAGATTATAACAAATCACCAAAATCCAAATGGCAAAACAGTGCTTATAATACGTGATTCCTTTGCCTGTGCATTTACTCCGTTTTTGTCCTTGGCATCATATAAAACTCACATTTTGGATATGAGAGATTTCCCCGAATTCGGAGAAGAAAGAATTGATGTAGAAAAATATATTGAAAAAATAAAACCTGACTATGTTTTAGTATTATACACAGGCGTTACGGCTTCCGAAGTGTTGTACGAGTTTGAATAAAAAAAGATATTCTTTTCATAAGAATATCTTTTTTTGTGTCTTCATACATTTTTACTGAGGTGAAGAAAATGATTAAAGCGGCAGCTTACTGCAGAGTTTCAACCGACAAGGAAGACCAGATAAATTCTTTGGAAAGTCAGGTTTCATACTTTTTGTCATACACCGAAAAAAATCCCGATATTAAGATTGTAAAAATCTATGCGGACGAAGGCTTATCGGGGACAAGCACGAAAAAAAGACTGGAATTTATGAAAATGATAGAAGATGCGAAACTAAATAAATTCAGCCTTATTTTAACCAAGGAAGTCAGCCGTTTTGCAAGAAACACGGTGGATTTATTAAAT
>JAZNQG010000167.1:0-2084 GCA_045590035.1 Clostridia bacterium
AACATTTAAAAGCTGTCTTTTATACTCGTGGAGTCTCTTTGACTGAACATCAAATATAGAATCGGGATTAACTTCGATTCCGTTATGCTCTTTGATGTATTCTGCCATTTTGACCTTGTTGTCTCTTTTAATCTTTGCAAACGCCTCTTTAAATTCCTTATCCTTTGCGAATTTCTTAAGGTTTTTAAGCTGGTCATAGTCCTTAATCCATTCCTTGCCGATTTTAGATGTGATAAGGTCTGCAAGGTCAGGGTTACAGTTACAAATCCAGCGACGGAATGTGATACCGTTTGTGATTGCGTGGAATCTCTTTTCATCCATTCTGTAATAGTCTGCAAAAATATCCTTTTTAAGAATATCTGTATGAAGTCCCGAAACACCGTTTACTGCAAAGCAGGTAGCAAGGCACAGGTTTGCCATAAATACCTGATTGTCGGAGAGTACCGCCATCCACTTATGCTTTCCTGTGTCGCCAGGGTAAAATTCTTCTATCTTAAGCATATTTCTTCTGTGAATTTCTTCTACAATCATAGAAATTCTGGGGAGAATTCTTGAGAACATATCAAAGGGCCATTTTTCTAAGGCTTCCGACATAACGGTATGGTTTGTATATGCAAATGTGTTGCAGGTAATCTCCCACGCCTCGTCCCAGCCGAGTCCCTTTTCGTCCATCAAAATTCTCATAAGCTCAGGGATTGCAAGTGTCGGGTGAGTATCGTTAATATGGATAACCGCCTTTTCGGGCAATTTATCCCAAGATGAGCCGTAACGGTCTTCATACTCTCTTAAAATCCACTGTAATGTTGCAGACACTAAGAAATACTGCTGTTTTAATCTGAGTTCCTTACCTTCTGTATGGTTGTCTTCGGGGTAAAGTACCTTCGAGATAACTTCTGCCAGCTGCTTTTCTTCAACTGCACGCACATAGTTACCACGGTTAAATTCTGCCATATTGAAGTAGTCGGGTGATTTTGCCGACCAGAGTCTTAATTTATTTACAATCTTTGAGTCATAGCCAACCAACGGAACATCGTAGGGCATAGCAAGGATTGTATGAGAATTTTCGTAGTTTACCACAAAATTTCCGTCAACCCAATCGGTTCTTACATTTCCGCCGAATTTAACTTCAACAGTTTCTTCGGGACGTGCAATTTCCCACGCGTTTCCGTCTTCTAACCACGAGTCGGGTAATTCAATCTGGAAGCCGTCAACAATTTTCTGTCTGAAAAGTCCGTATTCATATCTTATTGTGCAGCCGTATGCAGGAAGGTCTAAAGTTGTTAAAGAATCGATAAAGCAAGCGGCAAGTCTGCCTAAGCCACCGTTTCCGAGTCCTGCATCGTTTTCGAGCTCTACGATATCCGAAAGCTCATAGCCTAAATACTTTAGAGCATTCTTATATTCGTCTGTCTGCAAAAGGTTAAGTACATTTGTTGCAAAAAGTCGTCCCATAAGGAACTCAAATGAAAGGTAATAAAGCTTTTTAGAGCCTTCTTCCTTTACCTGCTTGTGAGACTTTGCCCACATTTCCATTATTCTGTCTCTTGCCGTTAATGCGCAAGCCGTATAAACCATCTTGGGAGTTGCATCTTCCATCACTTTACCAAAGTGTCTGGAAATCTTTCCCTCGATTTCCCCAATCAGCTTCTTTTCAGCTGCCGTAAGTTTCTTTTCTGCCATTTTTTATAAAATCCTTTCAAAACTTTGATGTTTATTTATCTTTATCCGAAATATCGGAATTATTTTTTAGTTGTTTTTTTAGCCGTAGCCTTTTTTACGGGAGCTTTTTTCGGTTGTTCCTTTTTTATAGCTTCCTTAACCGCCTTTATGTTTTCTGCCTTTTTCTCTTCTGTTAAAGTCTTGTCTTGGGCACTTTTTACCGCTGACTTTTCAGAAAGTTCTAAATCCTTTTTGATATTTTCCGAAAACTCTGACTTTTTGGGAGCAGGTTTTTTAGCGGGTGCTTTTTTCTTGGGAGCCGCCTTTTTCTCTTCTTCCCAAAGACCTGTAAGCTCTTTATACATTGTAATATACTTATCAGCCGAAACAGACCACGAGAAATCCTTCTTCATACCGTTTTTCAC
>JAZNQG010000168.1:0-2004 GCA_045590035.1 Clostridia bacterium
AACAGGGATTTCCAATTGCTTTCTTGCAACTTCATATCCTTCACTATCTAAAAGATAGCAGTTTACATATGCGCCAAGCGTAGCGGTTTTGGGAAGATTCAACTTTATTTCGACTGTCTTTTTAGGCTCGATATCAAGAGTCAATGTCTTTTCTTCCAAAAGCTTTCCGTCAACTTTTATTTCGTACTTAAAGTCATATTCTTTTAAGTTTGTAAAATCATAGCGGTTTAAAACCGTTAAGATGTCGTCATTTAACTCGGCGTCCATATACTGATATGCCGCCTTAACTTCTAAGGAGCCTGCCTTTAATGTTCTGTCATGGAAAACCATTCCGTCCGAGCAGAAGTTTCCGTCATAGGTAAGCTCGCCTTCAAAGTCTCCGCCGTATTTGGGTACACCGTCAACTATTACTGTATGGTCTCTCCATTCCCAGACGCATCCGCCAATCATTTTCTTATATTTATAGAAAATATCCCAATAATCCTTTACATCACCAGGGCCGTTACCCATAGCGTGAGAATATTCGCATGCAAAATACGGATATTTAAAGTCGGGGTTTTCTGCTCTTTCTAAGACCTTTTTATAGTCTTCGTACATCATAGAGAACAGATCAGGGCGGTCAGCAAAATGTGTTGAATCTGCGCCGAAAAATTCCGACATTTCCGATTCTCTTGATGCATCTTCACAATGAATAAGACGGCGCGGGTCGGTTTTTCTTAAATATTCAATCATCGCTAAATGATTGTCGCCGTGACCGCTTTCGTTTCCTGTTGACCACGAGAAGATTGATGTGTGGTTCTTGTCACGCTCGTATGCTCTTTCCATTCTGTCTAAGAAAGCGTCCTTCCACTCGGGTTTTTGACAAAGCCAGTCGGGATTTTTAAAACAGTCATAGCCTGTTCCTCCCGCTTTTCTGTTCACACCGCCATGAGTTTCAAGGTCGGTTTCAAGCATTACATAAAAACCCATTTCGTCGCAGAAGTTTAAAAACTTAGGACTAGGCGGATAGTGAGATGTGCGGACACAGTTGATGTTTAGCTTTTTCATAAGCTTTAAGTCAGCCAAAATCTCATCATCTGTCATACACCAGCCGTTTTCGGCATTGGTATCGTGATGATTGACACCCTTTAATTTTACTTCGGTATCATTTACAAGGAACTCATAATCTTTTCCGATTTTATATGTAACAAAGCCGATTTTCTGCTTTATAACTTCGCCCTTATACTCGAATGTCAAATCATAAAGATACGGCTTTTCCGCATTCCATTTTACAGGATTTTCAACCTTAAATGATGTCTCGTTTTTAAAATATCCCTTGCCTAAAACATTTCCTTTGTCTGAAAGGGTGATTTCTCCTTCACCATCAAATAAAATGTTGATTTTATCCCCGTCTGTTTTAATATCAATGTCCTTTATGTGTCCAATGGGTCTTGAAAGAATATAGACATCCCTGAAAATTCCGTTAAAGCGGAAAAAGTCCTGGTCTTCTAAGTAACTTCCCGAACACCATTTTCTGACCTTTGCTAAAACGGTATTTTTACCCTTTTTCACATATTTTGATATGTCAAACTCAGTCTCTAAATGACTTCCCTGACTGTAGCCGACATATTCGCCGTTTATATAAAGCTCCAGAGAGCTTGACACACCTTCAAAAACTATGTATGTTTCCCGCTTTGTGTCTGTTATTTCAAAGGCACGGCGATAAACTCCCATCGGATTTTCTGTCGGGACATATGGCGGGTCATAGGGGTACGGATAGACTACATTTGTGTAGTTGGGGTTTTCGTAGCCTTTTAACTGCCAGCAGGAGGGAACGGCTATTTTATCCCACTCGCCATCCAAATTTTCATCAAAATCACGGGTAAAATATTTAAAATCCCACTCGCCGTTTAAAAGAGTATATCCGTTTGGGATATAATATGCTCTTTGTTTTTCACGGTTTTCGCTTATATATTTTAAGTCTTCATATTTTCTCATAATACCGCCTCCCATACTTATGTCAAT
>JAZNQG010000169.1:0-4094 GCA_045590035.1 Clostridia bacterium
CCAAGTCTTAAAGAAAATTGTTCAGGTTGCCGTTTGAAAAAGCGACGGCGTATGCTGATACTCCGAGCTTTTGAAAATGGTGAGATGGGCAATTTTATTAAGACTTATCTTCTTTTAACTATATTATCCTGTGCCTTGACAATGCTGTCAGCAGGATATACTCCCCTTAAAGCTGTCAAGGGATAAACCGATGTATTTTTACCGACAACCGTGCCGGGATTTAAAACGCATCCGCATCCGATATCGGCATGGTCTGCTAAAATTCCGCCGATTTTTCTTAGTCCTGTTTCGTACTCGGCGTCCCCATGGATAACAATGTTTTTTCCGTCCGATTTTAAGTTTGAACAAATAGAGCCTGCGCCCATATGTGCAAAATTTCCCAAAACCGAATCTCCTACATAATTATAATGCGGAACCTGAACTTTGTCAAGGAGTACGGCATTCTTAAGCTCGGAAGAATTACCGATTACACAGTTTTCGCCCGTTATAACCGAGCCTCTTATAAATGCACCGGGACGGATTTCGGTTCCCGACCCGAAAATCGCGGGGCCGCCGATTGTAGCTGTATCATAAATCTTCACATTTTCGCCGACAAGCACATTTTCCTTTAATAAAGTGTAGCCAGGAATACCTTTTTCTATTAAGGACATAATATATCCCTTAATCTCGGGCAAAATCTCCCACGGATATTCCTTCCCGTCAAAAAGTGGCTTTATATACGGATTTTTTACATCAAACAGTTCCGTTGTCTTAACCTTCATTATGAAAGATGCCCTCCCTTTTCGATAGCTTCCGCAATGATTTGGGCATATTCTTTACATTTATCCATATTCTCTGCCTCTACCATTATACGAATTACAGGCTCTGTACCGCTCTCTCTGAGTAATACTCTTCCGTTTCCGTCAATTAGCTTTTCAACTTCCTTTAAAGATGCCTTGACAGTTTCGTCAGCAATAACCTTTGCCTTATCTAAAACTCTCATATTCTTAAGGTATTGGGGATATAAAACAACGTCTTCACACAGTTCTGCCAATGAAAGCTTTTTATCCATAACCTGCTCGGTAATCATAATTGCAGTTAAGATACCGTCGCCTGTTGTTGCATACTTTTTAAGAATAATATGACCCGACTGCTCACCGCCTATTGAATAGTCGTTTTCCTGCATACATTCGTAAACAAATCTGTCGCCAACTGTAGTTTCTGCGACCTTGATGCCGATTTTATCCAAGCTCTTTACAAATCCGCTGTTTGACATAATTGTCGCAACAACAGTGTTGTCGTTTAATGTATTTCTCTCATAGAGTCTTTTTCCGAGAATATACATCATCTTGTCGCCGTCAACGATTTCGCCGTTTTGGTCAACTGCGATACATCTGTCAGCATCTCCGTCAAATGCAAAGCCTAAATCAAGATGTTTTTCTTTTACTAACTTCTGCAGATTTTCAATATGAGTTGAGCCACAATCCATATTTACATTAAGTCCGTCAGGCTCTGCACCAATTACAACCGTCTGTGCACCCAAAGCGCCGAATACAGACTTTGCAATCATCCACGATGCACCGTTTGCACAGTCAAGACCGATTTTTAAGTCCTTATATGAATGAGATGCAAGTGAGATAAGGTATCCGACATATCTGTTTCTACCAGACGAATAGTCTACAATTCTACCTATTCTGTCCTTTACTGCCAAAGGTAAATCTCCGCCAGCAACACCCAACGCCAAAAGATTTCCGTCAATGTACGCTTCAATCAATGCGGTTGTTTCGTCATCAAGCTTTTCGCCAAAACGATTTATAACCTTGATACCGTTATCATAATACGGATTATGGCTTGCAGTAATCATAATACCGCAGTCAAATTCGTCCTGTCTTGTTACATAAGAAACGCTGGGAGTTGTTGTAACGTGGAGCATATACGCATCCGCTCCCGATGCAGTAATACCTGCAACGATGGAGTATTCTAACATATAACTTGACCTTCTTGTATCCTTACCGATAACAATTTTAGGTCTGTGTCCCGGTGCAGCACCCGACATTTCAGTTCCGTAATACCAGCCTAAAAATCTTCCGACTCTGTAAGCCTGCATTGAAGTTAATGTTACATTAGCTTCTCCCCTGAAGCCGTCTGTTCCGAAATACTTGTTTTTTCCTGAAGCCATCGGCTCGATTGCGATTTTGTCATGCAAAAGCTCATCTGTTGTAATGCCGAAAATCTCGCAAAGTAATAATACCTTGTCAATACCGGGCAACGCCTGGTCCATTTCCCACTTTGAAACAGACTGACGGGAAACCTGCACCTTTTCTGCCAACTGCTCCTGTGAAATATTTTTAGCCTGCCTTAATTTTGTTATTTTCTGTCCTATTGTCATTTTTCTTTTCGCCCCTTTTTATCATATTAAAGATGCTTTATAATAATATTACCAATTCAACCAGAAAATATCAAGCAACTTGTATTGGATTTTATCAGCAACTATAAGTTGCAGTTTTAACTCAAAAATTGACGAACAAGGCTTGTTCCTGTCGAACAAGCCTTGTAAATGTAAACTTTTATTTACTTAAAATTTCTTCAATTACCTTTCCAATCTTCTCTGCCATACAGTAAAAGCCGAAATCTCCGGGGTGAACTGCATCTGTTGTCATCATTTCGGGGTCTAGCATATAGTATATCTCTTCTCCGCCGATAAAATACACATTTTTGTCGCCTGAATCTATCGCCTGCTTATATGTATCATAAATTACTGCACGTCTGTCGGCAATTGCTTCTAAATCGTGGCAATCGGGACGGGTTAAAATAATAATCGGAAGATCGGGGTTATTTTCCCTTACCGCATCAAACATCTTTTTATGTGTCTTTTTAAGATGCTCGGCATCGGGTGCATTATGGTCATAGTCATAAACGAACACCGACATATCAAGATTTTTTACATAGTCTATCATCTCGTCTTCTGCCTTTGCACTTCCCGAAAAGCCTAAGTTTATGTAGTGAAGATTCTGTCTTCTTGAAATTACCGCCTCATATGAATTTCCGGGTCTTGATGCACATCCGCCCTGTGTGATTGATGAGCCGTAGTAGACAACGGGCTTTTCATTTTTATATTTTTTGCCTTCCTTTAGAATAGAACCCTTCTCCAAGCCGATAAATACATCGATTACATCTGTATATAAGGGGAAATTGATTGTAATCTGTCTTTCCTTTTTTTCGCCTAAAACACATTTTGCCTCAAAGCCTTCCCATACATCAAACGGAGGCTGCAAGGGGCCTTTATATCTTTCGCCGTCTTCGGTTTCAACATATACATCAAAACCCGCCGCACCAAGTATCGGCATATGCGAAATTCTGCAGACATTGTCTGTTTTTGCAATCAAGTATATAAAGCTTGAGTCGGTTGTAAATCTTATTCTTCCGCCTGCGGTGTTTGTGTGAAGATAATATGTTCTCTCAGACACCGATTCTGCCACCTTTTCCGGCATACGGCGGAATTTTCCGTTTTCCTTAAACACGCCGTAAAGGTCAAAGTGTCCGTCAGCAACCGAGTAAAAGTCCATATTTTCTTTATCTTCTTGAGTTGCAGTACTCAATTTAAAATTTATATCAATCTCTGTTATGCTCATTTTTGTCTTTTCCATTTTTTACCCTCCAAAATTAAATAAAATAATTAACCAAATATCCCACTCCCAAAAGGATATAAAGAGAAAGATTTAAATGTTTGTTTTTAAAAATCCTGCCGTCTTTAAATATAAAAAGCACAAATAAGGGCACCGACCAGAACATTATATGATAGGAAAATGCCGACTTAAAATCAAGTTTTAAAGCCGACAAAACCGCCCTTGTCATTCCGCACCCTAAACATTCCAAGCCCGTCACCGCCTTGAATATGCATGGAATTTTTAAAAGATACATAAGAAAAACTACAAGAAATAATACAATCAGCACGGATATTTTAACTTTTAAATCCTTTTTCATTAAAGGTATTTTTCCACCTTTTTGAATATAAGCCTTGCAATTTCAGCCATACCTTCATCTCCGGGATGTGCCGCAACGCCGGCATGCTCAAAAAGTCCGTCTGCGCGGAATTTGGCGTCTTCGCCAAGGTC
>JAZNQG010000170.1:0-4053 GCA_045590035.1 Clostridia bacterium
TTAATTCTCCTTGGGGCACCATAAGTGTCGGAAGGAGGATAAAGATATGAATTGTAAAGCTAATGAATGTATCAAGTGTACCGTAACAGAGTGTAAGCATCATTGCAAGGAAAAGGACTATTGCTCTTTAAACTGCATCACTGTCGGCACACATGAAGCCAATCCGACAATGGACCAGTGCACAGACTGTAAGTCATTTGAGCTTGGCTGATACTCCTTTTGATTAAAAAGAGACGCCCAAAAAGAAGATGTTCTTTTTGGGCGTTTTTCTTTGTTTATAAAACTTATTTTTGTTATATAATTATTTTTTTATTTGTGTTAATATAAAATAAAATAAATAAACAGGAGATAGAAGTATGCTTATAACCGACACAGAAAAACTTAAAAGCTACTATCAAGACCACCGAGTGTGGCAGGGAATTCCCGGAATTGAGGTTACAAAAAACGGAAGAATTTTTGCGACCTTTTACTCGGGACAGAAGGGCGAAACGATAGGGAACTATATTATGCTTGTAAAATCTGACGATGACGGCAGGACGTTTTCTGAGCCGATTGCCGTTGCATATTTGGAAAACCACAGATGCTTTGATCCGTGTCTCTGGATTGACCCGCTTGGAAGACTCTGGCTTTTCTGGGCTATTCAGCCTGAAACTCAAGTTTTTGGGGTATATTGTGAAAATCCTGACAGCGACAATTTAGAGTGGAGCGAAGTTAAAAAAATTGGGCACGATGTTATGATGAATAAGCCGGTTGTTTTATCGACAGGCGAATGGGTTTTGCCGATTTCAGTCTGGCAGAGAGTAAATATGGCAATCCTTGATTTTATGGATTCAAAGCATACGGAGGGTGCGTTTGCGTATAAGTCATCGGATAACGGCGAAAGTTTCACAAAACTCGGAGCTGCTTTAACTCCGCCAAAAGATGCGGCGTATCATGAGCATATGATAGTGGAACTTAACGATGGAAGATTGATGATGCTGATTCGTACTATGTATGGAATTGGCGTATCTTATTCATATGACAGAGGTAAAACTTGGTCAGAAGTGGTTGACAGCAAAATTAAAGGACCTGTTTCAAGATTCTATATAAGTCGTTTAAAGTCAGGGAAGCTTCTTTTGATAAATCACTATGATTTTAAAGAAAGAAACAATTTGACGGCACTCTTGTCTGATGATGACGGAAAGACATGGAAATGGAAACTTCTTTTAGATGAAAGAAATGACGTCTCATATCCCGATGCCAAAGAGCAAAACGGCTATATCTATATTACTTATGACCGTGAAAGAGGAGACGATTTAAAGTCTATAGAAGAAGTGTATGAAAAAGGCAGAGAAATATTGATTGCCAAAATCACTGAAGAGGATATTATGGCAGGAAAGATTGTGTCTGGCGGGAGTTATCTTAAGGGGATTATTTCAAAGCTCGGAAAATTCTACGACGAAAAATTTAGCCCCTATGTAGATTTTGTTTCACATACCCCGGGTGATGCGGCTGAGATACTTATAAATATTTCGTCAAAAGATAAAATCATCAAGAAGCTTTTTGAATTTTATCCGGTTAATTGTCTTAATATGCATAAGATTGACGGAGAAAAGCTTGACATTTTAATTTCATCATTTAATGAAAGCGGTTCCATAGAAACTGATAAGAAGTATATAAAGGAAATTATTGAGCTTATATCGGGTGCTGGTGAAGAGAAGAAAGAAGTTCTTCCCGTTATAGAAAGAATTAAAACTATAGTTGAAGAAAATGTAACAGAAGAAATGTCTATAAAAAGTATTGCAAAACAGGTTGGTATGAGTTATAACTATATGTCCTATCTTTTTAAAAAGGTAACAGGGATTACTGTAGGCGAATACAGAAACGAACTCAAAATCACAATGGCAAAGAAAATGATGATCAAAACGGACAAGAGTATAAGTGATATTGCAATTAATTGCGGTTTTTCATCTTCCAGCTATTTTTCGGAAAGATTTTTAGAAGCCGAAGGAATGACTCCTACAAGCTACAGAAAAATTCACAAGAAATAAAAACAGAAAATCAATGTTTTCATAAAAAACAATAAAATATATTTAATAAGGAGATACGAAATATGGCATGTAAAATCACAATAATCGGTGCGGGAGGAGCTTGCTTTGTGACGAGCTTTGTTAAGGATATATGTGAGAGCAAATATTTAGACGCTGCAACACTTGCACTTATGGATATTAACGAACAGAAGCTAGAAGAAGCAATGGGAGTAGCCGAAAGATATAAGCAGGAAACGGGTGCAAATATCAATATTACTGCTACAACCGACCGAAAGGCTGCTCTTAAAGATGCAGATTATGTAATTTTAACCGCACTTGTAATGGGTAATGACAAATATAAAGAGGGAATAGAAATCGGCAAAAGACACGGCTACCGTTTTGGAGGAAGCTTACATATTATGCACGATGAAGCATTTTATATAAACTTCTATCAATTGCGTCTTATGGATGAGATTCTAAAAGACGTTTTGGAAATTTGTCCTGATGCTTACTTTATCACAACTTCAAATCCTGTTCAGGCTGGTGTAACATATTTAAAAAGAAAATATCCTGAAGCTAAGGTTGTCGGAATGTGCCCTGGATTTTACTGCTTCTATGAGTTTACCGATGTACTTGGACTTGACCGTGAAAAGATTGAGTTTGATTTTGCGGGAGTCAACCATTTTATATGGCTTACCGAGTTTAAATATGATGGCAAAGATGCATTTTCGATTATAGATAAGTGGATAGAGAAAGATTTCGAGAAATACTGTAGGATTGAGGATTTTAATGACGGCAAAGGCAAAAAGGCGATTGATGTCTATAAGAGATTAGGAATATTCCCGATTGGTGACACAGTTACAGTAGGCGGCGGAAGCTGGAGCTGGCATTACCATTCAAGTGACGAAGTACAAAGAAGCTATGGAGAAAACCCCGAGGTTGTATGGGAAGATTATTTTGCAAGATGCGAAAAGCAACTTGAATTCAGAAAAAAGATTGTTGAAGACAAGGGTATGAAATTAGCCGACGGAGCTTTGCCGATTGTGTATGACCAGACAGTTTCGCTAATTGAAAGCATAGAGGCTGATTTAAAAAGAGTAATCGTTGTAAATGTTATGAATGATAAAGGATATATGAAGAATTTGCCATCAGATTACGAAACAGAAATCAAGGCGGTTATAGATAAAGACGGAATCCACCCTATTAAAAACGACGGGCTCCCCAGACCTGTAATGGCACTTTTGATGCATGACAGAATTGCACCTGTTGAGATGGAACTTGCGGCTTTGGAAACGGGTGAGAAGAAATACTTAAAAGAGCTTATTATGATGGATCCTTGGACTAAAAATGAAAAGCAGGCTGAGGCTTTGCTTGATGAAATTTTGAATCTTCCGTGGAATAAGACTATGAAAGAATATTTTAAATAATAGGTGATAAATAAATGAACTATTATAAATTTGATGACCCTTCTATAAGATACACAGGTCGTTTTGCCGAGATTGAGGGAAGTATGCAGACAGCACTGCCCGGTTCGTATATAGAAATCGCATTTTCGGGAGATAGTATAATTTTAGAGTTTGATATAAAGGATAATTGCCTTCCGTATCCGCATTTGTATTTTCAGCTTGACCAAGGATTTAAAACAGAAGTTCCGTTAAGTAAATTTATAAAAACGGAAGCGGGGGTTGGTGAGCATATTTTAAAGATTATATTTAAGAGCAAAAAGGAAATGCAGTCAAGGTATATATTGCCGGTACAGGGCAAGATTGCATTTTTAGGATATTTTGCCCAAAGTAATGGAACGCTTCCTGAAGACAAAAGAAAAACAATTGAATTTCTGGGCGACAGTATTACAGAAGGTCAGCTTACCGAGTCAGATGTTATTGTAACACCCCAAGATAATCAGGACTATTATCCATATCAAAACGATGTTACCTCCACCTATGCCTGGCTTATTGCAGAAAAGTTAGGTTTAAGAAATTATCACGTAGGATACGGCGGAAGCGGTGTTGTAAAACCTGCTACATCGGGTCTTCCCAAGGCG
>JAZNQG010000171.1:0-2947 GCA_045590035.1 Clostridia bacterium
GTTACTGTAACAGGAAGAATCAGTTCAACCGAACCAAATATGCAGAATATCCCGACAAGAACCGAATTAGGACGGGAAATCAGAAAAATGTTTGTAGCCGAAGACGGCAAAATATTTGTTGATGCCGACTACTCACAGATTGAACTTCGTGTTTTGGCGGCAATTTCGGGCGATAAGGCTATGCAGAACGCCTTTTTATCAGGCAACGACATTCATACCGAAACGGCATCTCAGGTGCTTGGAATACCGATGGAAGATGTCACCAAGGAACAAAGGTCGGGCGCAAAGGCGGTAAACTTTGGTATAGTTTACGGTATCAGTGAATTTTCTTTGGCAAAGGATTTAAAAATATCTGTAAAGGAAGCAAAGGCGTATATAGAAAGCTATCTTGCACATTACAGCGGTGTAAGAGAGTATATGGAAAAAATCAAAAAAGAAGCCAAAGAAAACGGCTTTGTTACAACTATGATGAACAGAATCCGCTATATCCCCGAGCTTAAAAATTCCAACTATAATGTAAGAATGTTTGGTGAAAGGGTTGCCCTAAATACTCCCATTCAGGGAACGGCAGCAGATATTATAAAGCTTGCGATGGTTAAGGTGCATAAGCGTTTAAAAGACGAAAAGCTGAATGCAAAACTTATTTTGCAGGTACACGACGAGCTTATTATTGAATGTCCCAAAGATGAAGAAGAAAAGGTACGTAAAATTTTAAAGACAGAAATGGAAAATGCCGTATCATTAACAGTGCCTTTGATAGCCGATATTGAGAGCGGGAGGTCCTGGTATGACTGCAAATAAAAGAGTTTTTGGAATAACGGGCCCCACGGGTAGCGGAAAAAGTTATATTTCACATCTTTTTTCTAAAAAGGGAGTAACTATAATCGACTGCGATAAAATTGCAAGAGAAATTGTAGAGCCTTTTAGTCAGGCGGCCAAAGAATTAAGAGAGTATTTTGGTGATAAATATTTCGATAAAGATGGGAATCTTTTACGCCGAGAGATAGCAAATGTGGTTTTCTCTAATAAGGAAAAGCTTTTAAAATTAAACGAAATCACACATAAGCATATAGACAAAAAAATTGCCAAAATAATAGACGCAACCGACGGTATTATTTTAATTGACGGTGCGGTTATTATCGGAAGTCCTGTAGAGAAAAGATGCGAGTTTTTAGTAGGTGTTCTGTCCCCTGTGGAAGAAAGGATTAAAAGGCTGAAAGAACGAGATAACTTAACCGAAGACGAAATAAAAAACCGCATTTTGTCTCAAAGTGATGACGAGTTTTATAAGGAAAACTGCCGCTTTATAATAGAGAATGACGGAAAATGCGATTTAGAAGAAAAAGTCATAGAAATACTCGGAATATTTTAATCTTGATATTTAGTAGGATATTTGGTATAATCTAAGTAATATAATTTTAAAAAGGAGGCATTTCAAAATGGAAAAGAATATAGTTGTTACAATAGGCAGACAGTATGGCTCAGGCGGTAAAGAAATCGGAAGAAAATTAGCAGAACGTATGGGCGTAACATTTTATGACGAAGAGCTTGTTACGATGGCAGCAGAGAACAGTAATATTGATAAAGATATGCTTCACAAGGTTGACGAAAGTGCAACGGGAAGCTTGCTTTATTCACTTGTTATGAACGGCGGATTAAGGGGTATTGCAACTCCTATGTATTATGAGATGCCCCTAAACGATAAGCTCTTTATCGCACAGTCAGATGTAATTAAAAAGATTGCATCGGATGGAAGTGCGGTTATAGTCGGAAGATGTGCAGACTATGTGCTGCAGAACGAAGAAGCAGTTACTTTAAATGTATTCTTATATGCCGATATGGACTATAAAATTGACAGAATCAATAAGCTCTACGGTTTAGAGCCGAAAGCTGCAAAGGACAGAATCGTAAAGACCGAAAAGCAGAGAAAAACATATTATAACTATTACACCAATAAGGATTGGGGAAATATGGCAAGCTATGATTTGTGCCTTAATGTTTCGAAGATGGGCACAGACAAGGCTGTTGATGTTATTTTCGATATAGTCGAGGAGCTTAAGAAATGAGTAATATCATAGAACTTCTTAAGATTGTATTTTTAGGAATAGTTGAGGGAATAACCGAGTGGCTGCCCATTTCAAGCACGGGACATATGCTTTTGGTGGATGAATTTATAAAGCTCAATATGTCGGAAGAATTTAAAGAAATGTTCTTTGTTGTAATTCAGCTTGGAGCGATTTTAGCGGTAGTTCTTCTTTTCTGGAAGAAAATGTTCCCGTTTGAAATTTCAAAAGGCGCAAAACCACAAATCAAAAAGGATATATTTTCTCTTTGGTTTAAGGTTGTGGTTGCCTGTATACCGGGTGCGGTGGTAACACTATTATTTGACGATTTTATTGAGGCTAAGCTTCACACACCCGTCGTTATTTCACTTATGCTCATAATCTACGGTATCTGGTTTATTTATATCGAATCAAGAGACAATAAACCGAAGATAGAAAGCCTGTCGGATATTACATACAAAACCGCGTTCTTAATCGGACTTTTTCAGGTTTTGTCAATTATTCCGGGTACATCACGCTCGGGCTCAACCATTATCGGCGCACTCCTAATCGGTGTATCACGCTTTGCGGCGACAGAGTTCACATTCTTTTTAGCCGTTCCCGTTATGTTTGGGCTTAGCGCAATCAAGATGTTAAAATTCGGATTTTCCTTTACAGGCTTTGAAATTACGGCACTTCTTTTGGGAATGGTTACGGCATTCTTGGTGTCATGGCTTGTTATTAAGTTTTTGATGGACTATGTAAAAAAGCACAACTTTATACCGTTCGGATGGTATAGAATCGTGCGCGGAGTTATATTTTTAGCATACTTTGCAATTACAAGCTTAGTTTAAAAATACCAAAAGGCTGCTAAAACAGCAGCCTTTTTGGTAATATTAAGGGGA
>JAZNQG010000172.1:0-23681 GCA_045590035.1 Clostridia bacterium
GACAGACGTCATATAAGACGGAGAATTACCGCTTTGGAAGAAGAACTTTCAGACATTCAAAAGCACAGGGATTTATTAAGGAAAAGGCGTAAAAAGGACGGAGTTATTACAGCGGCTTTGGTCGGATACACAAATGCAGGAAAGTCGACTCTATTAAACGCCTTAACAGACAGCGATGTTTTTGCAGAAGATAAGCTTTTTGCAACGCTTGACCCTACATCAAGAGCCATTGAGCTTCCAGATTCCAGACAGGTTTTGTTGGTTGACACAGTCGGATTTATAAGAAAGCTCCCCCACCACCTTGTGGAAGCCTTTAAGTCGACGTTGGAAGAAGCGGCAGTTGCAGATGTTTTACTCCATGTAATTGACTCATCAAGTGAGCAGTATTCCGACCATATAAAAGTCGTAAAATCGGTGCTTTCAGACATTGGTGCAGGTGAAAAGCCGATAATTGCGGTATTTAATAAATGCGATTCTATTAGCTCCGATACAGTTTTATCTGCTCCCGATCACGATACATCGGTGATGATTTCTGCAAAAACTCACGAAGGCTTTGACTCTTTAATTCACGAATTATCCGACAAAGCACCTGGCAAAAAGGAAAAGGTCTGGGCAGTTATACCCTATACCGAAGGCTCAGTTTTGTCAGAGCTTCATAAGACTCAGAAAATTCTGTCCGAAGAATACTTGGAAAACGGAACTAAGATTCAAATTTTATTGGACGAAACAGCATATGCAAAAATCAAGGACTATATTTTAGGCGGTGATTGATATTTCTTTTAAGGAATGTTATAAGACGGTTTCCATGCGAGCGGAAGCCCAGTTTATAGAGAAAAAATCAAAATTTATCGCAACTGTAATTCCTGCTGAAACTGAAGATGTGGCATTGAGTTTTTTAGAAGAAATGAGAAAAACCTATCCCGATGCGACGCATAATGTATATGCCTATGTGATAGACGAAAACAACATCTTCCGCTATTCAGACGATGGTGAGCCGTCGGGAACTGCGGGTATGCCCGTTTTAGACGCTATAAGAAAGTCAGGGATTGTGGACTGTGCTGTGGTTGTAACAAGATACTTTGGCGGAACACTTTTAGGCACAGGCGGACTTGTCCACGCATACGGGAAAGCTGCCAAGGACGGGCTGGAAGCTGCAGGAATTATAGAAAAACGGCTTTCGGCAAAAATGCTTGTAACCTGCGATTATACTTTGGGCGGCAAGATGACGCATTTCTTTTTGGAAAACGGATATATTGTAGAAGACACCGTTTACGATAATCAGGTTACATATTTTATTCCCGTTATGGTATCGGAAAAGGAAAGGTTTATAAAGGATATAACCGAGCTATCATGTGGCAAGGCGGAAATTAAGGAAAACGGCACAAAATATGTAGATATATCTATATAAGAAAGGATGGATTTTAAAATGAAAAAACTGTTACTTGCAATTTTAATGACAATGCTTTTAGCATCTTGCGGTGGAAATGGCGAATCCCCCGCTCCGTCTCCCTCTCCCGAAGCGAATACCCCGATGGCAACAAGAATGATTACCGCAACACGCGATAATCCCATAAAGGACAACTGGACGGTTTTGGGCGAAATCGGACTTATGATAGACGGAGAATTTGCAGATATTTATCTTGCTACAGATGCCGAAACCGACAAAGGCGGCGAGATTTTATGGGACGACTCTCAAGACTGGGCTTTGGTTGTAGCAGGTGAAAATAATAATTATGTTCTCTTTAACGAAAATCTTTACGGAAAAGCTTATATAGACGTTGCAACGGTTGATAATCTCCCCGAGATTACACTCGTTACAACATCATCTATCGGTATTTCTGTAAAAAAATACACCTACTCTGACGGTGCATTTTATGAAGAAAGCGTTATAGCCCCCGCCGATAACGGAAATAGTATATACGGAACATTCCCCGATTATATGGGATAAAGGAGGAAATTTAAATGGTAAAGGAACTTACAAAGGCTACATTCGAGCAGGAAGTTATGTTATCAGAAAAACCCGTTTTAATTGACTTTTGGGCAAGCTGGTGCGGACCCTGCCGTATGGTGTCTCCGATAATTGACAGGCTTTCAGAAGAATATGAAGGTAAAATCAAGGTTTTAAAGGTAAATGTTGACGAGGAAACTCAACTTGCAAGCGAATTTGCAATTGTGTCAATTCCTACTGTCCTTTTGATTAAAAACGGCAAAATCGCAGAAAAAAGCGTCGGTGCAAGAAGCTTTGACGATTTCTGTGATATGATTGATAAACACCTATGAGGGAAGAAATCAAAAAAATAGCAAATCAAAACGGAATAGAAAAAATCGGATTTATAAAGGCAAGGGTATTTGAAGAAATTTCAGATACCCTTTCTTCCGATACACCTTTTGTTTCGGAAAATTTAGAAGAGAGACTTAATCCATTTCTCATTATGCCGAAAGCCAAAAGTATAATCGTCTGCCTTTTTCCATATAAGCAGGCGGTCCAAAAAGGTAATATTTCGGTATATGCTGTAGGCGAAGATTATCATAAGGCGGTTTTAAGACGACTTCAATCATTAAAAGAATTTCTTATAAGCAAAGGCTATTTAGCCGAGTGCTTTTTAGATTCGCCCAAACTTCCCGAAAGGTATTTAGCATATCTTGCAGGGCTTGGGTTTATCGGCAAAAATTCCTGTTTAATAAACGAAGATTTGGGAAGCTTTTGTTTTATAGGGTGCATTATTACCGATTTGGAATTAGAATACGATAGTCCAACAAAAAAAACCTGCCAAAACTGCGGGAAATGTGTATCTTCCTGCCCCGCCGATGCAATAGGCGAAAAAGGAATAAATCCGTACCTTTGCGTATCTTACATAACACAGAAAAAAGGCTCGCTTACAGATTTGGAAAGGCAAATTATAAAAAAATCAGGCTATGCCTGGGGGTGCGATATCTGTCAGGCGGTGTGCCCGCATAACGAAGGTGTACCCGATAATAATATCCCCGAATTTAAAGAAAATCCTGTAATCAATTTAACATGCGATATGGCTGCATCTAATAATGATTTTAGGAAAAAGTATCAGGACAAAGCTTTTTCGTGGCGTGGATTTTCTGTTATAAAACGGAATTTGGAAATCTTAAAGGAGGAATAAAGTCTTGGATAAAATAAGTTTACCCGACGCATTTTTGCATCGAATGGAAGAAATGTTGAAAGACGAATATCCTTTGTTTTTAGAAGCTTTCCAAAAACCCGAAACTCAAATCGGAATAAGAGTTAATTCCTTAAAATCAGGCAGCACCGAGGCAGTTTTTAAAAAAATACCGACATTAGAGAACGTGCCCTGGTGTGAAAACGGGTTTTACGGAGACAAGGAGATTTTATCGGGCAAGCATCCTTACCACATAGCAGGCCTTATATATTTTCAGGAGCCGTCGGCAATGTCTTCTGTTCCGTGTCTTGAGATTCAGCCTGGCGACTATGTGTTAGACCTTTGTGCTGCACCTGGCGGAAAGGCAACTCAGGCAGCAGAATATTTAAAAGGCGAAGGGCTTTTGGTTGCAAATGAGATAGTCGGCGAAAGGGCGAAGATTTTATCGGAAAATATAGAAAGAATGGGCATTAAAAATGCACTTGTAATTTCGGAGTCGCCCGAAAAGTTGGAAAAAAGGTTTCCCGAATTTTTTGATAAAATTATCTTAGACGCACCCTGCTCGGGCGAAGGGATGTTTAGAAAAGAGCCACGTGCAATCCCAGACTGGAGCATTGATCACAGTATATCGTGCAGTGTCCGCCAAAAGCATATAGTGGATTCTGCACTTAAGATGCTAAAACCCGGCGGAAAACTGGTCTATTCCACCTGCACATTCTCTGTATGCGAAAATGAAGAAGTCGCCGAATACATACTCAAAAATCCCGAAATGGAGCTTTTAAAAATTCACCTTCCCTTGTCGGACGGCTTTGACGAAAAACATTATACAAAGCGTGTTTTTCCGCACAAGCAAAGGGGAGAAGGGCATTTTGTGGCACTGTTTTTAAAAAAAGGCGAAAGAAAACAAGAGAATAAGCTAATAAAAACAGAAAAATTCCCCAAAGAATTTGAGGAATTTAAAAACAAGTATTTAAATGTTGACTTTTATGGTAAGCCCGTAATGTTTAGGGATAACCTCTACCTTTTACCCTACGAAATTGACATAGATAAATTAAAGGTTTTAAGATGCGGTCTTTATCTTGGTGAGATACGAAAAGGGCGGTTTATCCCGTCGCACTCACTTGCTTTAGCGCTTAAAAACGGCGAATTTAAAAATACACTTGACCTTTCATCAGATTCGGAAGAAATTAAAAAATATCTCCACGGCGAAACACTTAATAGTGATATGGAAGGTTGGGTTCAGGTAACGGTTGACGGTTTTCCAATCGGACTTGGGAAAGCATCTGGCGGAATTTTAAAAAACCATTTCCCGAAGCATTTAAGAATATAATCAAAAAAATAAACTTATATAAAAAGGAATCTTTTAAAGATTTCTTTTTTATTTTTACAATCAGTAAATGTTTAAATAATATATCTTACTTTTCTTTTGGCGGCCAAAAGAAACAAAAGCCCCGGGGGATTCGATTTCCCCCGCATACTCACTGCGGTTCGGACACGACTCAGCTCTGACAGTCTACAAGACTGTCATTCACTTCTTCGTCGCCGCTACGCTACCCTTGAAACGACCAAAAGGGGCTTTCGCCCCCTTTGGATTCCCCGCATATTTTTAACATAAAGTTTCATAATACTAAAAAAGGACTGTAAAAAACAGTCCTTTTTATAATTTTTTACGCCTGTAAGAATACCAATACCATAGTTGTTACAAGGAACAAAATAGCAAGTACTGCTGTAAGCTTTGAAAGCATTGATGCCTTTGTTCTGCCGGCATTTTTGCCGAAGAATGAATCTGCAGGATTTGCGCCCTGAATACTCTTCATTCCGGGGTCTTTAGCTTCCTGAAGCAATACCATTCCGATAAGTAAAACTGAGACAACTATATGCAAAATAGTAAATAGTGTATTCATATCCTTTTTCCTCCTATACAAATCAATAGAATAACATATCTATTATACCATATATTTTTAATTTGGCAAGTGGTTTTTTGATTTTTTTAAAGGTTTTTTCCTAAATCCTGGTATTTTGCGCCCTGATAGGTATTGCGCCTTACCATTTCCTTATCAATTTCATTTAAAACAACGAACTTTTTAAGACTCCATAATGGTGCAATAAGGCTATCCCGTCCGCCGTCGCCTGTCAAGCGCTGAATGGTGGTTTCTTTAGGTAAAAGCTCTAAGGCATCAACTATGATGTCTACATATTCTTTTAGCTCTAAACACTCAAATTCTCCGTTTTCATACTGCTTTGCCATCTTTGTTCCCTTTAAAATATGCAAAAGATGAAGCTTAATGCAGTCGGGGTTTAGTTTCGCCACCTTTTTTACGCTTTCTAACATCATTTCCTTGGTTTCCCCGGGAAGTCCCAATATCAGATGAACGCATACATTTATCCCAAGGCTTTTTAGTTTTTTATAAGAGTCTTCAAACTCTTTATATGTATGACAACGGTTTATTTTCTCCCCTGTTTCATCATAAACCGACTGAAGTCCAAGCTCAACCAAAAGATATGTGCGCTTATTTATATCTGCCAGATACTCATACACTTCATCGGAAATGGAATCAGGGCGGGTAGAAATTGCAAGTCCCACTACATTTTCCAAAGAAAGCGCCGCCTCATATAGCTCTTTTAAGCGTGGAAGCGGCGCATAAGTGTTGGTATTAGCCTGAAAATACGGGATATATTTAGTGTCTTTCCACTTTTTACCCATCTTTTCTGCGATATTTTTAAACTGCATCTCAATACTCTCATCGGGATTCCCTGCAAAATCGCCCGAACCCGAAAGACAGTATGTGCAGCCGCCATATCCCTTTTTGCCGTCTATATTCGGGCAGGTAAAACCGCCGTTTAAGGCGATTTTTGTTACCTTGCACCCAAATTTATCCTGCAAAAACCAGTTCCATGTTTTATATCTCTTGTTGTCAAGAGAGTACGGAAAGGGATTTTTCATCAGTAGTTCTCGGAATTTAATTCAAAGTAGCTTCTCGGATGTGCGCATACGGGGCAAAGCTGGGGAGCTTCTTTTGCTGTATGAAGATATCCGCAGTTTAAGCACTTCCATACTACTACGCCGTCTCTTTCGAACACGATACCCTTTTCCAAGTTTTCAAGTAGCTTTGAGTATCTTTCATCGTGATGCTTTTCAATAGCGGCAACACCTTCAAAAAGTGCGGCAATTTCGTTAAAGCCTTCTTCTCTTGCAGTTTCGGCAAAGCCCTTATACATTTCTGTCCATTCCATATGCTCGCCTGCTGCTGCATCTTTTAAGTTTTCGGGAGTATCATTGATGCCGCCCAAGAGCTTAAACCAGATTTTTGCGTGCTCTTTTTCATTCTCAGCAGTTTCCATAAAATAATTTGAAATCTGAACGTAGCCGTCCTTCTTAGCCTTTGAAGCATAGAAGGTATACTTTGTTCTTGCCATTGATTCACCTGCAAATGCAGCGTGTAGATTGTCCCATGTTTTTGAGTTTTTAAGTTCCATTTTCGTTTCTTTCCTTTCTTAAACTAATTTTGCTCCTAAGTCACGACCGCCGAGCAAGTGAAAATGCAAATGCCCAACCGTCTGACCGCCGTCACGCCCACAGTTTGTAATAACCCTGAAGCCTGAATCCTTTATCCCTTCACTTTTGGCAATCTCGGGGATTTTTGTAAAGATATGCGCAACATATTTTGCATTCTCTTCTGTAATATCCGCACTCGATTTAATATGCTCTTTCGGGATAATTATAATGTGCTTCGGCGCCTGAGGCTCAATATCATAAAATGCCTTTATCATATCATCCTCATACACTGTGTTTGACGGGATTTCACCCTTTATTATGCTGCAAAAAATGCAATCCATACCTTTTTCCTCCAAAAATTACATACCTTCGTATGCACCAGATTCTACAATTTTCTTGATTGCAGCTCTTACGCCGTCTGTATCTTCTTTATATGTAACTCCGTACCAGCGCTCGTCTGTCGGAAGAACTCGAACGTCCTTATTTTCCTTAATCAAATCCATTACAACTTCTGAAATGTAATACTCCGACTTTTTAGGATCTGCCATATTATCCAAGAAACGTTTAAATCCTTCTTCTAATTTGTCAAATATATCGGGTGTAAATCCCCAAAGGTTCATAGAAACGGGGTTATCCATAGGAATCGGGCTGTTTTTATCAAGTGCTGTGTATTCTGTAACCTTCTTTAAAAGTCCGTTTTCAACTTCACAAACGCCTCTTGAAACGGTACCGTTATCTGTTAGAGTGCTTCCCAATTTATAGCCTACCATACAAGTTCCGCCGCCGTTATTTAAGTGGTCACCGATAACTTTGAATGCGCCCTGACCATAGAAATCGTCTGCATTTATGATTGCAAAAGGTGTTGTAACCTTATCTCTTGCACATAAAACTGCGTGTCCTGTACCCCACGGCTTTTCTCTTCCTTCAAAGCTGTAGCCTTCGGGCAAAGCTGCGATTTCCTGGAACACATAGTCCACATCGCACATCTTTTCAATTCTCTTACCAACAGCCTCACGAAAATCCTTTTCGATAGCTTTCTTTATGATAAATACGGTCTTTCCAAAGCCTGCACGCTTTGCGTCAAACACTGAAAAGTCAAGGATGATTTCGCCGTTCGGTCCAACAGGTGCAATCTGCTTTAAGCCTCCGAATCTGCTTCCCATTCCTGCCGCCATTACTACTAATGTAGCTTTTTCCATTTTTAAACCACTCCTTTTTATATTGGTCTTTCCTTTATTATACAATTATTTTTCTTTGTTTTATTTGGATTATCGGTCTACTTGTTTGTAATATAGGACATATGTAAAACGGCTTGCCTTTTTAGCAAACCGCCTTTTTTTATAATACTTCTGTAAACAGCCAGTAAATAAATCCGCATACCGTACTTGCAGTAATTCCGTACACAATCACAGGTCCTGCGATTTTAAACATATTGGCACCCACCCCTAAAACATACCCTTCACTTTTGGCTTCGATTGCACTCGATGATACTGCATTTGCAAAGCCTGTTATCGGAACAACCGTGCCCGCACCCGCATGTTTTGCAAGTTTTGGATAAAGTCCAAGTCCTGTAAAAAGCATACTTAAAGCAATTAAAGTTACCGACACAAATGATGATGCAATCTCTTCTTCTATACCAAATCCTTTATAAAGCTTTGACAAAGCCTCACCCAAAGTACATATCGCACCACCCACTAAAAACGCCCAAATGCAGTTTTTTAAAATTGGTGATTTGGGTGCTTTTTTGTCAGAGAGCCTTTTATATTCTGATGCGTCCATAATATTCCTTCCTCCTTTTTGGAATATTATGTGCATTTTCCTATTTCGTCATACGCCGAAAATCGCTTTTAAGTCGGGTTATTATCCGTTTTTCAAGGCGGGAAATATATGATTGCGAAATCCCTAAAAGCTCAGCAACTTCTTTTTGTGTTTTTTCCTGTTCTCCGCCAAGACCAAACCTTAAGCACATTATCTTTTCTTCTCTCGGCGACAGGTTCTTTATCGCCGCATCTATAATCTCAAGCTCTGCCTCATGCTCGATATTTTTGCATATAACATCGCTGTCAGTACCTAAAATATCCGACAACAAAAGCTCGTTTCCGTCCCAGTCGACATTCAAAGGCTCATCAATCGAGACCTCCTGATATCTTGCCTGATTTTTTCTTAAGTACATCAAAATCTCGTTTTCTATACATCTTGATGCGTATGTTGCAAGCTTTATATTCTTTTCAGGCCTGAACGTATTTATCGCCTTAATAAGCCCGATTGTGCCGATTGATATTAAGTCTTCTACATAAATCCCCGTATTTTCAAACTTTCTGGCTATATAGACAACAAGCCTTAAGTTCCTTTCTATCAGTATTTTTTTGGTTTTTTCATTGTCGATATCCAAAAGAAGCTCTGTTTCTTCTTCTTTTGTTAGCGGCGGCGGCAGAGTTTCGCCTCCTCCTATGTAAAAAATCTCTCCGTCTGCCTTTAAAATAAGACGTAAGATACGACTTATAAGCGATTTAATCCACATAAAAATTTTCCTTTCCACATATTTTATACCATCACCGAATGAAGTATCACCTCCTCTGAAAGCGATGTTTTAGAAACTGCAACCAGCACATCGTCATAAATTACACCGTTTACTAAAATTCTGTCAGGCTTAAATGCAATCAATGTTGCATATTCAACCGCGCTGCAGTTTACGGTATAAATCCTTTCTGCCCCTATAAACTCCGAAAGATTTTCGTAATTTACTATCGGAGATATAAGCTTTTTTATTAAAGACAGGTCGGCTACAATAACCTTATATAATCCATCCTGCATCATAAGACGGTTTCCGCTGTCATAAAAGCCTTGCGCCCTTACCGTTTTTCCGTCAAGGCGGATTTCAAGTGGCAGATATTTTGCATATATTTTGTTTTTAAAAACCGAGATTGCGCTTACCAGAAGGCAGCTGACCCCCAAAAGTGCCAATAAAAGCCGTGACAGACTTTTGTTTTCTAAAAAAAGCATCACTCCGCCTGACAAAAGCATTGATGAAATTATGTAAATTGCGGCGGATTTTAAAAAGTGCGGGAGTCTGTTCGGTAAATATGCGATGGCTGAAATTATAAAAGGCACAAAAAGCTTTATAAGCCCGATTTTTAAAAACGGATAAAAACACGAAAAAACTCCGTATATTCCGCCAACAGCTGCGCCCAAAATTCTTCGCCACAAAGGTACCTTTACATAAAGCGCAGAAGAAATCCAGAGACTAAGATAATCCCCGAAAAAATCAAGCAAAAATAAAAGGTCTAAGTAAACGGTCAATTTTATATCACCCCTTTTTTAAAATTATAACATCCGCCATTCAAAATCCTTGTCGAATCGGGTAGGCAACAAAGAATTTTTGTCCGACAAAATTTTATGAATAAATCTTTAATTTTTATAATTTACGGTTGAAATATCGCTCTTTCGAGGGTATAATAAAAATAGATATAATCGGGGAGGTGTGTTTGTTTGTTCGGTTTCATAGTACCCCACTCCGATTCGCTTTCAAATGACGAAAAAGAGCTTTTCAGAAGCTTTTACTGTGCTTTATGCCGAAAAATCGGCGAAAGGTCAAATCCTGCAAGAATGTTTTTAAGCTATGACCTTACATTCTTAGCACTTTTAACCTCGGCATTAGATTCTGATGACACTCAGTTTGGCGACAAAAAAAGATGCCCCATGCATCCTTTTCGCCCAACTCCCGATATAGATTCAAAGCATATTTCCTATGCGGCAGATATAAGCGTAATGCTTATTAAAGAAAAGATAAAAGACGATATAAAAGACGAAAATAAACTCTCCGCACGGGTTATGGATGTTCTGGTAAAGGACAGAATTAAAGAAAACAAAGAAGCGCGGGAGATTATAAAAACCGAGCTTTCAAATCTTGGTATTACCGAAAAAGAAAATGTCCTAAATCCCGATATCGCAGGCGATTCCTTTGCGAAATTGGTGGGAAATATCTTTATGCTGTCACCAATACCCGAAAAACACAAAAAGGCTATGTACTGGCTCGGCTATAATTTAGGCAGATGGGTGTATCTTTTAGATGCCTTTTCAGACCTTGAAAAAGACATTAAAAAAGGCTCATACAATCCCTTCAATACTGGCGAAGGATACGAAGCTATCCGTGAAAATAAGCTTTCGGAAATTGACGAGATGCTTACCTTTACTTTATCCGAAATGTCTTTGTCTTTTGACCTTTTGGATATAAAAAGATACCGTTCAATACTTGAAAATGTTCTGTTTAAAGGACTTCCCGCAAGGCAACACTACTGCCTTTACCATCAAAGAAAGGAAAACAGGGTATGAACCCATACGAAGTTTTAGGTGTAAATCCTACCGACGACGAAGAAACAATTAAAAAAGCATACAGAAACTTAGTTAAAAAATATCATCCCGACCGTTATGTAAATTCGCCCTTAAAGGACGAGGCGAGCGAAAAGCTAAAGGAAATAAACTTAGCTTATGATATCATAACGGGAAAGGCAAATCCCCAGCAAAATACCCAAACGGGTTACGGCGGATATACAGGCGGCGGATATTATAATACGGGAAATTTTGAAGTAAGCTTTCAGAATGTGAGAACTCTAATTACTCTCGGGTTTTTGGATGCTGCAGAGCAAATGCTTTCAAAACTCCCAAAAACTGCCGAGTGGTATTATTTAACAGGAATCATTCAAAGAAACCGCGGCTGGTATCAGTCCGCAAAGGAAAATATCAATAAAGCGGCTCAAATGGATCCTAATAATCCAGAATACCAAAATGCAAGCTACAGCTTCCAAAGACAAGCAAGTGATTTTAGGGGAACATATTGGACGAATTTTAATCCCTGTTCTTTATGTGTAACAGGACTTTGTGTATCGCAAATATGCTGCGGCGGAAGATTTTATCCGCTCTGTTGTTTTTGCTAAATTCCTATAAAACGAAAGGATAAAGTTATGGAAAACAAGCACATAACCTCAATCGGCGGTCAGGCGGTTTTGGAAGGCGTAATGATGAGAGGCCCGCATAAAACTGCAGTCGCAGTAAGAAAGCCTGACGGCGAAATTGAATATAAAACCGAAGACAATACTGTAAAAAACAGAAATAAATTCTTTAAATTACCGATTATAAGAGGCGTATTTAACTTTGTAGATAGCCTTTTAATCGGTATGAAGGCTTTGATGTGGTCAGCCGAATTTGTTGACTTGGAAGATGAAGGAGAAGAGCCTCAGAGTAAATTTGACAAATGGCTAGAAGACAAATTTTCCGACAAGGTAAAGGATATTGTAATATACGTATCCTTAGTTTTCTCGATTGTTTTAAGCGTAGGATTATTTATTCTGCTCCCCACCGTTATTACACGGGGTTTAGAATGGCTTTTATCCTTTACCGCATTTGATGCTGTTGCCAAAACAGGTGCATTTACAAGCATTGTAGAAGGTGCGGTAAGACTATTGATATTCGTTTTCTATCTTGCTTTGGTATCTAAAATGCAGGAAATCAAGAGAGTTTTTGAATATCACGGAGCAGAGCACAAAACAATCGCCTGCTATGAAAGCGGCGAAGAATTGACAGTTGAAAATGTTAAAAAATATCCCCGTCTTCACCCCAGATGCGGAACAAGTTTTCTTTTGTTCGTTATGATTATTTCGATTCTTCTCTTTGCGCTTTTACCAAAAACAGGACTATTTTTAAGAATCGTACTAAGACTTTTACTTCTTCCCATAGTTGCAGGTCTTTCGTATGAAGTAATAAAGTTAGCAGGAAAAAGTACTAACTCCTGCGTAAAATGGCTCACAAAGCCAGGGCTATGGCTTCAGTATCTTACAACCAGAGAGCCTGACGAGAGTCAGATTGAAGTTGCAATCCGCTCAATGCAGGAGGTTATCCCCGAAAATTCGGAGGACGATAAATGGTAATCCGAGAAATTTTAAAGGAAACATCCAAGGCTTTATCACATATTGATAATTATATGTTTGAAACACACCTGTTGGTTCGGACAGTCCTTAAAATGTCACCTATGGATTTGGTGTTGTCACACAAAAAGGAAGTGTCGGTCAACGATATTGATTTAATCCGCTCATACACAAAAAGACGTCTTTCGGGTGAGCCGCTACAATACATTCTCGGAACCTGGGAATTTATGGGTCTTGAGCTTTATGTAGAAAAAGACGTGCTTATCCCCAGGAGCGACACCGAAACATTAGTAGAAACCGTGCTTCGACACTTAAAATCGGGCGGAGCAACCGTTTTGGATATAGGCTGCGGTTCGGGTGCTGTGGGACTTTCGTTGGCGTATCTTAATAAAAGAGTCTATTTAAGGGGAGTCGATATTTCCGATTCCGCATTGGATCTTTCTAAAAAGAACGCAAAAAAGCTTAACTTAGAAGAAAGAGCAGTCTTTGAAAAGTCCGATATTTTAGCCGATATACCAAAGGGTAAATATGATGTAATAGTATCAAATCCGCCATACATAAGAACCGATGTAATTCCGACACTGATGACCGATGTCAAGGATTTTGAACCGTATTTAGCACTTGACGGCGGAGAAGACGGGCTTATATTTTATAGAAGAATCATAGGTATCGCACCAAAGATTTTAAATAAAGGCGGGCTGTTAGCCTTTGAAATCGGATTTGACCAAGGAGAAGAAGTTTCGGCTTTAATGGAAAAGAATTTTACCGACATTTCGGTAATTAAAGATTTGTCGGGCAACGACCGAGTTGTGTCGGGAATTTTAAAATAAAGGGGCAAAATAACGTGAATATGCATAAAATTGTAGGGCTTAATGTCGATATGGGTTATAAAAGAGAAACCCTAATAAAGCAGGCTGCGGTATATAAAACAGGTGAAGATGTAAAACCTGATGTTACGGTTTATCTTTCTGACAGCTTTTTAGAAGCCAAGCAGAAGGAAGCACCACACCTGACTCTCGACCAGCACGAATACATATGGACGGGTGCCGTTTTTTACGATGCTTTAATTTCCTTTAAAGGTCTTGTACTTCATTCATCAGCCGTTACAATGGACGGAAAGGCATACCTTTTTTCAGCCGCAAGCGGAGTCGGAAAATCCACTCACACAGGTCTTTGGCTAAAGGCATTCCCGGGAAAAGCCGAGATTTTAAATGACGATAAGCCCGCAATCCGCATAACCGATAACGGCATAAAGGTCTACGGTACGCCCTGGAGCGGAAAAACCGACCTTAATTTAAATATAGAATCTGACCTTCAGGGAATCTGCTTTATCGAAAGAGATACAAAAAATCATATAGAAGAAATCTCCAAAGACGAAGCGGTAACTCTTGTTTTAAACCAGACTCTCCGTCCCCAGTCAAGAAACCAGATGGCAGAGCTTTTGGATACTTTGGATACCGTGATTTCCAAAACGCCCATCTACAAAATGGGATGCACTATTTCAGAAGAAGCGGCTATTATGGCGTACAATAAAATGAAATAAAATGAGACGTTAAAAATGTCCAGACTACAAAAAAGCAATGTTTAAAAACATTGCTTTTTTGTTATTTACATCTTGAAAAATTTTTATTAAAGTAGTATAATTGATATATTAAGGTTAAAGGGGTCGGACCATGAAGAAGAAAATCGGATTTGACAACGAAAAATATCAGACTCTGCAGTCAAGATATATAAGAGAGCGTGTTCACAATTTCGGGGACAAGCTCTATCTTGAGTTGGGCGGAAAATTATTTGACGATTATCACGCTTCGAGAGTTTTACCCGGCTTCGAGCCTGACAGTAAGATTAAGATGCTTATGCAATTAAAGGACAAGCTCGAAATTGTAATTGCCATAAGTGCAGAAGACATTGTTAAAAACAAGGTAAGAAGCGACTATAACTTAACCTACGACCTTGATACAATAAGGCTTATTGATGCATTTAAAAATCTCGGACTTCTGATTGGAAGTGTTGTTATCACACGTTATTCAGGTCAGGCTGCGGCAGATGTTTTTAAGTCAAGACTTGAAAATATGGGAGTCCCTGTATTTTTACATTATATAATTGAAGGGTACCCGTCAGATATTGAGCATATCGTAAGTGACGATGGGTTCGGAAAAAATGACTATATCGAAACAACCCGCCCTATCGTTGTTGTTACAGCTCCAGGCCCCGGAAGCGGAAAGATGGCGACTTGTCTTTCTCAGCTTTACCACGAAAACAAGCGTGGCGTAAAGGCGGGATATGCAAAGTTCGAGACCTTCCCCATCTGGAACCTACCCTTAAAGCATGATATAAACTTGGCATACGAGGCGGCAACTGTTGACTTAAACGATGTTAATATGATTGACCCGTTCCACTTGGAAGCCTACGGAGAAACCACCGTAAACTATAACAGAGACATTGAAGTTTTCCCTGTTTTAAATGCAATTTTTGAAAAAATCCTTGGCGAAAGCCCATACAAATCTCCGACAGATATGGGCGTTAATATGGCAGGCAACTGCATTATTGACGACGAAGTGGTAAGAAAAGCATCAAAGGACGAAATTATCAGAAGATACTATCATGTATTAAAGGACAAGACAAACGGAAAATGCAGTCTTGAAACCGTTTCTAAAATGCAGCTTATAATGAAGCAGGCAGAGGTTGATGTTTCCGACCGTCAGGTTGTAGGCGCAGCGCTTGAAAGAGCAGAAATGACAGGAAATGCTGCGTGTGCGATTGAGCTTCCAAACGGCAAAATCGTAACAGGAAAGACTACTCCCCTGCTTGGCGCATCAAGTGCGGCACTTTTAAATGCTTTAAAGGAGCTTGCAGGGCTTGATGATGAAATACATCTTATCTCACCCGAAGTTTTAGAGCCTTTGCAGAGCTTGAAAACCGACCATTTCGGAAGCAAAAACCCAAGACTTCATATGGACGAAACATTGATTGCTCTTTCAATCTGTGCAGTTACAGACGAAACTGCAAAAAAAGCATTGGACGAGCTTTCAAGCCTAAGATGCACAGAAGCACATTCTACCGTGCTTTTATCTCAGGTGGATGAAAGAACATTTAAAAAGCTCGGTATTAACTTAACCTGCGAGCCTGTTTATAAAAGATAATATTTACACACAAAAAAGACCTTGATACTTTAAGTATCAAGGTCTTTTAATTTGTTTTCTGCGCTTTGTGTGTTTTTCGCCAAAAGAATCATTCTACATAGTTAAGACCGTCTTTTGTGACTGCCTTCTTGCCTAAAAACTCACACATTCTCTCGAACGGAATAAAGGTAACTCCGTCTTTTGCAGTCATATTAAAGTCCGCTTTTTCATTACCTATCAAAACTTCACCTGTTCTTGTGTAGAATGAAAGCATCTTGCCGCCTGCATTAGTTAAAGTTGCAAGTCTTTCAGGGTGGATGTATCCAACGCTTCCGCCGATAATTTCAGCTAATTTTCTCATTGCAACCATTGTTACACCATTTTCAGTGTAGGATGCAAAAGGCTTTTCTATGCCGTTTACATAAATCTTATTGTCTCCTGTTTTAAAGTAGATTTCATCTGCTTTTTGGCTGCGGGTTACGGGAATCTTGTATGTAATACAAGATTCATCAACAAACCACGCGTCGCCCCTTTGGTCAAAGCCTGCAAAGAAGCCCGTTTTTTCGCCGTCAATCTTTGGAGCTGATATAACAATTTCCAAAGTTTCGGGGTCTACAACCTCGCCAGCTAACATTCCGCCCATTACCATAAGTCCCGATTCGTCAAAATAAATCTTAGCCTCGTGCCAGAGCTGTTCACCAAAGCCTACATCGGCATAAACGCCGTCTTTATTATAGATATTTGCTCTTTTCACCAAAAGTGTCTCAGGGTCTAATTCAAAATAAATTCCGTGTGTCCAGCCGAAGAGTCTTTCGCCATCGGGAGTAAACTCTAATGCATGAACAGATGCAATATCGCCGTCAATGCCGTCAACCTTGAAATCTACAATTTTCAAAAATTCCTTTGTTTTGGTATCAAAAGTAAAAATCTTAGCCGCACCCTTTGCAGGTTCTGATTGAATGTTCTTGGTTACTGTAGTTGTGCCGTAGATAATTCCGTCCTTTTGAGTGATTGTAAGCACCGAATGGTCTTCAACAAAGTCCTGATACACCTTCATTTCACCTGTGTCAAGATTTACATATGAAAGCGCACCGCCTGTCGCCATTCCGCCATATACAAGTGTGCCCGCATAAAGCTCACGGCCTACAATCTCCAAATCGAAGGGTCTGTCCTGATCATGACCTAAAGAGCCGTAGTAATAGGTCGCATACTCGTCCTTCATACCATTTTCGGCGGTAGCCTTTAAGTCTTTTGCAAACTTTTTGGATGAATCGATGTGATAAATATGTGCACCCGAATAGTCGCCGTGGTAGAAAATGCCTGTCTCTTTATCGTGTGTCATACCTTCGGGCTGATCGCAGGGGAAGAATCCTGCAACTTTGCCTGTTTTTGTGTCAACTGCTGCACCAAAGCCTGCCTTAAATCCGCCAATATAGAGTAAATCGTCAGCAGGATTTACATAGGAAATTCTGTGCGGAAGCGGTGTTCCTGTAAGCTCTACATCAAGCTTTTTAACCGCTTTAGCCTGTAGGTTATAAATATAGATATTTCCGTTAAACTGTGCGGTTAAGAATGAATATCCGGGAAGTTCAGGGTCATCGAGCTCTACCCACGGACCTGTACCGCGAAGATGCGATGTATAATACTGGTCGGGATACTCAACGATATTTAAGTTTTCGTCGATTGTATGGATTATATTATCCCAAAGGAATGCTCTTTTTCCATCGTGGATTTCCGACATCATAGATGTTTTGTAGTTAAATGTGACATCTGTCCACTCTTCTTTTTCGGTGTCGTAAATGTGTGCGATGCTGCCGTCTTCAGAAGTAAAGATAGCAAAAAAGTATTTACCTATATGACTGCCACGAGATATGCTCGAATAAAATTTATCGGTCGGGTTTTCTATCATCTGGTATTCGCCTGTATCCTTATGGATTTTCCAGACGTGTACAGACTTTGTCTTATCGGCAGGAGTACCTGATGTATAGATATAATCGCCCACCTGACCTATATGACCTCCTCCGACAAATGCGTCTTTGGACATATCTGCAAGGATTTTGAGTTCGCCTGTTTTTTCGTCGATTCTCATAACCAGGCCTTCACTTGACTCTGTTGCAAAAAGAGCTTCTCTTTCATTATCGATAACAATTCCGCCAAAGCTTGACCACTGTTCAACGGGCATTTTAGCAAATTCTGTGAGCTCTTTTGTTTTAGGGTCATATTTTGCCAATGACTTAAAAGAACCCCAATACATAACGCCGTCATCAGAAACGGTGCCGTTATATGCATATCCGCCCCAATCGTGATGGAATTCGTGTATGATTTCTGCCTTGTTAATATCAATGACGGTTGTGATTCTCTCGTTTCCGCCGTCTGCCGAAACCAAAACAATCGGTCTTCCGTCTTCCCAGCTTGTTAAGGAAAGCTCGGTATGTGATTCTGTAATGGTGGGTCCCATTTTAACAGGTGTTCCATAGCTAAAAGCTACGTTGCTGTCCGCAAATGCAACGGGAACAAGCATTGAAAGTGCCATAATAGTTGCGATAGCAAATGAAATGACTTTTTTCATTAATATCATCCTTTCTTTTTTATACTTCGTCGGTATGGAATATATGTTTTCCGCCAAATACTTTGGCAGTCTGTCCATCGGGTAGTGAAATCTCGGCTTCGATACCGTCGGGAATATCAATTTCGTAACGGATAAAGCCCTGCATATATACCCATGATGAGCGAATTTTGCCCATTCTTGTTTCAATTCCTGCATCGATATATGTAAGACGCTTATCGGGATGCGGTTTTACCGAAATCTTTTTATATGCGGGTTCTGTCGGCTTGATGCCTGCCGCAACACCGAATATCCAGGAGTAAACCGAGCCGTAAGCATAGTGATTAAATGAGTTCATATCACGACTCCAGAAGCTTCCGTCTTCCTTTATACAATCCCAGTGCTCCCACATAGTTGTAGCACCCTTTTTAACCTGATAGAGCCATGAGGGGAATCCATCATAGAGTAAAAGGTCATATGCAGTCTTTGTGTTGCCTGTCTTTGTTAAAGTATGTAAAAGATGCGGAGTTCCGATAAAGCCTGTTGTTAAGGTGTTGCCGTTTTCCTTTATAATATCCATTAAAAGCTTTGCAACCTTATCTTCGTCGTCTGTAAGTCCCATATGGATTAAAAGTACACAAGCTGTCTGTGTACGGCTTATGGGAAGTCCATTTTCTATAAATCTCTCGGTAAGAGCCTTCTTTATTTTTTCAGCCATATCTTCATAATGAGACATATCTTTTCCTAAAATCTTACCGATTTTAACCAAAAGCGAAGTCGAATAGTGGAAATAGCAGGATGCGATAAAGTCTTCGTCTGTGCTTCCCTTGTATGAGCCTGACGGAGCGTCCATACCTAGCCAGTCGCCAAAATGTTCGCCGCCTATCCAGAGATATTCTTCGTCTCCAAAAGCGTGCATATATTCAATCCACTTTTGCATACAGTCAAAGTTCTCTTCCAACACCGATTTATCGCCGTATGCCATGTAAATTTCCCACGGAGCAACTAAGCATACATCCGCCCAGCCTGTTGATACACGCTGTTTTCGGCTTCTGACACAGAGTGGAATTACAGCTGGGATTTCACCAATTTCCGACTGTTCTGACCGCATATCCATAAACCACTTTTTAAAGAACTTTTCAACATCAAAGTTAATAGCCGCAGTCTTTATAAATGCAAGCACGTCACCTGTCCAGCCGAGGCGTTCATCACGCTGCGGGCAGTCTGTCGGAACGTCCAGAAAGTTATCCTTCTGTCCCCAGATAATGTTGCTGTAAAGGCGGTTTAAAGGCTCAAATCCGCAAGAAAAGCTACCTGTTCTCTTCATATCGGAATGAACTTCAATCGCTTCAAAATTTTCTTTTCCAGGCTCTCCCGGGAAAGAATCAAGACAGATGTATCTAAAGCCATAGAAGGTAAACTGCGGTTTAAATTCTTCATATTCCGAACCTAAAATATACTTAGCTTCTGCCTTTGCACCTCGGTAGTTTTCATTATAGAAGGTGCCGTCGGGATTTAATACTTCGCCGTGGCGGAATACTATCTCGTCCCCCGCTTTTCCCGAAACCTTGACCTTTACATAGCCTGTGATATTCTGTCCGAAATCAACAACCCACTCGTCCTTGGGAGTTTTGAATACCGAAACGGGACGGACTGTTTCCATTTCCTTTATATATTCGCCGACCTGCGGGATAATCTTTGTTTTCAAGGTTATTCCGTCATCTAAAACCGCTTTGCCTTTATATTCTTCTTTAAGACGTCTATCAATTATTTCACCGTGATAGATGTCGGTATAAACGGTTTGGGAAGAGAATACATCGGTATCTTCATCGGATATGATTGTAACCTTTTTGCCGTTTTCATACTCAATATCAAGGCTGAAAATAAGAGCTACGTGGTTCTGGTATGAAGACTCAATTTCCGAAAGTCCTACACGGCTTGCAGCCCAGCCGTTACCTGTGTTGATTTTTAAAACAGAGCCGTCCTTTAACATATCAGCTACATCATATTCCTGATACTGAATATGTGAGTGATAGTTTGTCCAACCGGGAGTCATTACATAGTCCCCTACTCTTTTTCCGTCAATATACGCATTGTAAACACCCATACTTGTAACAGAGAGGGTAGCGGATAAAACCGCACCCTCTAAGGTTAGTTTTTTGGAAAATATGGGATTTTCACAATTTCCTTTAATCCATTTTGCCTTAGAAATCATAATCTTTTCTCCTTGTTGTTTAATTGTTATAATGTGTTTTTCGCCAAAAGAATTATTCTACATAGTTAAGACCGTCTTTTGTGACTGCCTTTTTGCCTAAGAATTCACACATTCTCTCGAATGGAATAAAGGAAACTCCGTCTTTTGCAGTCATATTAAAGCCTGCATCATTTCCGTCTATCAAAACCCTGCCGTCTCTTGTGTAGTATGAAAGCATCTTTCCTGCAGTATTTGTAAGAGTTGCAAGTCTTTCGGGGTGGATGTAACCTACGCTTCCGCCGATAATTTCAGCCAATTTTCTCATTGCAACCATTGTAACGCCGTTTTCCATATATGATGCAAAGGGCTTTTCTATGCCGTTTACATAAATCTTGTCGTCACCTGTTTTAAAGTAAATTTCATCTGTTTTCTTTGTGCGATATACAGGCACCATACTGGGTGATGTATCGCTTCCTACGAACCATGCGTTGCCTCTCTGGTCAAAGCCTGCGAAGAAGCCAAGGCTTTCGCCGTCTAATGTCGGAGCTTCTACTACAACCTCTAAGGTTTCTAAGTCGATAGCTTTGCCGTCCATTATCATATAGCCCGATTCGTCAAAGTAAATCTTCTTTTCGTGCCAGAGCTGTTCACCGTCACCTACATCGGTATAAACCTGACCGTAGACATTAGCATTCTTTACTAAAAGTGTTTCGGGGTCAAGCTCAAAGAAGATACCGTGTGTCCAGCCGAATAGTCTTTCGCCGTCGGGAGTAAACTCTAACGCGTGAACCGATGAGATATTTCCCTTAACTCCATCGACCTTAAAATCTTCTACCTTTATAAGCTCCTTTGTCTTTGTATCAAACTTAAATATCTTTGCTGCACCCTTTGCAACAGTTGCCGCTGTGCCTCGTGTTACAGATGTTGTACCGTAAACAATTCCATCTTTTTCTGTGATTGTAATAAGTGAGTGCATGGGGATAATATCCTGCTTTACAGTCATTTCGCCTGTGTCAAGGTTTACCCACGAAAGTGCACCGCCGCCCAATGCACCTGCTTTCGGCTGAGTTGCTACATAGAGCTCTCTTCCTACAATCTCTAAGTCATAGGGTCTGTCCTGTTCGCTTCCAAGCTGACCGTAGTAAATTGTGCCGCCGTCTTCACCAAAATTATATGTCTTATTTTCCATCGGCTTTTTGGAGTCAATCGAACGAATCATAGCGCCTGAATAGTCGCCGTGGTAGAAAATGCCTGTTTCGGGGTCGTGTGTCATACCTTCGGGCTGGTCGCAGGGGAAGTTTTTCATTTCGCCTGTTTTTGTGTCATACGCAACACCGATTGCTGCCTTATATCCGCCGATGTAAAGTAAATCGTCAGCAGGATTTACATAGGAAATTCTGTGCGGAAGCGGTGTGCCTGTTAATGTCACATTAACCTTTTTAACCTCTGTTGCGTTAAGGTTATAGATATAGATATTTCCGTTAAACTGAGCTGTAAGGAATGAAAAACCCGGAAGCTCAGGGTCGTCTAATTCAACCCACGGACCTGTGCCTCTGAAGTATGATGTATACTTTAAGTCGGGATAATGCTCAATATTTAAATTCTCGTCGATTGTGTGGATATAATTATCCCAAAGGAAAGCTCTCTTGCCATCGTGGATTTCCGATGTCATTGACTGCTTGTAGTCAAATGTAACATCTGTCCACTCTTCTTTTTCTGTGTCATAGACATGAGCCTTTGAATATGTACCGTCCTTAGTTGAGAATGTAGCATAGACATATTTGCCTATATCCTTACATTCTGATACAGACTTATACAATTTGTCGTCAAAGTTGGGTATTTTTGTAGCTTCACCTGTATCCTTGTGGATTTTCCAAAGGTTTGCTGTACCTTCTTCGGTTGTGGAGTTACCTGATGTATAAAGGTAATCGCCCACCTGACCTATGTCGGTACCTGTTACCCATCCGATTTTTGACATATCGGCAAGAACTCTCTGCTCGCCTGTTGCTTCTTCAATTCTTATAACATGACCGTAGTTTGAGTCTGTCATAAAGAGACATTCTCTTTCGTTATCGATAATCAAACCGCCAAAACCTGCGTGTTCCCAAATTTTCGGGTAGCAGAACTCAGAAAGCTCTTTGGTTCTCGGATCATATTTTGCAATCATAGAGCCCGAGCCCCAGTACATAACGCCGTCATCAGAAACACAGCCGTTATAAGCATATCCGCCCCATGTATGATGGAACTCGTGGATAACTTCCTGCTTGTTAATATCAACGATTGATGTAACGGTCAAACCACTGCCGTTCGCAGATACCATAACGATAGGTCTTCCGTCTTCCCAGCTGGTTAAGGAAAGTTCGGTATGAGTCTCGGTGATAGTCGGCTTATACTTTACGGGCTCGCCGTAGCTATAGCCTAAATCGCTTGCAAATGCAACAGGTACGAAACATGATACCATAATTACACATGCAATAACACAAGAAATAAATCTTTTCATTTTCTTCAATCCCTTCCTTTTAAAGAAATATCTTTGTTATTCATATTGTATAACATTTTCCATTTAAAGTAAAGAGTTTTTGTTCAAAAATCAAAACATAAAAAACGGCACACTTTTTAAAAAGTGTGCCGAAATTTTATTTTACTTATTTAATAAGTGAGTAAATCATGTATGCTGCCATAGCCTTTGTTGTGCCGCCGAACGGTGAGAATGTACCGTCTTCCATACCGCTTACAAAGCCTGCTTTATACATAAATTCTACTGCTTCAGCTGCGTAAGAAGAAATCTTAGCCTGGTCTTTGAAGTTCTTGTAATCACGAACATCTTCAACTGCGCTGTCCTTAATTACGTTATAAAGGATTACAGTCATATCCTGTCTTGTGATAGTCTGACCTACACCGAACTGATACTTTGCAACACCTGATACGATGCCGTTTTCAGCAAGAGCGTAAACAGAGTTTTCATACCAAGCACCTGTTCTTACGTCTTCAAATACCATTCTTGTATTCTTCGGAGCGAAACCGAATGCCTTAGAAACCATGCTTGCGAACTCTTCACGAGTGATTAACTGGTTAGGAGCAAATGAGCCATCGCCCTTGCCGCCTACGATACCCTTTTCGTAAAGTGCTTCAACAGCTTCCATTGCCCAGTGGCTCTTGGGAACGTCTGTAAATACTCTTGTCGGATCTTCCCATTCGCCAGGATCTTCAACTTCGCCTTCAGTTTCTGTTGTGCCTCCTACGATAACTGTTAAGTTGTCGTTTCTGTCGTC
>JAZNQG010000173.1:0-2968 GCA_045590035.1 Clostridia bacterium
ATTTTTATATCCTTTTCGGCAATATAATCGTAATTATGGAGTGTTGCACGTGAAACTGTAGAACCCGCGATTTTAACAGGTTCTAAGTATGCTAACGGTGTTAAAACACCTGTTCTTCCAACCTGAATTTTAATATCTGAAATCTTTGTTTCCTTTCTTTCCGCAGGAAACTTATATGCAATTGCCCATTTTGGATACTTTGATGTGGAGCCAAGTTCATCTCGTAAAGACAGCTCATTTACCTTAATAACAGAACCATCAATATCAAATGGCAAATCGCCCCTTTTATCACCAATAGCTTCAATTTCTTCTATGGCTTCTTCTATTGTATTGAATACTTTATCATTTAAAATTGTCTTAAATCCAAGCTCTTTTAAAAGGCTTAAACCATCTAAGTGTGTTTTAATTTCAATGCCTTCAATGCTTTGAATATTAAAAACAAAAATATCAAGCTTTCTCTCGGCTGTAATTTTAGAATCAAGCTGACGGAGTGAGCCTGCCGCTGCATTTCTGGGATTTGCAAATAAAGGCTCTTCCCTCTCTTCCCTTTCCTGATTAAGCTTAATAAAGCTCTCTCTCGGCATATACACTTCGCCGCGAACTTCTATTGTTAAAGGTTTTGTAAGTCTTAAGGGAACAGACTGTATAGTTTTTATGTTTTCGCTTACATCTTCGCCGACTATACCATCACCACGGGTTGAACCTCTTTTGAATTCTCCGTTTACATACTCCAAAGACACAGATAAACCGTCAATTTTATGTTCTACAACGTAGGTAGGATTAGAGATTTCCCTTACTCTTTTGTCAAAATCTCTTAGTTCATCAAAAGAAAATGCGTCCTGAAGGCTCTCCATTTTTACATTATGAACAACTTCAGGAAAACTGCTTACAGGCTTTCCGCCTACTCTTACAGTCGGTGAAAGCGGACTTTTAAGCTCAGGATTTTCTTCTTCTAAAATTTCAAGCTCACGAAGAAGACGGTCATACTCAAAATCGCTGATTTCGGGCGAATCGTCTACATAATATCTTTTGTTGTGATACTCTAAGGTTTTTCTTAAGAATTCAATTCTTTCAATAATCTCTTGTTTTGACATAATTTATCCTTTTCCCTGAATATAGTAACTTGGAACTTTTCCGACTAATATTCTTTCCGTTACCGGAACATTTATTACTATTTCTCTTGATTCTGAATAAAGAAACGATATAACCGATACACTTACATTAATATCTAAAGATACTCTGTATTTTGTCTGGTTAATTCCTGCCGATATAAATTCGTCTTTTATATCAACTCTTGACACGCTTCCAAAATAGATTCTTACAGGTATTCTTGGACCATACCCTTGAATAGATGCGTTATTAAAGAGGCTTCCCAAAGAAATATAAACAGTTGTATAGTAATTTTTAGAAATTTTATCAGAAATAGCATTAGAAACATCTGTTCTTAATTTATTTAAAGAATATGTATCTATATCACAATATGTAATGTCTCCCAATGCCGATTCTTTTATATAATCTCCGTCTTTTATAACATCACACACAACATCATCTATCATATTTTTTGCATTTTGTGCTGCTGTGTCAACTGCTCTTTCCTTAAATACAGGCTCGCACCTTTTAAAGAATATAAATATAACCGTAATAACCAACAGGAGTAATAATACTGCAAACCATTTATATCTTCTCTTTTTTCTTAACCACATTCTCATAATATCTTCCTCCGCATAATAAGTTATGCAGATTTGATATTATATGTGAAAGTCCTCAAATAAAGGTGATATTTGAGGACTTATTTCACTTAAAGTGTCTTATTGTTGATTTCGTCAAGTGCTTTTTTAATAAATTCCTCTACCTTCATGCTGCCGATGTCTCCATCTTTTCTTGAACGAACAGAGATAACATTGTTTTCAATATCCTTGTCGCCAACCAAAATCATATAAGGAACTTTTTCTAACTGCGCCTCACGGATTTTGTAACCGATTTTTTCAGATCTGTCATCAATTTCGACTCTTATAATACCTGATTTTTCGAGTTCTTTTTTAACTTCATATACATAATCCAAGTGTCTGTCAGCAATCGGCAAAAGTTTAATCTGAACAGGAGCAAGCCATAACGGGAACGCACCTGCATATTTCTCAATCAAAAGTGCCAATGTTCTTTCATAGCAACCGATTGAAGTTCTGTGAATAATATACGGATTCTTTCTTGTGCCGTCCTTATCAACATATTCCATACCAAACTTTTCGGCTAACATCTGGTCAATCTGGATTGTGATAAGAGTATCTTCTTTTCCGTGAACATTCTTAATCTGAATATCAAGCTTCGGACCGTAGAATGCAGCTTCACCAACGCCGATTGCATACGGAATTTCAAGGTTGTCAAGGATTTCCTTCATAATACCCTGAGCCTCTGCCCACTGTTCATCAGTTCCGATATACTTTTCTCTGTCATCGGGATCCCACTGTGAGAATCTGTATGACACATCTTCATAAAGACCAAGAGTTTTAAGCATATAAATTGCAAGCTCAAGTGAACCCTTAAATTCGTCAGCAAGTTGTTCGGGAGTACACATTAAATGTCCTTCTGAGATTGTGAACTGTCTGACACGGATAAGTCCGTGCATTTCGCCAGATGCTTCATTTCTGAAAAGTGTTGATGTTTCGCTAAGTCTCATCGGTAGGTCTCTGTATGAGCGTCCCCTATTTAAAAACGCCTGATACTGGAACGGACAAGTCATCGGGCGGAGCGCAAATACTTCCTTGTCGCTTTCAGGATCGCCCAAAACAAACATTCCGTCTCTGTAATGATCCCAGTGTCCTGAGATTTTATAAAGGTCACTCTTTGCCATAAACGGAGTTTTTGTAAGCTGCCAGCCTCTTTTTTGTTCTTCGTCTTCTACAAATCTCTGTAAAAGCTGAATGATTCTTGCACCCTTAGGTAAAAGAATCGGAAGTCCCTGACCGATAAC